>NZ_LTCC01000002.1:0-215097 GCF_002894025.1 Moraxella sp. RCAD0137
CCATTTTTCTTTATACTGTCACTGAGGCAGGTTGGACATTTGATTTCTAGAGTTATTCGCATTTCTCTATTTTATCAAAATTCAACCTGCTTTGTTTCAGCATACTTTTTGAAACACCACCAGAAATCTGTCCTGATGCAGGTGTCGAAAAACTGTTCTTTAGTGAAGATGAAATCGATGAGCTGATCGCAAGTGGCAACGAATGGTTTATCAATGGCAATGCCTGCTTTGATAAAGATGGTGAATGGCTTGAACTTGGTAATGGTCAAAAAGTGGCGTTCAATAAAGTGTGGACAGCAAAAAGCCTAGAAAAACTACAAGCTGCTTTGGAAGAGCATGGCATTACAGGCGAAGTCGGCTCGGTGGATAAATCAGCTGTAGCAGGTTATGTCATTGATTTCGACAATAGCACGCAAACCATTGTATTTTAATAAAATTTTTATCTATTAAAGGAAAAGTTGTGAGTAAAAAAATTACCAAAGCCCAAGTAATTGGCAAAAGCCAAAACCGTACTGCACTTGGCATGATGGCAGCTTTCGTTGCGATGCATCCATCAGTCACGGCAGCAGAACTACGCACCAAATTCCCAAAATCACCGATTTGCCCTGATGCGGGTATTGATCATTTGTTTTATACCGAGAGTGAATTTGCAGAGCAGACTTCTGATTGGTTCGTCAATGGCAATGCGTGTTTTACCAAAGATGGCGAGTGGCTGACTTTGGGCAATGGTCAAAAAGTCGCGTTTAACAAAGTGTGGACATCAGGCAGCCTTGAACGCTTGCAAGCTGAGATGGCAAAGTATGGCATCACAGGCAGTGTGGGTACGGTATCTAAATCTGCACCGGCAGGCTATGAGATTCGCTACGAATACGCCGAAGAGAAAAAGGGCGGTATTCCGATGTGGTTCTGGCTGATTATCATCATCTTGGCGGTGGTTGGTTATGCTGTGACCAATATGATGGCAGGCTAATTTTTATTAATTGATAAGGAAAAAATTATGGCACTAAGTACCAAAGTTATTGCACCATTTTTGGGTGCATCGGTTGTAGCGGGAGAAGGCGTTTATGACGAAATCGCTCAAGGCTGCGTTATCGGTCTGGCCGATGAACTGGGTTTTGCTGATCTTGACGCTGCTGTGGCAAGTGAGGTTGATAAGATCTCAGCGATGGATGATGATGCGTTTGATGAGTATCTTGCCGTAGCTGCTGAAGCGGTTGCTGACCAAGAAGCGGTATTGCTAATTTGCTTAAATGTCCTAGCAGCTGATGGCGTAATCAGCGTTAATGAGCTGGCAAATTATTTTACATTTGCAGATATTTTGGGTGTCTCAGAAGATCGTGCAAGCGAAATTTTTGATGATTTTGTCGATGAAATGGATGACCTAGTCATCGAAGATGAAGAGTAATTAAGGGAGAATATGTGATGAGCACTCTAAAAAGAACCGCCAGTGGTAAAGTGGATAAGCGTACCAAAGAGTACAAAGAGTTGGTTGAGCGTGCCAAAAAAGCTCGCCTAGCAAAAGCAAAAGCCGCTAAAGCGGCGGAAAAAGCAGCGGCAAAACCTGCTGCAAAAACCACCACCAAGACAACTGCCAAAAAGCCTGCAACTTCAAGCGTGAAACGCCGTGCAGACGGCAAAGTCGATCTGCGTACCAAAGAAGGTAAGGCAGTCGCTGAGCGCATGGCCAAAGCACGCGCTGCTCGTGGCAGTGAGCAAAAAGGCATTGCAAGCCTGCTTAAAAAGCTGCTGAAGTAATCCAAATGTAGTAGTCAGCCCAAGTCATGAGTTTTTGTGGCTTGGGTTGTTTTATATTCACGGGTCAAAATTAGGATTGGATATGGTAATCGCTTTATTTGTACTTTCTTTGATTATTATGATGTTCTTGATTTTGCGCATTTGTGGCCTATTGCCGTGGGCGAGTACTGCCTTTGTCCGCGCAGTGATTGTGTCGGTGTGTTTGACTGTTTATGCGTATGGGTATGACTATGTTGCCCAAAGAATTTTTGGTTTTGAGAACGACTTTATCGGTGCAGGTATGCTGTATCTTTTTGCAATTGGCTTTGTGGCTTTGTTCTTTGTGTCATTGCCATCTGCCACTCGCAAAACCAAAAGTGGCAAGGCGGATAAGCGATTTAAGCAGCGGTACAAGCCGCAAAGTGAAGATGATTTGCATTTGACGGCCTTTTCCCTATCGATGGCGATCAGCTTATTTGTCGTGCTATATCTTGCTAGGAAGATTGTTGGTTTTATTTAAGTGGTAACAGCTTTAATGAGTGATTGGAGTGGTGTATGGGATTTCGTTTTAAAAAGAGTTTTAAAATCATACCGGGGGTAAAGCTGAATGTCAGCAAAAAAGGCTTAAGCAGCGTATCCTTAGGTGGTAAAGGCGCATCGATGAATTTTGGCAAAAAAGGTCGCCGTACCACTGTCGGTATCCCTGGCACAGGTATGTCTTATACCAGTACCAGCAAGCGTCGCCGCAGAACTCGCAAGAAATCATCAGGTGGCTGTGGTGGATTGATCCTACTGATCATCATCGTGATGGTGGTGGTTTGGTTATTTTTCTAAGATTTCATCCCCATCAGCTCTCCATCCCATGCCTGCCATACGGCATCATCCACCATCTGCCCAAAGATCATTTCAAGACGGCTATCAGCTCTCTCGTCAGTGTCGCTGATACTGATGCCATCGGGGGTGATATTGAGCATCAGCCAGCCTTCGGTGGTGTGGATGATGCCTTTGATACGCAGATAGTCAGGGCGAGACAGTAGCCATTTTTGCAGCTCATAGCTATCAAACTGCCAATCGCTTGGCAGTCGCCATCCGCCCACATGATGCTCACCGATGCTTTCGTGATAGCGGTAGGGTAGGCTGATTGGCTCATCTGTCTTGTTATTGGTGTGTTGACGGGGTGCGGTCAGTGCGACCGTGCGAGCAGGGGTGGTACTATGATGTGCCAAATCAAGCAGTGCCTGCAACTCATCTGGTGTGCCAGTCAAGATGAGCTTGGCGTGTGGATTGATGGTGCTGACCCATGCTGTGAGCGCATCGATGTCAATCTCATCGGTGCGGTTACACACCACCACATCAGCGTGACGCACATGGGCGATATAGCCGTCGTGCGAGCGGTATTTGTCCTGTGCCCACTGTGTGCCTGATAGTACACAAAGGACGGCACGGATATTCAGGCTGGTTTGCCAGTGTGGCTGGCTCAGCTGACCGAGTAGTTCATCAGGATGTGCAAGCCCTGTCGGCTCGATGATTAGGCGATCAGGCTGATGCTCGCCAAGCAGCCGCACTAGGGCAACCTGTAGGGGTAGCTGACTGCTACAGCAGATACAGCCGCCGCTCACTTCTTTGATGGTGATGCCATCATCCTGTGCAATCAGACCGCCATCGATGCCAATTTTGCCAAATTCATTAATCAGTAGTGCCCATCTGCCAGCACGAGCTTTATGCCCGATCAGTTGATTGATCAGCGTGGTTTTGCCTGCGCCGAGAAATCCTGTGATGATGGTGGTGGGTGTACTGCTGATTGGCTGTAGGTTCATGCGTTGTCCTAGTGATGATTCATCATGATGTTATTTGTGTTTCGTCGTATTTTTCAAGGAGATGATGACGATTTTTCAGGATGACCAATGAAATTGGGGCAATAAATGCCCCAATTGATGAATTGCTTAGATGGTATCAATCAGCTCTCAGCCCCATCTGGCACGAACACATAGCCCACACCCCACACGGTCTGAATGTAGCGAGCCTGTGATGGATTGTCTTCGATCAGACGACGCAGGCGAGAGACTTGCACATCGATCGAACGCTCCATCGCACCCCATTCACGACCACGCGCCAGATTCATCAGCTTATCACGAGTCAGTGGCTCTCGTGGGTGCTGTACTAGGGCTTTTAGGACGCTAAATTCACCCGTGGTCAGCGTCACTACATTGCCATCACGCTTGAGCGTACGAGTCGATAGATCCAGTGTCCAAGGGCCAAATTCCACCACTTCGACTTGCTGACTTGGTGCACCAGGTAGCTCACGGTTTTGGCGGCGAAGCACGGCTTTGATGCGGGCAAGCAGCTCTTTTGGGTTGAATGGTTTTGGCAGATAGTCATCAGCACCTGCTTCTAGTCCTGCGATGCGGTCAGCGTCCGAGCCTTTTGCGGTCAGCATGATGATCGGGATGCCGGCATTGTCATTACGCAGTCGCTTGCAGATGGCGATACCATCTTCGTCAGGTAGCATCAAATCTAGTACAATCAGCGAAAACATCTCACGATCCAGCAGCTTATCCATCTGCTTGCCATCGTGTGCCACACGCACCACATAGCCATCATCTTCCAAGAATCGCTGCAGCAGCGCACGCAGACGCGCATCATCATCGACGACCAAAATGCGATGAGCAATGTTATCAAGAGCTTCTGTCATGTCATTATCCTTACAATCAAGCGGCAGGTTGCCTTTTTATCTTAGTGTACAATATTGCACACAAAAATGTAACTAGTTTTGTGTTAATTTTGGTCAATTCGCCAAAAAGTTATGCATGATTTTGCTTATCATAGCACGGCTTTGGACAAATGCTTGAGTCTTTTATGGGGGTTTAACAATTTTTAAACAAGTATGCAAAAAAATTGGTCATCATGACTTGTCTTTGGTGTGTTTTGTGGGTAATTTTGCGTAAAACTTGTTATAATGGGCGAGTTTTGCCCTGATGTGGCGTCATTGTAGAAAACCATTATGACTGATGTTATGACCGATGTAGCAGACCCAATTAACCATCAAGCCATCTATGATAAGCTTGCCAAAGATCACGCCGTCAAGGCATCACAAGTGCAGGCATTTGCCAAGCTGTTCGACGAAGGTAACAGCGTACCGTTTATTGCGCGTTATCGCAAGGAGCAGACGGGCGGTTTGGATGATGAGCGATTACGCACGCTCGAAAAATCGCTCGTCGCTGAGCGAGAATTGGCCGCTCGTCGCTTAAAGATTTTGGATTTATTGGCTGCCCAAAATGTGCTCAATGATGAGCTGACAGAGCGTGTCAATGCTGCCAATAGCAAGCTTGAGCTTGAAGAGATTTATCAGCCGTATCGCCCACGCCGTCGCTCGATCGCTGCCAAGGCAAAATTGGCAGGACTGTTGCCGATTGCTGAGGCGATTTTGGCAGGGGCAAAGCCAAGCGAGGCATTGGCAGGCTTTGTCGCGCCAGTGACGCTAACCGATGAGACAGGCGAAAGCTTTGAGGCAGGCTTTGAGGATTATGACAAGCAGCTGGGCGGTGTGCAGGCGATCATCTTGGATGACTGGGCGACGGCACTGGAGCTGCTTGATGAGGTGCGAACCGGCTTTAATGCCACCGCATCGATTCGCTCAGAGCTCATCGGCGAAGAAAAACGAGAAGTTGGCGAGAAATTCAAAGATTATTTTGAGCATACCGAGCCATTTGCCAAACTGTCCAATCATCGCTTGCTTGCGATGTTGCGTGGTCGTCAGCAAAATGTACTGGTGCTTCATGTTGATGGCGAAGATGAGCCATTCATCACCAAGATTGCTCAGCATTTTGGGGTGGATCAGAGTGCGGATAATGGCGAATTTTTATACGACACCGCCAAAAAACTTTGGACGGCCAAATGGCGTGCGCAGATTGAGCATCGCTTATTGACCGAGCGCCGCTTGACAGCAGAGACGGATGCGATTGCGGTATTTGCCGAGAATCTAAAGCATCTATTGATGGTTGCGCCTGCTGGTCGCAAGGTAATTTTGGGCGTTGATCCAGGGATTCGTCATGGCGTGAAGATGGCAGTGATTGACAGCACGGGCGATGTGCTGGCGACGCAGACGGTATATCCGTTTAATCCTTATAATAAGGTTGATGAAGCCAAAACTGAGATTGCAAGCCTTATCCAGTCGCACAATGTCGAGCTGGTCGCGATCGGTAATGGCACGGCCAGCCGTGAAACCGAAGAGCTGGTTAAATCAGTCATCGCTGAGCGTCAATTGACCGCCAAAGCCCTTGTGGTATCAGAAGCGGGTGCGTCGGTGTATTCAGCCAGCGAAATCGCATCAAGCGAATTGCCTGACTTGGATGTGTCGGTGCGTGGGGCGGTGTCAATCGCTCGCCGTCTGCAAGATCCCTTATCAGAGCTGGTCAAAGTCGAGCCAAAGGCGATCGGTGTCGGTCAATATCAGCACGATGTCAATCAGACTGAGCTTGAAGCAAGCCTTGATAAAGTCACCGAAGACTGCGTCAATGCTGTCGGTGTCGATGTCAATACCGCAAGTCCTGCGATCTTGGCACACATCTCAGGTTTGAATAAAAATGTCGCTCAGCAGATCGTTGAGTATCGCCGTGCCAATGGTGCTTTTGTTAATCGTGAACAGCTGAAAAATGTCCCACGACTGGGCGTGAAGACCTTTGAGCAGGCGGCAGGCTTTTTGCGTATCAAAGATGGTGATGAGCCGCTTGATGCCACAGGCGTGCATCCTGAGAGCTATGGTCTGGTGTATGAGATTTTGGCTAAGCATGGCAAATCGCTTGATGAGGTACTGGGCAATGAGACTGCTGCCAAATCGCTCAATGACAGCAGTGACAGCTTTAGTCAGCTTGCTACGGTGACTAGCGAACTTGCCAAGCCTGCACACGATCCCCGTGGTGAGTTTCGCACGGCGAAATTCCGTGATGATGTCAATGAAATCAAAGATCTACAAGTCGGCATGGTGCTCGAAGGCGTGGTGACCAATGTCACTGCCTTTGGTTGTTTTGTCGATGTGGGCGTACATCAAGATGGTCTGGTGCATATCTCTGAACTGTCTGATGACTATGTCGAGAATCCTGCCGATGTCGTCAAGCCCCAAGACATCGTCAGCGTGCGTGTCATCTCGGTGGATGAGGCTCGTGGTCGTATCGGCTTTAGTATGAAATCTGAAAAATCTGCCAAAGCTGATCAGTCAGCCAAGGCGGATAAAGCAGACAAATCGGCAAATCATAAGCCCAAAGCAGATCGCAAACCTGCTCGCCAAGACCGTCAAGACAAGCCAAAATCTACCGCCAAACCTGCCAAAGCGATGGGCAGCTTTGGTGCACTGTTACAGCAGGCAGGATTGGGCAAATAATTCGCTTATCTGACTTGCCAAACCCATCAAGCGCGATTGCTTGATGGGTTTTTGTTTATTATTGGCTGATACCACGACTGGCAAGCCACTGTTTCATCAGTGCAATCTCTGGGTCTTGGGCGTCGATGATGCCTTGGGCAAGGTTTTTGATTTGATCATCTTGACCGTATTTGAGCTGGATTTTTGCCATCTCGATTGCCCCTTGATGATGCGGAATCATCCCTTGAGCAAAGGCGATGTCAGCATCTTCGTGATGCACCCCTGTCATCATCGCATCATGCATGCTCATGTCACCAAGATAGGCTTTGGCGTGCTCGCTATTGGCATCGATGGCATCTTTGTCTTGGGCGGTGGTCAGCCAATTTTGCATAAACTCAATCTCGGTTTGTTGTGCTTCAATGATGTCTTGGGCAAGCTTACGCATGGCAGCATCTTTGCCGTATTTTAGCTCAATCTGTGCCATCTGTATCGCCCCTTGGTGATGCGGAATCATCCCTTCAACGAAAGCGACATCGGCATTGGCTTTGGTGGTGGCTGCCATCATCGCATCGTGCATGGTGTTCATCGACTGCATATACTCGCTGGTGTGTGCAGCCATCGGCACGGTGGTATCGTGATGGGCGTGTGCCGAGTGCTGCATCTCTTGTGTATTTTGAGTGCTTGGTGCGGCTGTTTGCTCGGTGCTAGTGGTGGGCTGACTACAAGCACTCAAGGCAGTAGCAAAAGCGACGGCAAGCAGAGATTTGTTAATGGTCATGGCAGACTCCTTGGTAGTGATTGATCGTATTATTATAAACCCATGCTTTTGGGCAGGGTCAATGTTTATGTGTAACACCTTCTTGCTAGGATGTACACTCAGGCGATTTGGTCAGTGCGGTGCTAGAAATGATGACATCTATCGCACAAAAAATTTCCCCAAGCGATCACTTGGGGAAATTTTTATAGTAAATCCGTTATAAATCGGATTATTTACGCTTGTCCACAGGGACGAACTCACGGTGTGTCTCACCAGTGTAGCGTTGGCGTGGACGACCGATTTTGAATGGCTCTGAGTGCATTTCAGTCCAGTGGCTGATCCAGCCCACAGTACGCGCTAGAGCGAAGATTACGGTAAACATTGAGGTTGGGATACCGATTGCTTTTAGGATGATACCTGAGTAGAAGTCAACGTTTGGATATAGTTTACGCTCTACAAAGTATGGGTCGTTCAAAGCGATTTGCTCAAGTTTCATTGCAAGCTCAAGCTTAGGATCGTTGATGCCTAGTGCGCCTAGTACTTCATCACAAGTCTCTTTCATCACTTTGGCGCGTGGGTCAAAGTTACGATAGACGCGGTGACCAAAGCCCATCAGCTTCACTTCTTTCTTCTTCACTTTTTCCATGAATTCTTCGACGTGCTCGACTGAGCCGATCTCATCTAGCATCTGTAGGACAGCTTCGTTCGCGCCGCCGTGTGATGGACCCCATAGTGCCACGATACCTGCTGCGATACACGCATATGGGTTGGCACCAGTTGAGCCAGCTAGACGCACAGTAGAAGTTGATGCGTTTTGTTCGTGGTCAGCGTGTAGGGTGAAGATTTTATCCATGGCTTTGACCAGCACTGGATTTACCTTGTAGTCAGGCTCACCTGGGGTCGCGAACATCATGTATAGGAAGTTTTCAGCATAGCTGAAGTCTTTGCGTGGATACATGAACGGTTCGCCGATCGAGTATTTGTAGCTCATCGCTGCCAAGGTTGGCACTTTTGCGATCAAATCAACAGCAGTATTGTCACGATGTGCAGGATCTGAGATGTCTAGGTGGTTATGATAGAAAGCGGATAGCGCACCGACGACACCGACCATGATGGCCATTGGGTGAGCGTCACGACGGAAACCTTCAAAGAATTTACGCAGTTGGTCATGCACTGACATATGATCAGAGACGCGCGCGTAGAATTTTTCTTTTTCTTCGGCAGTTGGCAGGTCGCCGTACAGTAGTGCATAGCAGACTTCTAGGTAGTCAGCATTTGATGCCAGATCATCAATGGCATAGCCGCGGTGTAGCAGCTCACCTTTTTCGCCATCGATATAAGTGATGGCTGACTCAACAGGTGCAGTCGCCATAAAGCCTGGATCATAAGTCCATAGACCAGCTTTTGCCACTGCGCTGATGTCTAGTACAGGGCGGCCCAGCGTGCTCTCTAGCACTGGCATATCATATTCGGTGCCATCAACGGTAAGAGTAACTTTCTTTGACATAATAGACCTCGTTTGGGTTAGATAACGCCTGAAAACCTTGTATTGCACATGACAAAAGTCACCGAACTTCCTTGTGGGTGCTTGATGATGCACCATACAATCAGACGAATAATTTCACACGAATCGGCTAAGCCGTCAGCCAAAATCCATGTGGCATCCTTGTTTTGTTATCAATTTCACACCTGTAGGCAGGCGTACTCAAGTGAGCATCTTGGATAATACAAAAACTTTGGCAAACTTACAAGCTTTTTTCGCATTTTTACCAAATTTTAGTAAACGAATATCCACTGCTTCGGTTTCGATTTTAGGGGGAATCGCATCACTTGGCAAGCGCTTTTACTGCTCTGACACGCTTTGTAACAATTAAAACTGCGCTCAAACTGCATAAATTGTATTATTTTTTAAATAAATCACGGAAATTTTGCACAAAATATAGGATTTTGTTTGTAATTATCGTGCAGCCGTTTTATAATTTAAATTATTTATGACCACATTTCCATAAACGATAATCACTTGCAATAAGTCATTGCAGAGGAATGTTAAGTTTGTCCAGCAAGTTTGACCACCCTGTGTTCTGATCTGAGCAAGATCGTGTGGATTTTTGTAATTTTGGTGCTCGCTGCACGCATCGTTATGACACATCAATATGATGATTGGTTATACCTGTGTGCTCATTAAGCTGGATGAACTTTGACCGCTTGGCCATCACAGTCATCGCTTAATCAAAAGCCAGCTACTTCTTGCCATTGTTCGGCGTAAAATTAGATGAAGGATGCCCGCTGTGAAAAGCAACCGACCGATTAATCTACCATTAAGCCAAGTCATCGCTGTGAACTCAAAGTCACCGATCGCGATGGCGTCTATTTTGCATCGTATTTCTGGGATTGTCCTGTTTTTATTGGTTCCTGTGATGCTTTGCATTCTGCAAACTTCTGTGTCATCGCCAGAGGGTTTTGATACTGTATTTAACAATGTTGCTCTGCGCTTTGTTGCTTGGATTTTTGTGGCTGCCACTGCGTACCACTTTGTCATGGGTATCAAGCACTTGCTGGCTGACCTAGGCATGAACGAAGAGTTCAATTCTGGCCGTACGGCGGCTGTGATCAGCTTTGTGATCGCTGCTGTACTGATTGTCGCATCGTTTGTATGGGTGATGTTCTAATGAGAAATAATTCTGGTATTAAAAGTGCGACTGGTCTAACAGGCTCAGGCTCGCGTGATTGGATTTTGCAGCGTATCAGTGCTGTCGTTTTGGCGGTGTATAGCGTTGTGATTGTAGGATTTTTCCTATTTAATGATGTGAATTTTGATGCTTGGCGAGGATTTATGCTAAGCCTGCCAATGAAGCTATTTAGCTTGGTTGCGATTTTGTCTTTGGTATTCCACGCATGGGTGGGTATGTGGACAGTTTTGACTGACTATGTCAAATCATCAGGATTGCGTTTGGTGATTCAGTCATTGGTCATTATCGCTGTTTTGGTGTATCTGTTCTGGGGCGTGATGATTTTTTGGTAATTGACCATTTGCATGAGCAATTTGGTAAATTTGCCCCATCAACACCAATAAAAACATAATTAGGAATAAACATGGCAACACAAGATACTGTAATCAATAACATCCCAACGCTAAACTTTGACGCAGTCATCGTTGGCGGTGGTGGTTCTGGTATGCGCGCTTCTCTACAGCTGGTTAATGGCGGTATGAAAGTTGCGGTTATTACCAAAGTTTTCCCAACCCGTTCGCACACAGTCGCTGCCCAAGGTGGTATCGGTGCGTCATTGGGTAATATGAGCAATGATAACTGGCATTTCCATTTTTATGACACTGTCAAGGGTTCTGACTGGCTAGGCGACCAAGACGCCATCGAATATATGTGCCGTGAAGCGCCAAAAGTCGTGTATGAGCTTGAGCACATGGGTATGCCATTTGACCGTAACGCCGATGGTACCATCTATCAGCGTCCATTCGGTGGCCACTCAGCCAACTACGGTGAAAAAGCAGTGCCACGCGCTTGTGCGGCAGCTGACCGTACTGGCCACGCACTATTGCATACGCTATACCAAAAGAACCTAGAAAAAGGCACTCAGTTCTTCGTTGAATGGATCGCACTTGATCTGATCAAAGATGACGAAGGCAACATCAACGGTGTCGTTGCACTAGACCAAGAAACTGGTAATATCTCTGTATTCCAAGCCCAAACGACCGTCCTAGCGACTGGCGGTGCAGGTCGTATCTTCCGTGCATCAACCAACGCCTACATCAATACTGGTGACGGTCTAGGTATGGCGGTGCGTGCTGGTATTCCGTTACAAGATATGGAATTCTGGCAATTCCACCCAACAGGCGTCGCTGGTGCTGGCGTACTATTGACCGAAGGCTGCCGTGGTGAAGGCGCAATCTTGCGTAACAAGCATGGCGAACCATTCATGGAGCGTTATGCACCAACCCTAAAAGACTTGGCACCGCGTGACTTCGTTTCTCGCTCTATGGACCAAGAGATCAAAGAAGGTCGTGGCTGTGGTCCAAATGGCGACTATATCGTGATGGATATGACCCACCTAGGTCACGCTGAGATCATGAAGCGTTTGCCATCGGTATTTGAGATCAGCCATAACTTTGCAAACGTTGACATCACCAAAGAGCCAGTACCTGTTGTCCCAACCATTCACTACATGATGGGCGGTATCCCAACCAACATCCACGGTCAGGTCACTGTACCAGTGCTAGATGGTGAGCGTGATGAGCAAGGTCTATATACTGAAGGCCGTGTGATCAAAGGTCTATATGCCATCGGTGAATGTGCGTGTGTGTCTGTACACGGTGCAAACCGCCTAGGTACCAACTCACTGCTTGACCTTGTGGTATTTGGTCGTGCAGCAGGTCAGCACATCCTTGATGAGTTCGCTAAGTCTGATCGTGGCTACAAGCCACTAAACCCACGCGTACTAGATTTCACTCAAGCACGCCTAGACAAGCTACAAAACTCAACTGAAGGCTACAATGCTCAAGAAGTGGCTGACGAAATCCGCTCAATCATGCAATCACACGCTGGTGTATTCCGTACCCAAGCCTTGATGGATGAAGGTGTTGAGCGCATTATGGCACTAGCACCAAAAGTTGAGCAAATCCACCTAAAAGACAAGTCAGCGGTGTTTAATACAGCTCGTATCGAAGCGCTAGAAGTGGCGAACCTTTATGAAGTGGCAAAAGCAACCATGCTATCAGCATCGCTACGCCATGAGTGCCGCGGCGCACACAGTGTTCTAGATTATGAACGCCCAGCAGATGACGCTGAAGCACCACTAGGCCGTGATGACAAGAACTGGATGAAGCATACCCTATGGTACTCAGAAGGCAACCAAGTCATCTATAAGCCAGTTCGCAAGAAGCCATTGACTGTGGATTACTGTGAGCCACGCGTTCGTACCTTCTAATTGACAATTTAAAATTTTGATTTTTGGGCGTTTTGCTGAAGCCTACGCCCAAGCATTTTGCGGAGAAAGACTATGAGTCGTGGAACTCGCACCGTTGAAATTTATCGCTATGATCCTGATAAGGACAAAGCCCCATATATGCAGACCTATCAGATTGAGCTGCTTGAATCTGATCGTATGCTACTTGACGTGCTACTACGTCTAAAAAAACAAGACGAAACGCTAACTTTCCGCCGTTCATGCCGTGAAGGTATCTGTGGTTCGGATGGTATGAATATCAATGGCAAAAACGGTTTGGCGTGTCTAATCAACATGAACACCTTGCCAGAGAAGATTGTGATTCGTCCACTACCTGGCTTGCCTGTGATCAAAGACTTGGTCGTCGATATGAACCAGTTCTATGAGCAATACGAAAAAGTTCATCCATATTTGATCAATAATCAGCCTGCACCACCAAAAGAGCGCCTACAATCACCAGAAGATCGTGAGAAACTGAACGGTCTGTACGAATGTATCCTATGTGCGTGCTGTTCAACTTCATGCCCATCATTCTGGTGGAACCCTGATAAGTTCCTAGGTCCATCTGCACTATTGAATGGCTACCGTTTCATCATCGACAGCCGTGACAGTGACACCCAAGCTCGCCTAGCACGCCTAGATGACCCATTTAGCCTATTCCGTTGCCGTGGCATCATGAACTGTGTATCGGTATGTCCAAAGGGTCTAAACCCAACCAAGGCAATCGGTCATATCCGTAGTATGCTACTGGATCAAGCAGGTTAATAGCCTTGATCAGCATAAAGCCGTGTCGTATGATGCGGCTTTATTTTTTTGGTGAAAGGGATAATTGATGACTGCAGGCACAGTGATCAAATCTTAGACATGGATTATGTTGATTGTTATAATAAATTATGCCAAAAAATCATAAAAAGTGCACATTTGTACTGACAAATTGATGGATTTTCCAAATTGTCACAAAACTGCAAGAACATTTAGTATTTTTGCAAAGATTTATCTGCCTCAAAACGCCATCACACCCTTGTTATCTTGATGCAAATGGCGTACACTATGCAGTAATAGCATTAATTTTTGATGCAAATTGATGACCAAGCAGGCGATCACGCATGACTTGGTGCACCCAACTTTTACTCATAAGATGGCGAAAGACTAATGACAAATAGTAAAGATACGGTGGCATTTTCAAACACCGAGTTGGCAGCAGACAGTGCCGCCTATGTCGAGGCGCTGTATGAACAATATCTTGCAGACAATAACAGCGTCAGCGAAGAGTGGCAGCGTTATTTTGCGGATTACCGTCAAGATACAGATGCGCCGCACAATGCGATTAAAGAGCAATTTTTGCTACTGGCGCGCAACCAAACGGGCGCGGCTGCGATTGCTGCAGCGACACCGACTGGCGACTGCGATCCAAAGCAAATGGCTGTACAGCAGCTGATCTCATCTTATCGCCGTCGTGGTCATCGCATGGCGAGCCTGGATCCACTGGGGCTACAAGACCGCCCACAGTTGCCAGAGCTGACTTTGGCATATCATGGTCTGTCTGAAGCGGATCTAGACACCACATTTCCAACCAATGATCTTGCAATCGGCAAATCTGAAGCTAAATTGCGTGAAATCATCGAAATTCTTGAACGCGTCTATTGTGGCAGTATCGGTTATGAATATGTGCATGTATTCACTGCGACCGAAAAACGCTGGTTTGAGAACTATATTGAGTCAAATCAAGGTCATATCCGCTTTGACAAAGCCAAAAAGCTTGAAATTTTTGAACGTCTAACAGCTGCTGAAGGTCTAGAAAAATACCTAGCGCGTAAATACACAGGCGTGAAGCGTTTTGGTCTAGAAGGTGGCGAAAGCTTTATTCCTGCGGTACATGAGATGGTACAGCGTGCTGGTGGCTACGGCTCAAAAGAAGTCGTCATCGGCATGGCACACCGTGGTCGTTTGAACTTGCTTGTCAATATTTTGGGTAAAAACCCAAGCGATCTATTTGATGAATTTGATGGCAAAGTACAACCAACGGTTGGTTCAGGCGACGTCAAATACCATAATGGTTTTTCATCAAACGTGATGACTCCAGGTGGCGAGATGCACTTGGCATTGGCATTCAACCCATCGCATCTAGAGATCGTCTCGCCAGTGATGCTAGGCTCGGTGCGCGCGCGTCAAGCCCGTCGTTCTGAAGAATACGGCTATGACATCGACAACAGCACTGTGATGCCAATCGTCGTGCATGGTGATGCGGCGTTTGCAGGTCAAGGTGTCAACCAAGAAACCTTCCAAATGTCACAAACTCGTGCCTACAAAACTGGTGGTACGGTACATATCGTCATCAATAACCAAGTAGGTTTTACGACTTCTCGCCCAGAAGATGCACGCTCAACTGAGTACTGTACTGATGTGGCCAAGATGGTTCATGCGCCGATCATCCATGTAAATGGTGATGATCCTGAAGCGGTGGTATTTGCTTCTCAATTGGCTGTCGATTATCGCCGTGAGTTTGGCAAAGATGTGGTGATTGATATCGTCTGCTATCGCCGTAACGGTCATAACGAATCAGATGAGCCATCAGCAACTCAGCCGCTGATGTATGCGGTGATCAAAAAACTACCAACCACTCGCACTCAATACGCTGACAAGCTTGTCGCAGCAGGCGTGATTACCGCCGAAGAAAACGCTAAATACGAAGATGATTATCGTGTCGCTCTAGACAATGGTCAAAACGTCGCAAGTGGCTGGGTCAGTGAGCCAAATACCGAACTATTCGTGGATTGGAAACCTTACTTGGGTCATAAGCTAGAAGATAACTGGGAAACTGGTGTCGATATCAATAAGCTAAAAGCTTATGGCGAAGCGATGGCAAAAATTCCAGAAGGCTTCACCTTGCAGCGTCAAGTGGCAAAAGTCATCGAACAACGTCTGGCCATGCAAACTGGTCAAGAACCATTGAACTGGGGCGCAGCTGAGACTTTGGCTTATGCAAGTCTGGCTGATGAAGGTGCATTGGTACGTATCACTGGTGAAGACGTGGGTCGTGGTACATTCTCACATCGTCATAGTGAGCTGTACAACATGAACGATGGTAGCATGTACATTCCGCTACAGCACATCTCGCCAAACCAAGCCCGTTTTGCGACTTATAACTCGCTACTATCAGAAGAAGCGGTATTGGCATTCGAATACGGCTATGCAACCACCGTGCCAAACGCTTTGATTATTTGGGAAGCGCAGTTTGGTGACTTCGTGAACGGTGCGCAGGTTGTGATTGACCAGTTCATCTCATCAGGTGAGACCAAGTGGCAGCGTCTGTGTGGCCTGACCATGTTGTTGCCGCATGGCTTTGAAGGTCAAGGTCCTGAGCATTCATCAGCGCGTCTTGAGCGTTTCTTGCAGCTATGTGCCGAAGACAATATGCAAGTCATCACACCGACGACTCCTGCACAGATTTTCCATGCATTGCGTCGCCAAGTGGTTCGCCCAGTGCGTAAGCCGTTGATTGTCATGTCGCCTAAGAGCTTGCTGCGTCATCCATTAGCGACTTCTGAGCTGTCAGAATTGGCATCAGGTAAGTTTGAAACCGTATTGCCAGAGATTGATACCATCGACAACAGCAAAGTGACTCGTTTGGTACTGTGTGGCGGCAAAGTTTACTATGATCTGCTTGATCAGCGTCGCAAACTGGCTCAAGAACATGTGGCCATCGTGCGTATCGAGCAGCTGTATCCGCTACCAGAAGCACGTATCCTAGAAGAGATCGCTAAGTATCCAAATCTAGAAGAGATCATCTGGTCACAAGAAGAGCCGTTGAACCAAGGTGCTTGGTACTATCTAGCACCAGAACTATATCGCATCGTGGTGCCTGCACCAACCAAGGCAAAAATCATCGCACCATCAGCTCGCCCAGCGGCAGCTGCCCCTGCGACTGGTTCACCGAAGATGCACGCAGAACAACAAAAAGCCCTAGTTGCACAAGCACTTGGCGTGACTGTTGATGAGCTACAATAATTGATCCGCAGCCAAATCATTTGACTGGTTTGGCTGTTACTTTTACGACTATAAATTAACAAATTTATAAACTTGAAGGAGTTTATTATGGCTGAAATCAAAGCCCCAGTATTCCCAGAATCAGTTCAAGATGGTACGATCGTTGAGTGGCATGTTGCCGAAGGCGAAGCAGTGAGCCGTGACCAACTATTGGCTGAAGTTGAGACTGATAAAGTTGTTCTAGAAATTGTTGCCCCTGATGATGGCGTGATCACCAGCATCGTTAAGAATGTCGATGACACTGTACTGTCAGCAGAAGTGGTTGCAACCTTTGAAGCGGGTGCTGCTGCACCGGCAGGCGAAACCAAAGTGGCCAGCGAAGATGAAGCTGATGGCAACACCACAGTAGATCCTGCATCTGTTGCTGCCCCAGTACAGCCAAAAGCTGACACTGGCGCTGAAGGTGATTTTAAAGATCAAAGCCCAGCAGTGCGTAAAGCCGCCAAAGAAACTGGCGTAAACCCTGCTGATGTCCAAGGCTCAGGCCGTGGCGGTCGTGTAACCAAAGCAGATATGGTGAACCCAACCCTAAAAGGTGACAACGGTCAAGTGATCGCAACCGCTGTCGGTCAGCGTATCGAGAAACGCGAGCCAATGACGCGTCTTCGTAAGCGTATCGCTGAGCGTCTATTGTCAGCTACCCAAGAAACTGCAATGTTGACCACGTTCAACGAAGTGAACATGAAGCCATTGATGGATCTGCGTGCCAAGTACAAAGATCGTTTCGAAAAACGCCACGGCGTGAAACTTGGCTTTATGTCACTATTTGTGAAAGCGGCGACCGAAGCACTGAAACGCTTCCCAGCGGTGAATGCATCAATCGACGGTAACGACATCATCTATCATGGCTACTATGATGTGGGCGTGGCGGTATCTTCAGATCGTGGCTTGGTTGTGCCTGTACTGCGTGATACTGACAACATGAGCATGGCTGATGTGGAAGCGGGTATCCGTGACTATGCAATCAAAGCGCGTGAAGGCAAACTATCTATCGAAGAGATGACTGGCGGTACTTTCACCATCACCAACGGCGGTGTGTTCGGCTCACTACTATCTACTCCGATCATCAACCCACCACAAACTGCCATCCTAGGTATGCACGCAATCAATGAGCGTCCAATGGCAGTCAATGGTGAAGTGGTTATCCTACCAATGATGTATCTTGCGCTATCTTATGACCATCGTCTAATCGATGGTAAAGAAGCGGTACAGTTCCTAGTGACCATCAAGGAGCTGATCGAAGATCCACAAATGCTACTACTAGACCTATAATGTCTGTGGTGTAATTCATACAAAGGATTGTCAGCCGATGGCTTGGCAATTCTTTGTCCATTTTATAAATCGATAATAAAGAGTGTGTTATGAAACAATCATATGATCTAGTCGTCATCGGCGGTGGCCCGGGTGGCTATGAAGCGGCAATCCGTGGTGCACAACTTGGCTTTAGCGTTGCGTGTATCGAAAAGCGTGTACACAAAGGCGAACCAGCACTTGGTGGTACTTGCTTGAACGTTGGCTGTATCCCATCAAAAGCATTGCTTGACAGCTCACATCGTTATGAAGCAACCAAGCATGAGCTGGCTGAGCACGGCATCACCACAGGCGAGGTGAATATCGACATCGCTAAGATGCTTGAGCGTAAAGATGCCATCGTCAAAGGCCTAACTGCTGGTGTGGCAGGCCTACTAAAAGGCAATGGCGTGGACTGGCTACAAGGCTGGGGTACGCTAGTCGATGGTAAATCTGCTGAAAAACAAGTGAAATTCACTTCACTAGAAGGCGAAGAGTCTGCCATCACTGCTAAGTATGTTATCCTAGCGGCAGGTTCTGTGCCAATCGAAATCCCAGTAGCGAAGACTGATGGTGAATACATCGTTGATTCAACAGGCGCACTAGAGTTCGCCGAAGTGCCAAAACGCCTAGGCGTGATCGGTGCAGGCGTTATCGGTCTTGAGCTGGGTTCTGTATGGCGTCGCCTAGGCGCTGAGGTTGTCGTTTATGAAGCGATGCCTGAGTTCTTGGCAGTGGCTGATAAAGAAATCTCAAAAGAAGCAGCCAAGCTACTGAAAAAACAAGGTCTGGACATCCGTGTCGATACCAAAGTGACCAATGCTGAAGTGGTTAATGGCGAAGTTGTGGTTACCACTGATGTGAAAGGCGAAGTGAAAACCGAAACCTTTGATAAGTTGATCGTTTGTGTAGGCCGTCGTGCTTATAGCGAAAAACTACTTGCCGAAGGCTGTGGCATCGAGCTGACTGAGCGTGGCTTGGTGGCGGTCGATGACCAATGCAAAACCAACCTAGACGGCGTCTATGCCATCGGCGACCTAGTGCGTGGCCCAATGCTTGCACACAAAGCAATGGAAGAAGGCATGATGGCGGTTGAGCGTCTGCATGGCGAAAAAGCACAAGTTAACTACGACACCATCATCAGCGTCATCTATACCCATCCTGAGATTGCATGGGTAGGTCTGACCGAAGAAGCAGCCATCGCTAAGGGTTATGAAGTGAAAACTGGTAACTTTAGCCTATCAGCGAACGGCCGTGCATTGGCACAGGGCGAAGGCATGGGCTTGGTGAAAGTTGTGGCAGATGCCAAAACTGATCGTCTGCTAGGTATGCACATGGTCGGCGTTGGTGCTGGCGACATCGTTCACCAAGGCATGATTGCGATGGAATTTGTATCTAGCATCGAAGATCTACAGTTGATGACATTTGCTCACCCAACCGTCTCTGAAGCAGTACATGAAGCAGCACTATCTGCAGATGGTCGTGCGATCCACGCTATCCAACGCAAAAAACGTAAGTAATCAATTTAACTGATTGATTTAACTTAAGTTTGATACACCCCAAAAGTTTTGCGCTTTTGGGGTGTTTTTGTGGCAAAATAACACAAAATCTAGCACCCATCGATGACAGGAGTATCGATCAGATGGTGACAAAAGCACGCAAATCCAATAAGCAAGGGGCGGTTTACCTGCTTGAAATGCTCAAGAAAATTCCCAAGCAGCCCAAGGGTATCAGCAGTAGTGAGCTGTATCATGCGCTGACGGCACAGGGCTACACACTCAGCCTGCGTACGCTACAGCGAGATCTGCAGTCATTGTGCGATGCGTTTGGGATTATTTGTGATGATCGTCAGACGCCTTATCGTTATCAGTGGTCAGCACAGTCTCGCGGATTGAGCATCTCGCAGATGAATGATCAAGAAGCGCTGCTACTGCAGTTGGCATATCAGCATCTGAAGCATTTTTTGCCAAATTCTGCCAAGGCATCGCTGGAGTCTCTCTTTGCGCAAGCAGGTTATGAGCTGCATCATCGGGATGCGACCGATGATCATGCCAAAGCATGGATGAAAAAGGTTGCCATTGCGCCGATGGCTCAGCCATTATTACCCCCTGTGATTTTGCCTGAAGTGCTTGATGCCATCAGTACAGCCCTGTATGACAATCGATATTTGACCATCCGATATGCCAATCAAACACAGCGTCGCCACAATCTTAGCAGTGAATATAGCATAAAGCCTTTGGCGCTTGTGCAACAAGGAAGTAATCTGTATCTAGTCGCACAGTTTGATGGCTTTGATGATATTCGTCATTTGGCACTGCATCGCTGTCAGGCGGCGTCTGTGTCGTCGCTGACATTTGAGTATCCGAGTGGGTTTGATTTATCGGATTATATCAATCAGCAGGCGGGTTTTGGCTTTGGGCGAGAGCGGATTTGCCTTGAGTTTTGTATTGATGCAATTGAAGGGTTTCATCTGACCGAGACGCCATTATCAGCCGATCAAGTGATACAGGCGCATGATGGCTATTATCATGTCCGTGCCACCGTGATGGATAGTGATATGCTAGATCGCTGGCTCAATGGCTTTGGCGAGAGCGTGTGGCAGGTGAAGAAGACGAAGGCGTGATGTGCGACACAGATTGTCGCCAAATCGTGTTATCATGATAAAAAATAGCAGGAGAGTGTTATGAGTACGACAGGTTCAGATCCAAAATTGGGCGTCTATCAGATTGATAAAGTGTACGAACAAGATCTATCCATCCCTAATTATCAGCGGCCGTATAAATGGGGCGTGGAGAATGTGCGGCAGCTACTTGACGACCTAAATCATCATCGCATCCATCAACCAAACAGCGCCTATCGTTTGGGCACTTTGGTGATTCATAAAAATAAAGATAATAAGTATGACATCGTTGATGGTCAGCAGCGCTTGGTGACTTTGGCGTTGATTTTGTATCATTTGGATAATAATGATGAAAATATTAAGAAATTTTTGGATAATAAATTCGCCCACCCAATCAGCCAATATAATATCAACCATAATTATCAACTGATTAAGCAGTATCTGGGTGCATTGGATGACAACAGTAAAACAAGCTTGCGGGAATTTATCCAAAAGCAGTGTGAGTTTGTTTGGATTGAGCTGACCAATCAAAGTGAAGCATTTCAGTTTTTTGATTCACAAAATGCTCGTGGCAAAAGTCTTGCACCGTATGATTTGCTCAAAGCGTATCATCTGCGTGCCATTCCGTCTGATCATCCAAATAAGCTTGACTATGTCATGCGTTGGGAGCGAGCTGTAGATGGCAAGCCGAGCCTAGATCAAGTCATTAGCGAAACATTGTTTAGCTTGCGTCAGTGGTCAAAATCTCGTCGAGCAGATGAGTTTACGACCAAGCAGCTGTCTGTATTTAAAGGCGTAACGCTGGATACGCCTTATCCTTATCTTAACGCCGTGCGTGCCAATTTGGCATTGTACCAAGAGCATCAAGCAAACCCATGGCGTATGGTACAGCCGCCACCATCGCCGTTTCAGACCACGCAGCCATTGATTGATGGCGAGTTGTTTTTTATGTATATCGATCATTATGTGCAGATGTATCATCGGCTGTTTGATCAAGATCACGGCGTGTTAAATGGCTATTTTTTACCCTATGGCGCCAGTGATGCTAGCTCAGATAAAGTCAGCTACTTGGATGCGATGAACTATAATGGCGCACACCGTACAGGCGATGGCTATTTACGCATCTTATTTTATGCGATGGTCTTGATGTATTATGATAAATTTGCAACGCATGGCTTGGATGTGGCGTTATCTCAGATTTTTTATTGGGTGTTTCGAGTGCGTCTGGAGCAAGATCGCATTGATTGGGGTACGATTGAAAAAATCGTCGCTAAGCGTGATGACTTGTTCGATGTGTTGTTGTACGCCATCCATCCTAAGCAAATTGCCAATTTTGTCGTGACACCTTTATCTAAGCCTAATAGCAAATCCGATAAATTGGCAGAATATCTATCAGCACTAAAGCCATTATCATAAGGGGATAAGTAATGAGCAAAGCAGTCAAATTATTAACAATCAAGCATCTATTAAGCCAAGATCAATATCTAATCCCTGTCTATCAGCGCAACTATGCATGGGGTAGCGATGAGATTGGGCAGCTGGTTTGGGATTTGTATAAAGCTTTTGAGCAGGATAAGAATAAGGCTTATTATCTTGGCACTTTGGTGGTGTATCAGCGAGCTGATGGCAAGTATGAAGTCATCGATGGTCAGCAACGCTTGACGACTTTGCATATTTTGAATCAGTGCTTGTCCAAGTTTGATGACAGTCTTACATTGCGTGAAGTTCAGTGGGATGAGAAAACGATGACCAACCTTGACTTTGAATCTCGTCCAGAGTCCAAGGCGCAAATCGATAATCCAGAGATAGCGATAAAAACCGATAGCAGTATCGCTTGTGGCTTTGATGAAATGTGGCAGGCATTGATGAATCTTAAAAATTTGAATGGTGCAAATATTGATTCATTTAAAAAATTTATCAATGAACAAGTTAAAATCTGCCGCACCATCGTGCCTAAAGATACAGATTTGAACCATTATTTTGAAATCATGAACACGCGTGGCGAACAGCTTGAAAAGCATGAAATCATCAAGGCGCAGTTGATGGGTAAATTAGACCAAAAAGACCAAAAAGCGTTTGCGACGATTTGGGATGCCTGCTCGGATATGAGTCGCTTTGCGGTATCGGGCTTGCCGACAATCATACGAGCAGAATTTTTTGTGGACAAATTACCCTGTCGCCTAAAGCAGGATTTTGACTTGGGCAAGTTTAAGGGTTTGTTTATTGACAAAAAAGCAGAAGGATCAAAGCCTGAAGAGTTAGAGAAAAGAAAAGATGAAATCAAGCAAGATCTTGAAACTTGCGAATTAGAAGACGGTCTTTCTATCCGTGATATTATTGGCAAATCAATCAACAAACCCAAAGATGATAATCATACCGATGATGGCAAATACCAATCGGTGATTGATTTTCCAAACTTTTTATTGCATGTACTAAAAGTGCGAGAAAAGGAAGCAGAAAAAGAAAAAATCAGCTTGGATGATGAGTCATTGCTGACAGCATTTGAATCTTTGAAGGATGCAGATGCGGTTAAGCGATTTGCGATGAATTTGTTAAAATGCCGTTTGTTGTTTGATTATTATGTGATCAAGCAGGACAACCGCAAGGCAAATGATGGCACGGATGTCAAGTGGGCGATCTTACAGCCCAAGCTAAGTAATAATAGTATCTATGCCAAAAATACTTTTCAAACCGACAAGGGTGGGGCGTCTGAATACAACGAGCATCTGGTGATGGTGCAGGCGATGTTTCATGTGTCGCACTCGAGCCGTATTTATAAAACTTGGCTACAGGATGTTTTGGCGTATTTGTGGAAAAATCGTACTCAGACTAAAGATGAAGATTTTGATAAGAAGTTTCTTGATGAATTGCATCATTTGGCACATGTGGCACATGACTATTACCAAAAACAGCAGGGCAAGTTAAGCTATCCTAATGTGTCTTATTTTATGCTTAATTATGTTGATTATCGTTTGTGGTATCGGTGGAAAAAAGAGCGTACAGAGTTTTTTGGTCAGTATGTAGAGAGCCAAAACAAAGATGCCGAAAAATTAAAAGCAGCTTTTCATAAGTTTGTCTTTATGCATCGTTCATCGATTGAGCATTGCTATCCACGCAATCCAGAAGATCCAGCTGCCAAAAAACTGGAAGATGATCAATTGGATAAGCTGAATCAATTGGGCAATCTGTGTTTGGTGAGTCATAGTGAAAACTCACGGCTATCTAATATGCTACCTGCTGCAAAATGCGAAAAAGTCATCGCGCGGCTCAATAGTGGGCGTAGCACCCAAAGCCTAAGTCAGCTGATCATGCTGATGCATGAAACATGGGATATAAGTGCGATCGAACAATATACAGGTAAATTAAAAGACTTGATCGAAAATCAAATTGAACCCATTGCTCAATAATAAATAACCGCCATTGTGCGGTTATTTTTTATGCACTCTCCTGTATGCGACACAAAATGTCGCACTGTGTTGTTATACTGCCCTCAGTGCCTAGTAAAAAAGTGATTGTCTCACCAATAGCAAGTCTGCGCTTGATATGCTCGGCATGAGTGATCTTGATCAAAAAACATCATCTGTTGCAGCTGATTGGGTCTGTGGTGTGAGTCAATGGTGGCTAGGCACTATTAAGCGTGGTGTTATTTATAAGATTTATCTATAAATTACAGCGTATTTCAGGCATGAGATATTAATAAACTGATACTCTGATTATGCAGATATTCCGACATATTTATTAGAAAAAACATAGAATCAGCCGAGAGTTGATGGCTAAAACTTTAGACAAGGGGCAATTTATAAGTTATTTTTCTGATAATAGTAAAAATATCTGAAATATTGACAGGTGGTGCCGATGGGTGTTTTTTTATTCCAAAATTGCATAAAAATTATAATGATTTTTTAAGAAATTGGCTTTTACTTTAGACCGAATTATGGTTTAATTTAGTAAATTTAGAAACAATTAGCAGTAATTGGCAACAATTTTTATACATATCAGCTTCAATAGGATTTTGTGATGAATAAAGTATTTAAAGTGGTGTTCAATCGAACGACTCAACAATGGACAGTGACATCTGAGCTGGCTCGTGGTGCGGTCAAATCATCAAGCAGTGAGGTCAAAAAACCATCCTTAATAAAGGCGGTGAGTACGGCTACACTGGCGATGGTGGTGGCGTCTGCATCGGTGACTGCGGTGGCTTTTGATGATCTTGAGCTTGATTTTGAAATGACGGATGAGCAGTATCATAAAAATGTCGCCGCTCAGACAACGCCTACTGCACCAAACACGACGCCTTCGCACACCGTTGAGATCGATGGTACTGTGCTGCCGCCAGCAACCAGTCCGACGCCTGTGCATGAAGTTGTGATCGATGGTGAGGTCTTGGTACCTGCACCAAAAACCGAACCGATGCCAAGCACACCTGTGACACCACCGACTTCTGGGCATAATGTGACGATCGATGCTGATCCAAATGAAGTGACAAATCCGACGCCAAACACGATGCTTGCGACGGTGGCTTATGTCGATGCACAAAATCAAGCGCAGGATGCAGCGATCGCAACCAAGGCTGATCAAGTTACGCTGGATGCGCTGAATGAAAAAGTCAAACAGATCGACATTGCTAAAGCAACTAAGCAATCGGTAAGTGCTGCGACAACGCGTATCAAAGAGATCCAGACTCAGTTAACCACCTTGTCTGATCAAGTCGATGCTAAAGCCGATGCTACCACTGTCAATGATTTGACTACAAAAGTAGAAGCAAACACCCAAGCAATTGCCACTAAAGCAGATGCTACCACTGTCACCACATTGGCAGAAAAAGTAGACACCAAAGCAGATACTGAAACTGTTAATGCTTTATCTACAAAAGTAGATACCAAAGCAAGCAAACAAGAAGTATCAGCAGCACTTTCTCAAGTCGCCTCACACGCAGAAGATTATGCCGATCGTCAAGATGCAGCCATCAAAGCAATTGCTAATAAAGCACAACAAACGGCTGATGCAAACACTCAAGCAATTGCCACCAAAGCAGATGCTACAACCGTTGCTGCTTTGACAGAAACTGTGAACACCAAAGCTGACACCAGCTATGTCAATGCTCAAAACCAAGCACAAGATGCTATCATTGCAACCAAAGCAGATGCCACAACAGTCACTGCTTTGACTACAAAAGTAGACACCAAAGCAAGCAAACAAGAAGTATCAGCAGCACTTTCTCAAGTCGCTTCACATGCAGAAGGTTATGCGGATCGTCAAGATGCTGTTATCAAAGCAATTGCTGATAAAGCACAACAAACGGCTGATGCAAACACTCAAGCAATTGCCACTAAAGCAGATGTTACCACCGTCACTGCTTTGTCTGACAAGGTAAACACTAAGGCAGACACTCAAACTGTCACTGCCTTATCTACAAAAGTAGACACCAAAGCCGATCAATCAGCTTTAAATGATCTAAGCCAAACTGTTGCAACCAAAGCAGATGCCACAACTGTGACCACATTGGCTGACAAAGTAGAATCTAATACTCAAGCCATTGCAACAAAAGCAGGTAAAGATGAAGTATCAGCAGCACTGACTCAAGTTGCTTCACACGCAGAAAGCTATGCCGATCGTCAAGATGCAGCCATCAAAGCAATTGCTGATAAAGCACAACAAACGGCTGATGCAAACACTCAAGCAATTGCCACCAAAGCAGATGTTACCACCGTCACTGCTTTGTCTGACAAGGTAAACACTAAGGCAGACACTCAAACTGTCACTGCCTTATCTACAAAAGTAGACACCAAAGCCGATCAATCAGCTTTAAATGATCTAAGCCAAATTGTTGCAACCAAAGCAGATGCTACCACTGTCACCGCTTTGACCGAAACTGTGAACACTAAAGCTGACACAGCAACAGTCAATGCTTTATCTACAAAAGTAGATACCAAAGCTGACATCAGCTATGTCGATGCTCAAAACCAAGCACAAGATGCTGTCATTGCTACTAAAGCAGATGCCACCACTGTCACTGCTTTGACCGAAACTGTCAATACCAAAGCAAGCAAACAAGAAGTATCAGAAGCACTTTCTCAAGTCGCCTCACACGCAGAAGGTTATGCTGATCGTCAAGATGCTGTTATCAAAACACTTGCAGAGACCGCTCAAGCCACGGCTAACAAAGCACAAAAAACCGCTGATGCAAACACTCAAGCAATTGCAACCAAAGCAGATGTTGAAACTGTCACCGTTTTGGCAGAAAAAGTAGGCACAAAAGCCGACACAGCAACAGTTAATGCTTTATCTACAAAAGTAGATACCAAAGCCGATCAATCAGTTTTGAATGACCTTAGCCAAACTGTTGCAACCAAAGCAGATTCTACAGCCGTTGCTACTTTGACAGAAGCTGTCAATACCAAAGCAAGCAAACAAGAAGTATCAGCAGCACTAACTCAAGTTGCTTCACACGCAGAAGGTTATGCGGATCGTCAAGATGCCGCCATCAAAAAACTGGCGGATGCCGCTCAAGCCACTGCTGACAAAGCACAACAAACTGCCGATGTAAACACTCAAGCAATTGCCACCAAAGCAGATACTGAAACTGTCACTGCTTTGACTGAAACTGTCACTGCTTTGACTGAAACTGTGAACACCAAAGCTGACACCAGCTATGTCAATGCTCAAAACCAAGCACAAGATGCTGTCATTGCTACCAAAGCAGATGCCACCACTGTCACCACATTGGCTGACAAAGTAGAATCTAATACTCAAGCTATTGCAACAAAAGCAGGTAAAGATGAAGTATTAAAAGCACTAACTCAAGTCGCTTCACATGCAGAAGGTTATGCGGATCGTCAAGATGCTGTTATCAAAGCAATTGCTGATAAAGCACAACAAACGGCTGATGCAAACACTCAAGCAATTGTCACCAAGGCAGACGCTCAAACAGTCACTGCCTTGTCCGCAAAAGTAGATACCAAAGCTGACACCAGCTATGTCGATGCTCAAAACCAAGCACAAGATGCTATCATTGCAACCAAAGCAGATGCCACAACAGTCACTGCTTTGACTACAAAAGTAGACACCAAAGCAAGCAAACAAGAAGTATCAGCAGCACTTTCTCAAGTCGCTTCACATGCAGAAGGTTATGCTGATCGTGTTGTTCGCGATATGAAAGTGGATATTGACAAGGCTCAATTGGCTGCAGAAACTTCAGCAACCACCGCCAAAGCGTCACAAGATGCGGCAGCCCAATCGGCAAGCACTGCCCAAGCCGCTCAAGTTAAAGCAACTGAACAAGCAGCTGCCGCTGCAACTTCAGCTGATAAAGCGCAGACTGCTCAATCAGCTGCTGAAAAATCAGCCTTTGATGCCAATGCCTCAGTGAGTGCAGCAACTCAACAAGCAGCTGCTGCCAACGCTTCAGTAACAGCCGCCAAAGCTTCACAAGATGCGGCTAAGGCCTCTGCAGAAAAAGCAGGTGAGCAAGTCACCCTAGCAACTGAACAAGCACAAGCTGCCAAAGCATCTCAAGATGCTGCTAACACATCAGCACAAGCTGCTTTAGCTGCTCAAACCCTTGCAACCACTCAAGCTGGTCTTGCTCAAAACTCAGCTACTGCTGCAAGTCAATCAGCAACTGCCGCTGACTTATCAGCCAATGCTGCCAACGCTTCAGCCCAAACTGCCGCTACTGCTCAAGTTAAATCAGCCGAGCAAGCAGCTGCCGCTGCAACTTCAGCTGATAAAGCGCTGACTGCTCAATCAGCTGCTGAAAAATCAGCCTTTGATGCTAATGCCTCAGTGAGTGCAGCAACTCAACAAGCAGCTGCTGCCAACACTTCAGCTGCCAATGCCGCCCAATCAGCGACAACTGCTGCAGAACAAGCTAAAACCGCAACTACAGCCCAAGCTGCATCGACGCAGTCTGCAAGCGATGCTCAAAAATCAGCCACCGCCGCACAGCAGGCACAAACTGCTGCGACTGCATCTGCGACAAAAGCAGCTGATTCAGTCCAAATTGCCGCTACTGCTCAAGTTAAAGCAACTGAACAAGCAGTAGCTGCCAAAGCATCTCAAGATGCTGCTAACACATCAGCACAAGCTGCTTTAGCTGCTCAAACCCTTGCAACCACTCAAGCTGGTCTTGCTCAAAACTCAGCCACCGCTGCAAGTCAATCAGCTACTGCTGCCAATCTATCAGCCGATGCCGCTAAAGCTTCAGTGCTAGCTGCTGAACAATCAGCAACCGCTGCAGCTGGCGCACAAATCGCCGCTGCAACTTCAGCTGATAAAGCTTTGACCGCTCAATCAGCTGCTGAAAAATCAGCCCTAGATGCCAGTGCTTCATTAACCGCAGCAGCCGACCAAGCAGCTGCCGCCAAAACTTCAGCAGCCGATGCCGCCCAATCAGCAGGCAATGCAGCGACTGCAGCACAAACCGCTGAAAAATCAGCCACTGCCGCACAGCAAGCACAAACTGCAGCCACTGAGCAAGCTGCCGCTGCCAAAGCGTCACAACAAGCCGCATCTGCATCGGCCGCCACTGCCACCGAACAGGCAAGCGTTGCCCAAACTGCCGCCACTGCCGCCACCGACTCAGCGCAGCAGGCCAAAACCTTGGTGGTAAATGCTCAGCAGCTGGCCAGTGAAGTGCGCACCACCGCAGCTAATGCAGAGCAGATTGCCAATCAGGCAAATACCACCGCAGCCAGCGCTTTGAGCATCGCTGAAAATAAAGCCGATGCTGGTGTAGTGACAGCGCTGGGTCAGCAGGTGGCTGTACACAGCACAGCGATCGAGACGCTAAACACCCAGACGCTACAACACACTCAAGCCATCAGCCGCTTGGACACCCAAGTCGGTGTGCTTGACAATAAAGTCACCGAGCTGTCTGGCAGAATGGATGTGCTAGAAAAAGACTTTGAAAGTGGCATGGCGGCGAACGCAGCATTGAGCGGTCTGTTCCAGCCATATGGCATCGGCAGATTTAACGCAACTGCAGCGATTGGCGGCTATCAGTCACAGCAGGCCGTCGCCGTCGGCGCAGGCTATCGCTTTAATCAGAACTTTGCTACCAAAATGGGTGTTGCCACCAGCACCAATGGTGGTGGTACAGCCTATAATGTCGGCGTTAATTTTGAATGGTAATTCGCCATCATCAAAAAAACCGAGCCATCATCAGCTCGGTTTTTTATTTATAAATACTTATTATTTAAACTTCACCACGCCCACGCCATCGGCTTTGGCATTTTGTTCTTGGATGATGGCGGTCTCATCAGGGGTGGGACGGCGTTCGCTATGACCACAGTCGATGCACTCGATGTATTCATCAAAATCGGGCGTGAATACCTGAATCTGTACGACGACATCGACTTTTTTGCACGATGGGCAAGCGACGCCAGCCAAGAACTGCCGCTTTGGGCGAGTGGATTGATAGCGCATCTTAAGCCTCCAGATTGCCGGTGATGCCACGATGGCGCAGCAGGGCATCGGGTGTGGCAGCGCGACCACGGAAGGCCAGATAGTTATCCTTGGCGTCACGCGAGCTGCCACGAGCCAAAATCTCAGCACGGAAGGCACGGCCAGTGGCGGGATTAAAGATGCCATCTTCTTCAAATTTGGCGAAGGCATCCGCCGATAGCACTTCAGCCCAGATGTACGAATAATAGCCACAGGCATAACCACCAGCGAAAATGTGGCTAAAGCCATTGCCAAATCGCTGATAAGCAGGTGGCATCACCACCGCGACCTCTTGGCGGACGGCATCGGCGACAGATAGGATGTCTGTATAGCTGACATGGCCAAAATTTGTCATCGTAGCGGTATGCAGACGCAAATCATACAGCCCAAACTCCATCTGACGCAGAATCTGCATCCCTGCTTGGAAATGTTGGGCATTTAATAGCGCGGCTTTTTTCTCGCTTGGCAATGCCTCACCCGTATCGACATGGCGGCTGATCAGTGCCAAGCCCTCATCAGTGATGGCAAAATTTTCCATAAACTGACTGGGCAGCTCAACAGCATCCCACTCCACGCCATTGATGCCAGAGACCTCAGCGACATCGACCTCAGTGAGCAGATGATGCAGTGCATGGCCAAATTCGTGGAATAAGGTAGTGACCTCATCAAAAGACAGCAGGCTTGGCTTATCACCCAATGGCGGGGCAAAATTGCCCACGATCACGCCTGTCGGCAGCTGCAAGTCATCGCCCGCTTTGCGCCGAGACCCAAAGCCATTTAGCCATGCGCCGCCTTGCTTGCCACTGCGCGCGAACAGATCCAAATATAAGCCGCCAAGCAGCGTATCATGATCATCATCCATCACTTGACAAAACAGCACATCCTCGTGCCAAGCGCTGTAGTCGCTTTTATCCACCATCGCAAGGCGCACACCAAACAGTGTGCAAAAAATTTCAAACATGCCATCTAAGACCACAGGCAGCGGAAAATAAGGACGCAGCTCATCGGAGGTGAGGCTAAATTTAGCTTGGCGCAGTTTTTCGCTGACATAGGCGACATCCCATGGCTTGAGCTCATCAATGCCCAAGGTTTTGGCAAAGTCTTGTAGCTCGGCATATTCCGCCATCGCTTGTGGTTTGGCAGCTTTTGATAGGCTTAATAAAAAGCGTTCGATTTCATCGCTGCTGTCAGCCATTTTGGGCGCCAAAGAGTACTCGCTGTAATCGTTTAGGCCAAGTAATTTGGCTTTTTGGGTGCGCAGATTTAAAATATCGACCATGACCTTGGCATTATCAAACGCTGTGGTATCAGGGCTTTGGTCAGATGCGCGCGTGTTATAAGCATGATACAGCTCTTCGCGCAAAGACGCATCATCGGCAAACTGCATCACCGCCAAATACATCGGCACATCCAGTGTCGCTACATAATCAGTCGGCGTTTTGGCATCAGGATGGGCAGCGCGGTAAGCATCACCTGCAGCCTTGAGTAGTGCCAAGCCATTCTCACTAATCCCCGATAACTCATCGGCGGTCAGTGGGTGAGCATAGTGGCGCGTGGCATCCATCACATTGTCGGCAAATTTGGCAGAAAGTAGGCTAAGCTTGCTTTGGATGTCGCCAAATTCTGCTTTTTTGGCATCATCGAGCGCCACGCCTGAGCGGATAAAGCTTTGTAATTGTTTATCGATCGCTGCACGCCACGCATCGGTCTGATAATCGCTAGGTAGGCTGTCAAATTGATCGCTGACCAGCTGATATAGCTGATACAAGGCGGTCGATTGCCCCACACGAGTGCCAAAGTCGGATAGTTTGGGTAGCATCTCATGATGGGCTTGGCGAATCTCATCGGTGCTTGCCACGCTGTTTAAATGGGACAATGCCCCAAAATAGCGCTCGATGGCGACATTGGATTCATCGAACTTTTCTATGAGGGCGATGGCGGCAGTGGCATCGGTTGGCAGTGCTTCAGTTTCAATGGCATCCAAGGCTGTGATGGCATCGTGTAGTGCCGCTTCAATGAGCGTCATCAAGGTGTCGGGCGTGGCCTTGGCATAATCAATCAGTTGTAGGCGGCCATCAAGTGTGGTGTTTGTTAAATCAATCATCATTTTCCCCGATTTTTGTATTTGATGGCATATAGATGCGTTCGATTTTCGATTTTACAAGCAAATCAGCAGGTAAATGATAACATGAATTCACACCAAATCGCTGCCATCGTGCTAAAATACGCTGCAAAATTTCATCCAAATTCACGGATAAGCACGCATGAACACCATCACCATCACCAGTTATAATATCCATAAAGGCATGTCGCCGATGAACCGTTTGGTGCGACTTTTGGGCATGAAAAATGCGCTGGCACAAATCGATCCTGACATCATCTGCCTACAAGAAGTCCAAGGGCAAAACCTAAAGCGGGCGCTAAGTTTTGCTGAATTTCCCGATGGCGCGCAGCATGAATGGTTTGGTGAGTTTTTGGGCGTATCCTCAAGTTATGGCAAAAATGCCGAGTACGAGCATGGTCATCATGGCAATGCCGTGCTGTCACGCCATCCGCTCGACCCCAAGCACAATCTGAACATCACCGTCAATCGCCTCGAAAAGCGCGGCGTGCTACACTGTGAGGTGCATCCTGAGGGGTGGCCGCATCCTGTGGTCGTGCTGTGCTGCCATTTAAATTTACTACATAAAGATAGGCTAAAACAGTATCAAGCGATCCGCGATTATATCGCCACATTGGACACACAAGTGCCATTGATTTTGGCAGGGGATTTTAATGATTGGTCAAAAAAGTCTTGCCAAGCATTGTCAGGACTTGGGCTGATTGAAGTGTTTGATGTCTGCCATGGTGCATATCCTGCGACTTATCCTGCCAAGATGCCTGTACTGAGCCTTGATCGTATCTATGTGCGTGGACTACAGGTGCATAATGCGGTGGTGCACGGCGGTGTGCCGTGGTCAAATTTATCCGATCATCTGCCAATCAGTGCGGTGGTATCACTAGTTTAATTGAATAATATTGAAGGAAATCTTATGAATCAATGGGTTTTAGCCAGCAATAACAAAGGCAAGCTTACCGAATTTCAAGCACTGTTTGATCAGGCAAATCTAGGCGTCGAGATCATCAGTCAAGGCAGCCTAGGCATTGATGATGCTATCGAAGATGGGCTGAGCTTTGTCGAAAATGCCATCATCAAAGCCCGTCATGCCTCGGCTGCCAGTGGCTTACCTGCCATCGCTGATGACAGTGGTCTGTGTGTGCCTATCCTGGGCAATGCACCGGGGATTTATTCGGCACGCTACGCAGGTACGCATGGTGATGATGCTGCCAATAACGAGAAGCTTTTGGCGGATTTATTGCCTTATCGGGGCGATGCACCGATTGCAGGGTTTTTTGTCTGTGTGCTTGCGATGGTGCGTCATGCCGATGACCCGCTACCGCTGATTGCGATTGGCAAATGGCAGGGTGAGATTTTGGATGCGCCCCGTGGTGAGCATGGCTTTGGCTATGATCCGCTGTTTTGGGTGAATGAGCTTGGCAAATCATCCGCCGAGCTTGAAAAGTCTGCCAAAAATGCCATCAGCCACCGTGGGCAGGCGATGGCACAGCTGTTGGCGCAGCTTTAAAGCGGTGCAATGTAGTCCAACACCAGCATTAGTCGATAGCATCAATTTGCACCATTTTGCCACAATTTAATACGAAACTTTTGGCGTTTTGGTTGTAATTTTTGCCATGATTGGCTATACTGTGTTACTTTTAGTATTTTTATGTGCTTATTGTTAATTATCATTAAAAAATGGATTTAGTTAGCATTGGCACAGCCAGATTTTTGGTCAGTTTTTGACCGACCTGTTTCGTTTTTTTATTTTAATTTTAAGGTGAGTTATGAGCGATCTACAAGTATCTGTGAATGTCATCTCTGACAAAGAAACACAGCTAACCGTAAAAGTGCCAGTTGGCAATATCCAAAACAAAGTTGAAAGCCGTATCCGTAGCGTTGCTAAGACTGCGAAGATCGACGGTTTCCGCAAAGGTAAAGTACCTGTATCACACATCCGTGCCCAATACGGCGCAGGCATCCAACAAGAAGTCATCAATGATGTGATTCGTGACACCGTATTTGAAGCGCTAGCAGCCGAAAAAGTGCGTGTGGTTGGCGTGCCAAACATCGATGATGTCAAGCTAGAAAACGATTTCTTGGTATATCAAGCGACTGTTGAAACTTTCCCAGAAGTGGAAGTTAAAGGTCTAGGCGAAATCGAAGTTGAGCGTCAAGTAGCGAGCGTCTCTGACGAAGATGTCGATGTGATGATCGAAAGCCTACAAAAACAACGCCAAACTTTTGAAACCAAAGACGGCGCTCTAGAAGATGGTGACCAAGCGACTTTCGATTTTGAAGGTTCGATCGACGGCGAAAAATTCGAAGGCGGCAGCGCTGAGAACTACAACCTAGTCATCGGCTCAGGTCGTATGATTCCAGGCTTTGAAGATGGCATGAAAGGCATGAAAGCTGGTGAAGAAAAAACCATTACCGTCACTTTCCCTGAAGACTATCAAGCAGAGCACCTAGCGGGCAAAGAAGCTCAATTTGTCATCACTGTCAAAGAAGTCAAAGCAGCTGCACTGCCTGAACTTAATGACGAATTCTTTGCACTATTTGGTGTGACCGAAGGCGGTCTTGACAAGCTAAAAGCCGATGTTCGTAAGAACATGGAGCGCGAGGTGAAGCATGCAGCACGTAACCAAGTAAAACAAGCGGCATTCGATGCGCTACTTGATAAGAACGAATTTGAAGTGCCAAAAGCAATGCTAGATCAAGAGATCGACCGTCAGCGTCAAATGATGCTAAACCGTTTTGCACAGCAGTTCGGTGCAAACCCAGCGACTTTTGATGCAAATATGCTACCAAATGAGCTATTTGAAGATCAAGCACTTCGTTCAGTGCGTCTAGGCGTATTGGTTAGCCAAATCATTGAAGCACAAAAGCTAGAAGTGGATCAAGAGCGTGTTTCTGCGTTCATCGCTGAGGCTGCTGAAAACTACGAAGATCCACAAGAAGTCATCGACTACTACACCAACGACAAGCAACAACGCGCTCAAGTTGAGTCTGTGGTGCTAGAAGATCAAGTTGTGGATTATCTACTGGGTCAAGCCAAAGTGACTGACAAAGAAGTCAAGTACCAAGAGCTATTGGCGGCAGCACAACAACAAGCCATCTAATTGCCCAGTACTTAGACGGCTAAAAGTTGAATTTAGCAAATTGACAAATGCCCCAAAGCGTATGCATTGGGGCTTTTGTTCTCAAGTATGGCAATTTACTCAATACAATGTTGGAAAAATTATGAATATCAAGCAAAATCCTTTTTATGATCAGCTGGCGGATGCCTATCATGCACCGCAAAATGCACTGGTGCCGATGGTCATTGAGCAGTCAGGCCGTGGCGAGCGTTCATTTGACATTTTCTCTCGTCTATTGCGTGAGCGGGTGATCTTTTTGACTGGTCAAGTCGAAGATAATATGGCGAACTTAATCGTCGCTCAGCTACTGTTTTTAGAGGCGGACAATCCTGAAAAAGACATCCATCTGTATATCAACTCACCCGGCGGTGTGGTGACGGCAGGTATGGCGATCTATGATACGATGAACTTCATCAAGCCAGACGTCTCAACCATCTGCCTAGGTCAGGCTGCATCGATGGGTTCATTCCTATTGTCAGCTGGCGAAAAGGGCAAACGCTATGCACTGGCGAACTCTCGCATCATGATCCATCAGCCGCTGGGCGGATTCCGCGGTCAGGCATCAGACATCGAGATCCATGCTCGTGAGATCATTGAGCTAAAAGCCAAGCTGAACCGCTTATTGGCCGAGCATACCGGTCAGCCTGTGGAGAAGCTTGAGCGTGATACCGATCGTGATAACTTTATGAGTGCCGAACAAGCCAAAGACTATGGCTTGGTCGATACTGTCCTACAAAAACGCCCAAAAGAACTGTAAGAGAAGAGTGCTATGACGAAAACACAAGTGCCAAGCTGCTCTTTTTGTGGCAAGAAAAAAACCGAAGTCGAAAAACTCATCGCAGGCACTGATGCCAATATCTGCAATGAGTGCATCGAGGTGTGTGGTGATTTATTGGGCAATCAAAAAGCCGATAAGGATCAGCCCGCCAAAGCCAAAAAAGCAGACAACGCCAAGGCAGAAAAATCAGCAAGCGATGCCGATGACTGGTTAAATCAGCCTCTGCCAAAGCCAAAAGAGCTGCGAGCGCATCTGGATGATTATGTCATCGGTCAAGATGCCGCCAAAAAAGCGCTGTCGGTGGCGGTCTATAACCACTATAAGCGTCTAAAAGTCGCCCAAAATGAGATCGCTGATGCGGGCGTGGAGCTTGCCAAGAGTAACATCCTATTGATCGGGCCGACAGGTTCGGGCAAAACGCTACTTGCGCAGACGCTTGCCAAGATGCTTGATGTGCCATTTGCGATGGCGGATGCGACGACCCTGACCGAAGCAGGCTATGTCGGTGAAGATGTCGAAAATATCGTCCAAAAACTGCTACAAGCAGCGGACTATGATGTCGAAAAAACCCAAAAAGGCATCATCTATATCGATGAGATTGATAAGATTTCTCGTAAGAGCGAAAATCCATCCATCACCCGTGATGTCTCAGGCGAAGGCGTACAGCAAGCCCTACTAAAGCTCATCGAAGGCACGGTGGCAAATATCCCACCGCAAGGCGGTCGTAAGCATCCACGCCAAGAGATGATTCAGGTGGATACCAGCAATATCTTGATGATTGTTGGTGGGGCATTTGCAGGGCTGGATAAAGTCATTCGTCAGCGTACCGAGAAGACAGGTATCGGCTTTAATGCGGATGTCAAGGCGGCGGATGAATCAAGCATCACTGAGCTGTTCCGTGAAGTGGAAGTTGAGGACTTGATTAAGTTTGGTCTGATTCCTGAGCTGATCGGTCGTCTGCCTGTGATTGCAAGTCTTGAAGAGTTGGACGAAGCGGCGTTGGTGCAGATTTTGACCGAACCAAAAAATGCACTGGTCAAGCAGTATCAGTACCTGTTTGACATGGAAGGGGTGAAATTAAGCTTTGAGCCTGATGCACTGACCGCCATTGCTAAGCGTGCCATGACTCGCAAAACTGGCGCCCGAGGTCTAAGATCGATCATCGAAAATGCCTTGATGGACACCATGTACGAGCTACCAAGCATGACCGATGTCAGCGAAGTCATCGTCACCCAAGATGTCATCGAGCAAGGCGCCAAGCCAACGATTAAGCACAAATAAGCAAATCAGCTTGGCATGATTAAGCCCATCGATCATCATATCGGTGGGCTTTGTTAATTATTCGCCAGTCGGAAAGGGGCGCAACTTGTCGGCATCGATCCATGCCTGCACCCATGTATCAGGTGGTATGCTAAGCTCACCCATCCCAAGCGCATCCAAGACTTGTTTGGTGTCAATGACTTTGCCTGTCATCAGATTGGTGACACCAGTACGCAGCAGTGCATGAGAAGTCGGCACGCCTTTGGCATACATGGTCTGTTCGATATAAAACCAGCGTTCATCGATGGCGCAGATGCGAGTTTTGATAGTGATTTTATCAAATAAGCGGATGCGTTTGCGGTATTGAATGGTGCTGCCTGCCACCACCAGTCCCCAACGGTTGGTGAGGAGTTTTTTGCCCAGTCCTGTACGGATGGCAAAATCATTGCGCCCCAAATCAAACAGCGTCAAAATCCGCCCATTATTCATCTCAAGAAAATTATCAATGTCATTGACATTACACACAAAGCTGACTTCGCCAGTGTCAGTCACGCCAAGCGTCTCGCCTTTTAGTGTGTGATAGATACTTTTGCCGATGCCAGTGCCAAGGCGGATAAATGGGTACATGGGTGATTCCTAATGTATGTAATGAGATTTGCCCATGATAGCAAATTTTACCCAATTTCCGTAGGGGAATGATGACTGGTGGGTCGTAGAATTCCCAAGTTCTAGAATCTAAAAAGCCTAAAGAATAAAATGTAGACTTACAAAAAAAGAACCAAATACAAAATCAATTTGACGCCTTATATGATAAACATCAAATTGATTTTTTTGATAAATGTCGCCGAACAGAAGCTGTCAAGATGCTAAATTTGATAGTTGCCAGATGTTATTTTATGATGTTGATTTCGGCAGTAGGAAATCTAATGCCATCAATATAAACTTGATGGGTGTATTTGCCAGTCGGCGTCTCTGGGTGAAATTTCCAGCAGTTATATATGCCTTCACCATTTTGATTGACACTAGTACCCAAGACGACAGCATCATTTTGGCTTCCAAAGATCTCAAACGGCATTGTTGATTTGGCTTGTAGTCGAGCACCATTTAAGCCGCTAAAAACTTCGGTGGCATTGTAGGCACGATAAGGGTCTAAATTGCGAACAGACCAACAAAACATATCTCCATCTTTAATGGATATGCGTTTTGACCATTTGCTTGAGCCATCAGAGTTTAAAAAATCATACGAAATAGTGGGTGATGACGGATAATAGCCGTAATATCCGCTTTGTCTATTGGCTTGCCTTGCTGCTTCTGCACCCCTTTCGTAAGAGCCGAACAAGTCGGGAATAACAATGGCCTGAGCGGTTGAGATGCCAAGCGTAAGCAAGGATGCAAGTAGTGTGAATTTTTTCATGAGATTGCCTTTAGATGCAGTAATTGGTTGTATTATCGCTAAAACGCCATTTGCGACCATTTTGATCATTGCCTTCGGTTTGGAACATCATGCCGCCTAGAACATAAGGTGATGTAATTTCGACCACAGTTGTGGGCGCATTTGACCAATTGATAAATGCATAGTTGACGTAACTTTTGATATTTGGGTTGTAAGCACCACGTGATAATTCCATGCCGCTATAGATCTGAATAGTCATGGCTTGAGAACGCGTCCATTGAAATCCGCTCTGATAGCTGCCACAGACTTTTTTGACTTCATAAGCATAAGCTTGACTGCTCAACACCAAAAGAGCGCCTATTAATAGTAATTTTTTCATTGCGACACCTATCATACTAGTAAACATCCTGGGCTATGGTCAGCGACTCGCCACTGGCGACCGCCCTGATCCACACCAGTTGGGCTAAGCAACAATGAGCCGCTATACATACCATCAAGCTTGATAACGCTGGCTTGACCATAATCCCACCAAATGACCACATAGCTGGTGAAAAAATTGGCAAACAGGCTTGATTGGCCTATGGCTTCAAAGTATTCTTGTTCGCTGTAGATTTGTGCTTGCAATTCATAGGCTTTTGACCAGCCTTGTTGGGTTTGGTATTTGGCACAGATATTTTTGACTTCATAGGCGTGAGCGTTAATACCAACCGCAAGCCCAATTAAAGACAATGCGAGCGTTTTTAAAATGCTTTTCAAAATGACTCCAATGACTAAAAAATAATCAATAATCCAATGGTGACGAAACAAATTTGTCTTGGCTGATGGTTTAATGATATGATAACTCTTGCTTAATTTCTACCAACTCATAATGTGCAAACGCACCCACTGCCAGTAGGTTTTTTTATGATGATTTATGACACAATTCGAGACTATCGAGAAGAACGCCAATGGTCGCAAGAACAGATGGCAGAAAGGCTTGGTATGTCAAAAAATGGCTATGCCAAAATTGAGCGCGGGGAAGTAACCTTGAATCTTGAAAGACTTGAGCAAATTGTACAGATTTTGGGTGTGGGTATTGTGGATTTGCTACAAAATAAAGATAAAAATGTCGTGGTACAAACGCAGAATCATAACGCAATTTATTATGCAAATTATGCCAGCGATAACATGGTTCTACAGGCGGAAATTGAGAAACTACAATTAATCATCAGTCATAAAGATGAGTTGCTTGCACAAAAAGATGCTTATATCACTGCACTTCAAGCATTGTTAAATAAGCAATAAAGCAAAAGCCCGTCAGATCTGACGGGCTTTGACCTTAATAATACGCCGCCAATTCTTCGGCGCGGGCATCCATCTCAGGCACTTCACACAGATAGCGAGCGATGGTTTGTTCAGATCGGCTGGCATAATTTTCTTGGGCAAATTGTCTGCAGCGCGCCTCACGATCGGCATTGATCATGCGCTGATCCGCACGCAGCGCTTCACGCGTCTCATCAGGCAGTGCATTCCACACACCATTAAGATTGGTGACGGCATCATCATACAGTTGTTTGGCTTCAGTGGTGCTCAGGTTATACACAGGGTCATCACTGCCCTCATTGATGTAGCTTGTATCGGTGTCGCTTGGCTCATCGACATAGCTGATTTGGGCAGCATAAATTTGTAAGGCCTCTGTGCGCGCATTTAGCTGCGGCACTTCACAGCGATAGCGCGCGGTCTCGATCTCGATGGCTGTCGTAAATTGGCTGGCTGCTTGGGCTTTACAATTGGCTTCGCGTTGATTGTTGATACTGCGCTGTTCAGCACGCAACGCCTCTTGGATGGAAGCAGGCAGATTGTTCCAAACGGCGTTGATTTGATTCACCGCGGCCAGATATTCGGCATGTGCTTGATCGCGGGCGGCTTGCTGCTTGGGCGTGACAACAGGCTCTGCTGGGGCGATTGGCTTGATGGGCTGCAGGTTGGCTGGGTTTTGTTGGGCAGTTGTTACAGGGGTAACGGGCGCTTCATTATTCCCAAAAAATCCTGTCGAGGACACCAAATAATAAGCCAAAGCCGCCACAGCAGCCAGCATGATGATCAGCCCAAGGATCCATCGCATCACCGAACCAGATTTCTTCTTGGCAGGCGCGCTGCTGCGATATTCTGGCGCCGATGTCGGTGCGCCATAATGTGGCGCGCTGTAAGCATTTGGCTGATGAGGGCTTGCTTGCATATGATTAAAACGCAGCCATGCATCATAATCAGCACGCTTGATCGGATCTGACAGCACATCATAAGCCTGACGGATGAGGCTGGTCATATAAGCGGCATCATTGGGCGGCAGAGCGGCGTATTTTTTGGTGAGCGCTTGATAAGCGGCATGAATGATTTCAAAGTCGGCCGTTTGGGAGACGCCAAGCATGTCATAATAAGTTTGTTGGTTCATGAGATATTTTGGTTAAGATTGATTAAAGTGGATATTATTTCGCTTATCTTACATAAAATACGAATTACTGTAAATCATTATTATGCCAAAAGCACGCAAATTGCCAAAATGCTCAGTTTCGTCGAGGGATGACTGATAAGCAGGGTGGGTAAAGCCATAAATTTCACGATGATTGTCTTATGATTTGTCTTAAAGCTACAAACAAGCCAAAACTTTGATGACCCATCGGTCATATTTGCCGAATGGGTCAATGTATGAAATGGGGATATGGGTGTGCTATATTATGGATTACCACGGTCGCGCGAGCAGCACGGCTATGACTAACACTCAATAAGGAGTAGGCATGATTTTCCAAGGAAATAAAATTCAGGTCGATTTTCTTGACCAAGCGGCGGGCATCGTCGAGTTTCGCTATGATGCCAAAGATGGCAGCGTGAATAAATTTGACCAACAAACCAGTACCGAATACGAGCAAGCGGTCAGTGCGCTCGAAGCTCGTGATGATATCAAAGGCCTGGTGGTCACCTCAGGCAAAAGCGTCTTTATTGCAGGGGCGGACATCACTGAGTTTGTGGGACACTTTCAAAGATCTCAACAAGAGCTTGAGAGCTGGCTGTACGAATTTAACCAAGTATTTAACCGTTTTGAAGATTTGCCATTCCCAAAAGTCGCCGCCATCAATGGTGCGGCATTGGGCGGTGGCTGTGAGATGACATTGGTCTGCGAATACCGTGTGATGGGTGCATCAGGTCAAATCGGTCTGCCTGAGACCAAGCTTGGCATTTTCCCAGGCTGGGGCGGTACGATTCGTGGTTCACGCTTACTTGGTATCGATAATATCTTAGAAGCGGTGGCGACGGCGAAGTTTTATAAGCCTGATGAAGCTTTGAAAGTGGGCTTTGTGGATGCGGTCGTGGCGGATGAGGCTTTGGTGAATTCTGCTGTCGATTTGGTCAAAAAATGCATTAAAGGCGAGCTGGATTGGCAGGCCAAACGCCAAGAAAAGCTTGAGCCGATTAAGCTTAATCAACTTGAGCAGGCGATGGCGTTCAATAGCGGTAAGGGCATGATCTTTGCCAAAGCCAATCCAAAGCAGTATCCTGCCATCGCACTTGCGGTCGAGGCCATCGAAAAGCACGCCAATCTTAAGCGTGATGAGGCGGTGAAAGTCGAGGTGGCGGGCTTTGCTAAGGCTGCCAAGACCCCGCAAGCAGCTGCCTTGGTCGGTCTGTTCCTTAATGATCAGCTGGTCAAAAAGCTTGCCAAAGAGCACAGCAAAGCAGCGCACGACATCACAGAGGCTGCCGTACTTGGTGCAGGCATCATGGGTGGTGGTATCGCTTATCAAGCAGCAAGCAAGGGCTTGCCAATCATCATGAAAGACATCAAGAGTGAGCAGCTTGAGCTTGGGATGAATGAGGCGACCAAGCTACTATCTAAGCAAGTGGAGCGTGGCAAATTCACCCCTGCCAAGATGGGTGAGACCTTATCTCGTATTCGCCCGACGCTCAACTACGGCGATTTTGGTGAGACTGACATCGTCATCGAAGCCGTGGTCGAAAATCCAAAGGTTAAAGAAGCGGTGCTTGCCGAAGTCGAAAGCTTGGTCAAAGAAGATGCCATCTTGGCATCAAATACCTCAACCATCTCAATCACTCGCTTAGCCAAAGCATTAAAACGCCCAGAAAACTTCGTCGGTATGCACTTTTTTAACCCTGTGCATCGTATGCCGCTTGTGGAAGTCATCCGTGGCGAAAAGACGAGCGAAAAAGCCATCGCCACCACTGTTGCCTTGGCTCAAAAAATGGGTAAAACACCGATTGTGGTCAATGACTGCCCAGGTTTCTTGGTGAACCGTGTCCTATTCCCGTACTTTGGTGCGTTCGATTTGCTGCTCAAAGAGGGCGTGGACTTTGTACAGATCGATAAAGTCATGGAGCGTTTCGGCTGGCCGATGGGTCCTGCTTATCTGATCGATGTCGTCGGTCTGGATACAGGCGTGCATGGCGCTGAAGTGATGGCAGAAGGTTTCCCTGATCGCATGAAGCCTGATTATAAAGGCGGTATCAAGCATCTGTTTGAAAATAACCGCTTGGGTCAAAAAAATGGCGTCGGCTTTTATAAATACGAAACGGACAAAAAAGGCAAACCGAAAAAACTTGCCGATAATGCCACATATGAGCTATTAAAAGCAGTGCAAACCGACAGCCGTCAAGTGGATGACCAAGAGATCATTGACCGCATGATGATTGCGTTTTGTAATGAGACCGTCCGCTGCCTAGAAGATAATATCGTGGCATCGGCAGGTGAGGCGGATATGGCGATGATCATGGGCGTCGGTTTCCCACCGTTCCGTGGTGGCCCATGCCGTTATATCGACCAGATTGGCGTGGCTAACTATGTCGAGCTGTGCAACAAATATGCACATCTTGGCAAGGCGTATGAAGCACCTGCCAAGCTTGTGACTATGGCTGCCAGTGGCGAAACCTTTTACTAATAAAAGATAAGGAATATTATAATGACAGTATTAAGTCCAAAAGATGTAGTCATCGTCGATGGCGTCCGCACGGCGATGGGCAAGACCAAAAATGGTATGTTTCGTCATGTGCGTGCCGATGAGCTGTCGGCAAGCCTGATCAGTGCTTTGATTGAGCGTAATGGCATCGATCCAAGCGAGCTTGAAGATGTGATTTGGGGCTGTGTCAACCAAACGCTAGAACAAGGCTGGAACATCGGCCGCTACGCATCACTATTGGCAGGCGTGCCAAAATCAGTCGCTGCTCAGACGGTGAACCGTCTATGTGGCTCATCGATGCAGGCACTACACACTGCAGCCGCTCAGATCATGACCAATCAAGGCGATATGTTCATCATCGGTGGTGTCGAGCATATGGGCCATGTGGGTATGACGCACGGCATCGATCCGAACCTAAAAGCATCTAAGCACTTCGCGCGTGCCTCAAACATGATGGGCTTGACCGCTGAAATGCTCGGTCGCCTAAACGGCATCACTCGTGAAGAGCAAGACCAATTTGGTGTCAATTCACACAAAAAAGCATGGGCGGCGACCGTCGAAGGCAGATTTGCTAACGAAATCGTCGGTGTCGAAGGTCATGACGCTGATGGCAATCTACAGCTATGCACTGTCGATGAAGTAATCCGACCTGATGCCAACATCGAAGCATTCCAAGCACTCAAGCCTGTCTTTGACCCAAAAGGTGGTACAGTCACCGCAGGCACATCATCAGCACTATCAGATGGTGCATCGGCGATGCTGGTGATGAGTGCTGCCAAGGCAAAAGCACTGGGGCTAAAACCACGCGCTCGCATCCGCTCAATGGCGGTCGCAGGCTGTGATGCTGCCATCATGGGCTATGGCCCTGTGCCTGCCACCCAAAAGGCACTCAAGCGTGCAGGCTTATCACTGTCTGATATTCAGACCATCGAGCTCAACGAAGCATTCGCCGCCCAAGGTCTATCAGTGCTCAAAGGTCTAGACCTACTGGACAAGCAAGACATCGTCAATCATAACGGCGGTGCTATCGCTCTGGGTCATCCGCTTGGCTGTTCAGGTGCTCGTATCACCACGACGCTACTGAATGTCATGGAGCAACAAGACACCCAAATCGGTCTTGCCACCATGTGTATCGGTCTGGGTCAAGGTATCGCCACGATTATTGAGCGTGTATGATGGACTGACCGTATTTACAACGCCAAACCCAATTGTGTACAATGCAATTGGGTTTTTTGTTGAGAGTAAATGATGAATAAATTTATCGTATCATGGATAAGCTGTGCATTATTGGGCATGGGTGGTATCGCACACGCCGAGTATCAATTCCCCAAAGAGATCTATCAAGGCTACTGGGCGATGACCGAACCAGTATTTGGCGACTATGGCGTGATTAATTTTCGTCAATCAGATAGTGGGATTATCGCTAGTAATCATCTGCGATTTGAATGTTTGGCGGATGGCAAATATCGCCAAGTGGGGCTTGAGATGACAGTCTTTGAGCCTAAGCAGGATAAGATGGCGATGATTGATATCAAGACCAAAGCACCTTTTGCTTATCTTGAAACTATGATGATAGTCCCAGAAGAAGGCATGATACTCAAGCAAACTTATGCAGACGAGACAATGCAAGAGCTATTCCCCGATGGCTTGTTGTTCGCCTATGTCCACACGCCAATACCGACACCGCTTTGTCCGCAATAAATTTGGTGATGGGGTATGGTAGATGTGGCAGATAATATATTAGAGTTTACACCTTGGCAGTCAGTTGGGCTTTTTAAATTTGATGATGATATTGCTAATTATCATGATTGTTTAGCTGATTGGCGATTTGAGCCAATGGACGAATATGGTGATGAATTTTACCATCATCCTAATGGCACAGTTTTTATAAGTGTTTATCGGGGCAAAAAAATTGGCAGTATTTTTTGCTATGAAACACTCATTTATCAAGGTATAAATCTTATCGGCTTGACCGTTGATGAATTTAAATCTGTTGTGGGAGCGGATTATGTAGGCGATGTTGATGTGTTGGATTTTGAAGATGATGACCACCCCCAAAGCATTTATGACTTTGAAAGTATTGGGGCGAGAGTCTGGGAAAAGCAAGGCAAAATCATCGCCATTATCGTAGCAGGCAAAGACAGCTACTCTGATGAGTTATGTGATGATTGAGTATAGTAAGGTGCGTACCACGCACCATAAATCCAAACCGTTTCAAGGGTGCGTTGTAGTACCTTACTGTACTATTTTTCATAAAAAGTTATACCAAAATCGCGGTCTTCTTCAAAAATAAGAACTTCAAAATCTCTGTCTGGATATCTGCCTTTTAAGGTATGCTCCCAGTTATTCTTAATTAGATTTGCTACATTCATCAATGTTTTGCGTTCTGTAACATTGGAGCGTGTATGCAGAAAAATACTACTCATATACTCTACATTGATAGCTCTTTGTGCTAAAGCTTTATCTTTTGTATGATTGAGCCAGTTATCAAAATTATCCATAATTTTTTGATTGTAATCTGCATCAACCGATATTAAAACACAGTTTTTATAAATCATTGTTGAAGGAATCAAAATGGACATAAAAATTTCTATGTCTTCTGGTTTGATATTAAAGGAAATATAATCCTCATAATCAACCTCAGAAAGCATTTGTTGTTTCCAATTGGTATAAACATAATTAGCATATAATTTCATTAAAATTCTCTAGTGATGGGGTGAGTACAACGCACCAAACCAATTATAATGGCTTATACATCCTAAATTGTTCATGGGGAATACTATCTAGATAACAAGTTTTGCTAAAATCGCCAAATTCTTCTGCATCAAAAACAATCTTTTTTCCTTTATTATTGATACACCAAGAACAGAAAAAAGTCCAATCCAATATCTCTGTTTCAATATCATCCCATGGTATATAAATATTCATATCAAGAAAAATTGCCAAGTCTTTAAAAAATTTTCTCATAAAATCAGTATCTAGATTGTTTATATAAAATAAACCCCTTGCTTGAATGTCTTCATACATATATTTATTGTCTTCAATCAAATCAATGATTGTTAATTGACAAAAAGATTGATGACTGTCGTTTTCTTTATAAAAAACCTTTGGGTTATCTGTATTACGAATAATTTCTACAAAGCTGATGTATGGCAAATTTTTAGCAATCCATTCTCCCAAAGTATCAATATCAGGAAGGGTTTCAAAGTCAATGTTATAATACCCATCAAAACCATTTAGTCGCATGATAAATCCCTGTTATTCTATCAAAATTATCTTATCCAACAAAAACGGTCAATATACCATTGACCGTTGTTTAAAACAAGAAAGCATTATTGAGCGTTGCCCACATAGCGATATTGTGCGGTGGCGATGGCTTGTTTGATGGCATCGATTTGGGCATCGGTGGCGGTTTTGCCAGCTTCAATCAGTGCGGTACGACCTGTGGTATCAAACACTGCCGACTTGGACAAATCAGGGGCAATCACCACATCACTGGCTTTGATATCGGCAGGATTGGCTTTGATATTGGCGCCGACATTGCCAAACAGTTGCCAAAATTCTGAGGGACTCTTTGGCAGGGTTTTGGGCAGTTCTTTTGGCAGTTCGATTTGGGTGTTTGCAGGGATGGCTTTTAGCACATTGCCAAAAATATCCCCAAGTGGCAGCTCAAACGGCAAGCCCTTGGCGGCATCATTCATCTGAGCGAGATCAATCGGAATACGGATGGTCTCATTGCCCCATTTGGCATGGACGCCTGTGTCATCACGGCCGATGCTGACGGTGTTTGGGATGTCTGGCTTGTCGGTGCTTGTCTTGGTATCGCTGTCGGCATCGACGGTATCGGCATTTGCCATCAAGTCCACCGCAATCACCACATCAGCGCCCATGTTCTTGGCGATGCGAGCAGGCAGTAGGGCAGACTGTGAGCCGTCGATGTATTTTTTGCCGCCGTTTTCGGGGATGCGTGGCGGGATAAATAGGTTTGGCACACTGGCAGAAGCCTGTACAGCTAGACCTGCTTCACCTTGGCGGAAAGTGACCGCTTGCTTGCTTTGCATTTCGGTGGCGACAGCAGCAAAGCGAATCGCAAATGCTTCTATCGGGCGATTGCCCACTTTGGTATTGATATACTGACGCAGGCGAGAGCCATCGATAAAGCCTTGTTTGGATGGTGTGATGTTGATCAAATCGCGCTCATTGAGCGTGGTTGCGATGTCGTGCAAGTGCTGCGGTGACATACCGCTGGCATACAGTGAGCCGACCATTGCGCCTGCACTGGTGCCGACGATGAGATCTGGGCGAATGCCATGCGCTTCGAGCGATTCGATGACGCCCACATGGGCAAAGCCACGCGCGCCACCACCGCCAAGCACGAGCGCTACGACAGGACGCTGTGGCGTATCGACTGTTTGGCTGATGGTTGATGTGGGTGTCGGCGTCGTACTGGCACAAGCACTCACAAATAAAGTGGCAAGCACGGCACTGACAGCAGGTACAAGGCGTGTCATCATCGCAAATTTTTCCTAATTTGGGTCAATTTCATGGTTCAATGCCATCCTGATGTCAGCATTGATGGATTGATTGTACACACTATAGCATAATTTATTGGCACAATTTTTATCATTTGACGGTGTTGTGTGGCAGATTTGTAGCGACAAAACCGACCAAAAAACAAGCAAAAAATCAGCGTCTGCTCAGCATCTGTGATGGTTATAATTTTCTAATGCCAAAAAGCGATTTACTTTGTACAAAAAGTAATTTTTGATTTTGCCGTTTCAGTGATAATTTTATCATGTTTATTTGAATGCTCATTTTCACGCCGCATTGACATCATTATAACAAGGCAAGCCACCTGCAATAGGGAGCCACTATGATTACTAAGCCAAAATTTTGGCAGATACCCACGCCAAGCGACGCCGATTTTGCCGCTTTGGATGACAAAATTATCACGCTACACGAGCGACTACGCCAAATCGATAGCCAACACAGCCAAGTCAAATTTGCAAGCTCTCTTGCGGTCGAAGATATGGTGATTACCGATGCTTTGGTGAATGTCGGTGCCAAGATTGAAGTCTTTACCCTTGAGACAGGGCGTCTGAATGCTGAAACGCTGGCTTTGATTGATGTGGTCAAAACTCACTATCCAAACTTGAATTTTAAACTCTACGCTCCTAATGCAACAGCGGTCGATGATTATGTCAAAACACAAGGGCTCAATGCCTTTTATGACAGTGTCGATGCACGCAAACAATGCTGTTTTATCCGTAAAGTTGAACCATTAAACCGAGCATTGGCAGATGCTGATGCGTGGCTAACAGGACAACGCCGTGAACAGTCGGTTACTCGCACTGATTTACCGTTTGCTGAACATGATGATGGCCGTAATATTGCCAAATATAATCCAATTTATGACTGGTCAGAAATCGATGTTTGGGCGTATATTTTAAAGTTTAACATTCCATTTAATGAATTATACCGTCAAGGTTATCCAAGCATTGGCTGTGAGCCATGCACCATGCCTGTCAAAGAAGGCGAAGACATCCGCTCTGGGCGTTGGTGGTGGGAAAACCGAGACAGTAAGGAATGCGGTTTGCACAAATAATTATTTTTCTTGTTAAATTGCTCAATGGCGTCGTTAAACTCGCTCGTAGTACTACTTGTACAACTTCGCTCGTTTGCCTAGCCCTTGAACAATTTAACGCAGAAAAAATGTAGAAGAATGTGGAAAAATCCCAGTTTGCACTTTTAAGATTCAATAAAATTAGGTACTGATTATGACAGAACAAACAACCTTGCAAAATAAACACCTTGACTGGCTCGAAGCTGAGTCGATTTATATCATTCGAGAAGTCATTGCCGAATGTAGCAATCCTGCTTTGTTGTTTTCGGGTGGCAAAGATTCGGTGGTGCTGTTGGCATTGGCACGCAAAGCCTTTGCCATCGAAGGACGAGACATTGAACTGCCGTTCCCACTTGTGCATATCGATACAGGGCATAACTATCCAGAAGTGATTGCCTTCCGTGATGAACAAGTGAAGAAATTAAATGCTCGCTTGGTGGTGGGTCATGTTGAAGATTCGATTGCCAAAGGCACGGTCGTTTTGCGTAAAGAAACCGATTCACGCAATGGTGCTCAAGCCGTCACTTTGCTTGAAACCATTGCCGAGCATAAATTTGATGCCTTGATGGGCGGTGCAAGACGAGATGAAGAAAAAGCCCGTGCCAAAGAGCGTATTTTCTCTTTCCGTGATGAATTTGGACAATGGGATCCGAAAGTCCAACGCCCAGAATTATGGTCATTGTACAATGCCAAACACCATAAAGGCGAAAATATGCGTGTTTTCCCAATTTCAAACTGGACAGAATTAGACATCTGGCAATATATCGCGCGTGAAAACTTAGAATTACCATCGATTTACTATGCACATGAACGTGAAGTTGTGGCAAAAAATGGCTTACTTGTACCTGTTACCCCATTAACGCCAAAAGGTGCTGATGATGTCAGCGAAATTCGCTCAGTGCGTTTCCGTACGGTTGGTGATATTTCATGTACTTGTCCTGTGGCAAGTACGGCAAGCACCCCAGAAGAAATTATTGCTGAAACTGCTGTGGTTGAAATCTCTGAACGCAGTGCCACTCGCCTTGATGACCAAGTCAGTGAAGCGGCGATGGAAGAACGCAAGAAACAAGGTTATTTCTAAATTGCCTGCCAAATGACTTGACCGTGATTAAACAGAATTAAAAAGGATAATAAGATGTCAAATTTAAATCAATATGCACCATTACGCTTTATTACTGCAGGTAGCGTGGATGATGGTAAAAGTACGCTCATTGGACGCCTGCTATACGATAGCAAGGCATTATTGACCGACCAACTCAACAACCTTGCTAAAACTAAAAATCAATCTGAAGTGATTGACTTCTCTGTGTTAACTGATGGCTTGGAAGCCGAACGAGAGCAAGGTATTACCATTGATGTGGCGTATCGCTACTTTTCAACGGCAAAACGCAAATTTATCATCGCTGATACACCAGGGCATGAACAATATACCCGTAACATGGTCACAGGGGCATCAACTGCTCATGCGGCGGTGGTATTACTTGACGCATCACAAATTGATTTTAGTCAAGAACCCGTCCAATTATTACCACAAACCAAACGCCATTCAGCGATCTTAAAGCACCTACGCTGTCCACACGTTTTAGTAGCGGTCAATAAAATGGATTTACTTGGCTTTAGTGAAGATAAATTTAATGCCATTGTCCGTGCTTACGAAACTTTAGCGGAACAATTAGGCTTAAATGATGTACGATTTATCCCAATTTCAGCGTTAAATGGCGATAATATCGTCCATAAAAGCGACAATACACCGTGGTATCAAGGCGGTGCATTGCTCGGTATTTTAGAAGATTTACCGACAGGCGAATTTGTCCAAGAAGATAAAGCGAATTTCCATTTCCCTGTACAATTTGTCCTGCGTGCAGATGGTGATAAACAAGATGATTTCCGTGGTTATCAAGGGCGTATTGAAGCAGGTCAAGTGGCTGTTGGCGATGAAATTCGTGTTGAGCCATCAGGTCATGTGAGCCGCGTTCACGAAATTATCAGTCCAAATGGGATTGTACAATCTGCCAGTAGTGGTGAACAAGTTACCATTCGCCTTAGCGACGACATCGACATTTCTCGTGGTGATACGCTGATTTCAAGCAATTCAAACCGTATGCCAACCAAAGAAATTAAAGCAACTTTATGCTGGTTTGATAGCCGTGCGTTAAACCCTGCTCGTAAATATTTATTAAAACATACCACGCAAACCGTGTTTGCCAAAGTCGATAGCATTAATCATGTGTGGGATGTACATACTTTAAGCAACTTTAGCGATAAAGATACTTTAAATATGAATGACTTAGGTGAAGTTACTTTACGCCTACAAAAGCCAATTTTAGCGACACCATATGCCGAAAATACAGCAACAGGGTCATTTATTTTGATTGATGAAGCAACCTACCATACCGTTGCAGGCGGTATGATTCTACAAAATGATAGCGAAGATGATGATTGGTAATCTTTATTTGTGTTAAACTTGAAAACCAGCGGTAACAATTTATCGTTGGTTTTTTTAATTAGTGAGTAAAAAATGTTTGATTTTATCAATTTGGATATTGAGCGGCAACTTGAGATTATGACTCAACTAGGTATTCATTCTCAGGCACGACTTTATACAATTTATCATGAAGAGTTGTATGCTCCAGATGAGTTAGATTCAGTATGGCTGCAACAGACAATTAATCAACTTTATGCCAAGCATGAAGCATACAAACAAACTTGGGAATATGAGACGGATAATGATAAATTAACAAAAGCATTTGCCGAATTAAATAGCGAAGGGATTATTTCTTTAGAGCATGCAGGGTTTACCAACAGCGATGGCTATGAAGATGTGATGAGTGTATATTCTAAAGCAAAAAATCCATCTTTATTTTATGGTTATGCGTTTTATCATGAGCAAGATGCGATATCTGCCGTTATGAATGGTACGCTTATGCTGTCTTTTGGTTCATTGGATAGTGAAAAAGAGCAAACTTTAGGAATAGAAGTTGGTCAAAAAATCGTAAATACTTTAAATCGATATGGTTTGCAAACCAGTTGGAATGGCACATTTGAGCAAAAAATTCAAATTGATAATTTTAAATGGCAAAAACGCTAAGAGATGGTAATCAATAGAATATGGCAAAAAGTCGGCAGGGTGTCGGCTTTTTGCTTTTTTGGGTGAATTATTTTAAAATTCTCTCATACAATTCATACTAGGTATCATCATGAACGCATCTGCCATGACCATCCATCTGCCTGTCACTGCCCTTGCTGGGGTGGGATCAGCCTTGGCAAATCGCTTGGCAGAGCTTGGGATTTATCGCATTTTTGATATGCTGATGCACTTGCCACGAGATTATGAAGATCGTAGCCGTATCGTGCCGATCGGTGAGCTTGAGCATGGGATGAGTGCGTTGGTGTCAGGGACGGTGACTTGGGTCGAAAAAAACAAAACTGGTCTGTCGGTGACTTTGGAGGATAAGACTGGGCTTGTGGTGCTCAGGTTTTTTAAGACTTATGCCAGTTTGCTATCTACAATGGAAGTGGGGGCGAAAATCACCGCTTTTGGTGAGGTGAAGATCAGTCGTTTTGGTACGCAGATGTCGCATCCTGAGTATCACATCACAGGCAGCAAGTCCTTTGAGACGGGGCTGTTACCCATTTATCCTGCGGTCAAAGGACTGCACCAAAATAAGCTACGCCAACTGGTGCGATTGGCACTACAGGCCGTGAGCCGTGAGGGCATCAGCTGTCTGTCGGATGATGAGCTGCGTGCGGTGGGCGTGGGGCTGTCGGGCGATTTGTTGCCTGCTTTGCATCAGATTCACTTGCCCAAGCAAGATGCGGATATTTTTGGGCAGACGGCACTGCTAAACGGACTCAAAGACCGCTCACACCCTGCGTGTCGGCGTATCATCATCGAGGAGCTGGTGGCGCATCAGCTAAGTTTCTTATTTCGTCGTAATAATGTCTATCATCACAAAGCGCCAAAATGCCAAAGTCATAGCCCATTGGCACAGAGTCTGGCAGGCAGTTTGCCATTTGCACTCACAGGTGCACAGCAGAGAGTGATCGGTGAAGCGGTGGCGGATATGGCGACATCGCAGCCGATGCTCAGGCTCATCCAAGGCGATGTCGGTGCAGGCAAGACCTTGGTAGCGGCGATGACGGCGTGCTATGCACTCGATAGCGGCTGGCAGGTGGCGGTGATGGCACCGACGGAGATTTTGGCGGAGCAGCATTTGCTGAATTTTAAAAAATGGTTTGAGCCACTGGGTATCGGTGTGGGTTGGCTTGCTGGCAAACAAACTGCCAAAGAGCGAGCGGCTGCCCTTGAACAAGTAGCCAATAATGAAGTGCAAGTGGTGGTAGGGACGCACGCGCTGTTTTCAGATACGGTTGCCTTTGCCAAGCTTGGACTGGTTATCATCGATGAACAGCATCGCTTTGGGGTGGAGCAGCGGCTTAAGCTGACCAACAAAGGCGTCGCAGGTGGTACGCCGCATCAGCTGACGATGACGGCGACACCCATTCCCAGAACGCTTGCGATGAGTATGTATGGCGATATGGATGTGTCAGTGATTGATGAGCTGCCGCCCAATCGCACACCGATTACCACTGTGACCATCAATCGTGATCGCCGTGATGAAGTCATCGAGCGTATTCGTGAAAACTGCAAACAAGGTAAGCAAGCCTACTGGGTCTGCCCACTGGTCGAAGAGTCAAGCGTGCTTGATGCTCAGTCGGCAGAGTTGTTGTACGAGGATTTGACCGACAGGCTGGATATCCGCACGGGACTTGTGCATGGTAAGATGAAGCCTATAGATAAGCAAGCGGTGATGACGGCTTTTAAAAATGGTGAGATTGATCTACTGGTGGCAACGACCGTCATCGAGGTGGGCGTGGATGTACCAAATGCGTCCCTCATGGTGATCGAAAATGCTGAACGACTCGGCTTATCTCAGCTGCATCAGCTGCGTGGGCGTGTCGGCCGTGGCAGTGCCAAAAGCTTCTGCGTGCTATTGTATCAGCTGCCGCTGTCACCGACAGGCATCGAGCGGCTCAATGTACTGCGTGATAGCACCGATGGCTTTGTCATCGCCCAAAAAGACCTTGAGCTGCGTGGGGCAGGCGAGCTACTTGGCAAGCGACAAACGGGCGATATGGGCTATTATCTGGCGGACATCGTGCGTGATGAAGCACTGCTAGAGGCGGCAGGCAAAATCGCCCATCAGCTGATTGCTACCCCTGATGCCATCCCAAAAGCCATGTCCATCATGAATACTTGGATACCTGCTGCCAAGGAATATGTCGGTGTGTGACATAAATTATTGAATAATAAGGAAAAACTGTGCCATTATCCATCCAAGACAAACCCAAGTTTGATATCTCGCCTGATGAGATCTGGCGGATGAATGCTGTTGACATCAAGCAGGTGATTAAGGCGCATCTGGGCGAGTGTATGCCTTCATTGGGTGATGATAAGCTTACCGCCATCACTGCGCCGATGACGGTGGTGCGTCTGCCCGCCAAGCACTGTTGGTGTCAGGCAGGACAAAGTATGGATAAGATGGCATTTATCGTCTCAGGTCTGTGTAAGCTTAGCTATCAGACGACGGATGGCGATGAGGTGAATGTGCAGTTTATGGCAGAGCAAGACGGCGTGGGTGATTATATGGCGGTGATTGAGAATCTGCCGAGCAAATACAGCGTCTATACCATCGAACCGACGATTTTGATGGCGTTTGATAAGTCGCATTTTGAGCGGTGTTTAGAAGAGTTTCCAGAATTTTTCCGCTATGTGCATGAACATACGCTCAAGTTGCTATTTAAATATATCGAACGCACTGAGAGTTTTTTGATCAGTGACGGCACCGCACGCTATGTCAGTTTTGTCACGGACAATCCCGAGCTTGCCAAACGGCTCTCCATTCAAGATCTCAGCTCGTATCTGGGCATGACTCGCCAAAGCATCACTCGTATCCGCAAAAAACTGGGGTGCAGTCGCAGTCACTGAATTTTCAGGCATAGCCAAGCTTTATCAGGTATAATAGACATCATTTGACAGACTTTTACAGACTAATGGAGCATTCATGACGGCGCGCCATAATTACAAAACTTCTTCACAAGCTCAGCGTCCGCTATGGCAGTGGCTGCTGCTATTTGCCATCGGTATCCTGCTAGGGGTGCTGATCGGTCGCCTGATGTGGTCGCCTGATCAGACAGTGCAGAGCGCTGCGACAGATGAGACAGTGACCAAAGAAGCTGCTGTGATGGCGGTTGAGGCAGCACGCCCTGCGCCTTTGATGATTGAGAATACTTTGTCAGCAAATGGGGTCATCGCAGCTGTCGAAACGGCAGAAGTCAGCGGCCAAATCAGTGGCGTCGCCATCGAGCGCGTATTGGTAGAGGTGGGTGATCGCGTGCGTGCAGGGCAAGTGCTGGCGGTGCTGGATACACGCACCTTTACTCAGCAGCTGCGTTCGGCTGAAGCGGAGTTGGCTACTGCCATCGCCGCCAGAGAAAAGGCACAGGCGGATCTGGCGCGCACCGAGCCTTTGCTTGCCATCGATGCGGTGAGCCGCCAAGAGGTCGATGCCTATCGCACCGCGCTAAGACAGGCTGATGCCAATGTCGCTGCCGCCCGTGCCAATGTCGATACTGCACGCACCAACCAAAGTCGCGGCAACATCACTGCACCTGTTGATGGTATCATCAGTGCCAAAAGCGCTCAGGTCGGCACCGTCGTGTCAGGCGCGCCTTTATTTAGTATCATCAAAAATGGCATCCTTGAATGGCAAGCAGCTGTCAGCCCAAGCAATGCCACCAGTATCCGTGTCGGCCAAAGCGCCCAAATCGATATCGCAGGCCGTATGGTGACAGGTCAAGTGACGCGCTTAAGTCCTGTGGCCAATGACAGCCGTGATATGACGGTGCATGTGCGCCTGCCAGCAGGCAGTGGCGCCAGTGCTGGCATGTATCAATCGGGTAAATTTATCTTTGACACCCAGACGCATCCTGCGATTCCGATGGCCAGTGTCATGACCTCTGATGGCTATGACTATGTGTGGCTGCTGACCGCCACCGACGAGCATCGTGGCTTTTATCGAGTGCAGCGTCAAAACATCACCGTCATCGCTCAACAAGATGGCCGTATCGCCACTGATCTGCCAACAGAGGCGCTGGTGGTCGCCAGCAGTGTCAGCTTTTTAAATGATAATGATCTGGTGACAGTGGCCACCATCGATGGCAAGGCAGTCGACGCCGTCGAAGCGACTGATGGCACGCGCTGAGGTGATCTGATGAATTTTTCTGCCTATTCGATCAAAAACCCGCTGATCGCCATCTTATTTTTCACGCTCATGACGCTGTTGGGGTTGTATGGATTTTCGCAGATGAAAGTTCAGCAGTTTCCCGATATTGACCTGCCGGGTGTGGTGACCACCATCACGCTGCCAGGGGCGACGCCAGATCAGCTAGAAAGCGACATCGCCAAAAAAGTCGAGAACAAAATCACCAACATCGAAGGCGTAAAAAACATCCGCACCACGCTACAGACGGGTGCGGTGACTGTCTTTACCGAATTTGAACTAGAAAAGCCCAATGACGAAGCGCTCGATGATGTGCGCTCAGCTGTCAGTGAGGTTCAAGGCGATTTGCCTGCTGCCGCCAATCCGCCGATCATCTCAAAGGTCTCGACTTCTGGATTTCCAGTGGCGACCTATTCGGTCTCTGTCGATGGCATGAGTGAGGCGGAGTTGTCTTGGTTTGTCGATGATACCTTAACCAGACAATTTTCGAACATCGCAGGCGTGGGTAGCATCAGCCGCATCGGTGGCATCGAGCGGCAGATTTTGGTGAAACCAAAGCTTGATGTGATGACAGCCTTATCAATGCCGATCAGTCAGCTGTCGCAGCAGGTGTTTGCCAAATGGCAGGATGCCTCAGGCGGTGAAGCTAAGATCGCCAATCAAAATCAGACCATCCGCGTGCTTGGCTCAGGTCAGCGCATTAGCGATTTGAATGACTTACAGATCACCACACCCACAGGTACCGCGATGCGACTTGATGGCATGGCAATGATCGAAGATGGTCATGCTGACCTCAGCTCACTGGCCGAGCTTGATGGTGAGCAGGTGGTGGCATTTAGCATCACCCGTTCAAAAGGTGCTGGCGAGGTCGAGGTGGTGGCCGCAATTGATGAGGCCATCGCTGAGCTTGAGGCTCAGATGCCGAATCTGAAGATCGAAAAAATCGTCGATTATGCCGCACCGATCGAAGAGAACTACGACGCCACTATGCGCATGCTGATCGAAGGCTGTATCTTGGCGGTGATCGTGGTCTTTGTGTTTTTAAGAGATTGGCGCGCGACCTTCGTGGCGGCGACTGCTTTGCCGTTGTCGATCATTCCGACCTTTTTTATCATGCATCTGTTCGGCTTTAGTCTGAATATGATTTCTCTATTGGCGCTGACTTTGATCATTGGAGTGCTTGTCGATGATGCCATCGTCGAGATCGAGAACATCGTCCGCCATCTGAACATGGGCAAGCCGCCAATGGTCGCTGCGATGGAGGCGGCCGATGAGATCGGACTTGCGGTGATTGCCACCACCTTTACGCTGATTGCGGTGTTTTTGCCGACGGCGTTTATGAGTGGTGTGGTGGGGCAGTTTTTTAGTCAGTTTGGCTGGACGGCGGTGATTGCCATTTTTATGTCGCTTTTGGTGGCGCGCTTATTGACCCCGATGATGGCAGCCTATATGCTAAAGCCCTCCAAACACTCCGAAAAACCTGCCGGCAAGCTCATGCGCCGTTATCTGGATATGGTGACTTGGACGCTGAAGCACCGTGCCATCACTGTGCTGGCGGCGATCGCGTTTTTTATTGGTTCATTGGCATTGGCAGGGCTTTTGCCATCGGCATTCATTCCGCCTGATGAGATGAATCAGACGCAGGTCACCATTGAGTTGACGCCTGATGCCACCATCGATGACACCTTGCGCATCAGTCGGATGGTACTGGATAAGGTGCAGGCAATCGAGGGCGTCGATAGCGTGCTATTGTCAGTCGGTGAAGGTCAAAGCACAGGCGATCCGAGCAGCATGCGCGGCGGCTCGGTGAATACAGCCAAGCTTGAGGTGAAGCTCATCGATCGCACCGAACGCCCAACCAAAACCCAAATTGAGGCTCAGATCAATCAGGCACTCTTGACAGTGCCATCAGCTCGGTTTAATGTTGGCATGTCAGCTGGCGGCGGCGAGAGCGGCTATGTATTTTCGGTGACCAGTAACGATGCCGATCGCCTCAATACCGCGGTGAATCAAATCGTCAATGACATTCGCCGACTGCCGACGGCAGCTAGCGTCATCAATAACCAAGCGCTGCCAAAGCCTGAGCTGTCTGTGATTCCTGATGAGTTGGCGATGGCGGATAAAGGCGTGACCACCACGGCGCTTGCTGATACTTTGCGCATCGCGACGATGGGTGATTATGATCAAGCATTGCCCAAGCTGAACCTGGACACGCGCCAAATACCGATCTTGATCCGTTTGGATAATACAGACAAGCAGACCTTGAGTCATCTGGCAGATCTTTATGTGCCAAGCAGTACAGGTGCACCTGTTCAGGTCAAAGATGTGGCCAAGCTCAGCTTTGGTACGGGTGAATCTTCAGTGAGCCGCCTCAATCGTGAGCGCGCCATTAAGATCACGGTGCTGCCTGCCGATGGTGTATCACTGGGTGATCTGATGAACTCTGTCAAGTCCGTGCCAAGCATCGAGACTCTGCCGATGGGCATCAGCATCATTGATGAAGGTGAAGCCCAAAACATGGCTGAGTTAGCGCAGGGTTTTGCTTTGGCGATGGCTGTGGGGGTGTTTTGTATTTTTGCGGTGCTGATGCTACTGTTCCACCGTGTGCTGCAGCCATTGACCATTTTGATGGCGCTGCCCTTGTCAATCGGTGGTGCGTTCGTGGGCTTGCTCGTCACGGGCAGCAGCATGTCGATGCCTGCCATGATTGGCTTTATTTTGCTGATGGGCATTGCCACCAAAAACTCAATTTTGCTTGTCGATTATGCCATCATCGCCCAAGATGAGCATGGCCTATCGCGCTTTGAGGCGCTGATCGATGCCTGTCGTAAGCGCGCTCAGCCGATCATCATGACGACCATTGCCATGGGGGCGGGGATGCTGCCGTTGATCATCGGCTTTGGCGGTGTGGATTCGACCTTTAGCCGTCCGATGGCGGTGGCGGTGCTGGGTGGGCTCATCACATCGACGCTGCTTAGCCTCGTTGTGATCCCTGTGTTTTATACACTGATGGATGATTTGGGTAGGGTGTTTCGTCGCAAGACTGCCCAATGATATCCGCTGATTAAACCAAACCCCAAAAGTTGTTCGGCTTTTGGGGTTTGGCTATTTGACGGTCTGTCTTTTTTCTAGTGTGTGGCGATATATTCACGCAGTGCTAGATTTAGGCGCGTCTGCCAGCCTTTGCCACCTGCTTTGAAATACTCAATCACATCTGCATCGAGGCGAATGGTCGTGGCTTGTTTGGGGTTATCAAGGCGTGGTCTGCCTTGGCGAACCAAAGTATTACCATGATACACATCCGCACGCTCAAAAAACGCATCATCAAGCTCTGGCGCATCATCGGTGGATAGCAGCGGTAAATTTCTTAATTTCTCGGTCATTGGCTCTCCTCATTGAAATAATACGGCGGTGTGTCGGTGCGTCGATAGGGCGATAAGTCCAAACACAAACCACTAATCTGCCTTGTAAATACCCCATGCTGATATAACGCATCTCACCATAATCTGTACGGTCATCAACGGCGGTCAGGTGTATGCCATCGAATAGTTGGGCAGCGTGGGCAAAGTCCAAACCACGCTCATCTAAGGTGCGCTGTCGTTTGTTTTCGTCGTATTCAATTAACACGGCAATGATCCATAGAGTTTGATTTATTGTAATAACAAAAAGTCAGGCTGTCAATATATTGATGATTGAACGCTATCCAAGTCGCTAATGAGATGGCAAGATGATTAAAAGAACAGAAACTGGATAAATAATGTATAAAAACCAAACTCATGGCGTAATGTCATGGGTTTGATTTAGCCAAAAGTAAAAAACTTAACCCCAAAAACATCACATATTTTTGGGGCTTAAAAACTGATAACAAAATCAGTCCACTCGCTGACCTTGTTTGTTGATATAAAATTCTTCACCGTCTTTGTAAACCCATGCCAATCCTTCATAAAAGGCACCAACATCATCATATTGCAAAGGAACAATTATTTTGCCTGTTTTATTAATAAAACCGTATTTGCCATCTTTTTTAACCACCGCCAAGCCTTCATAGAAGCTATAAGCATCATCATATTGCAAGGGAATCACCACTTTACCTGTTTTATTAATATATCCCCATTTGCCATCTTTTTGAACCCATGCCAATCCTTCGGATAGACAGCTAACGCGAGTATATCCTGCAACTTGCGGTTTGTGGCATTCCCAAATGTTCGCCCATGTAGGTTGGGCAAAACAGGCGGCACTGATCAAAGCAATAAGCAGAAGTTTGCGCAGGCCTTGGGGCAGATGGTTCATGATGATCTCTTTAAGTGTTATTCGCTGAGTGTGTTGACGGTGATTTAGGAAAATGACTACACCCAATAATCCTCTGGCGACTCTGGCACAGTATCAAAAATCTGCCTTAGTCCCTCTGACCAACGAGTGCGCAGCAGCCTAAAATACTCATCATTTTCATCGATACGCTTGCCGACGGGCAGGGCTAGGCTGTCGGTTTGATACACCATCAAATCAATCGGCAGACCGACCGATAGATTTGATCGCAAAGTCGAATCAAATGAGATTAAGATCGCCCTCAAAGCATCTTGTAAGCTGGAATCATAATCCAGCGAACGACCTAAAATGGGCTTGCCGTATTTAAATTCACCCAGCTGAAAAAACGGCGTATCGGTGGTGGCTTTGATGCAGTTGCCTTCAGGATAAATCAAAAAAATCTCAGGCGCTTGGCCTTTGATTTGACCACCAAGAATGAAGCTGCTGGTAAAGCCGCCACTGTCTTGGGCGAGTGTCTGTGAATAGATGGTCACCTCGCACACGCATTCACCAACCATCTGCGCTGCCTCAAATAGGCTGCTGGCGTTGTGCAGATTGCGCTCAAGGTTTTGGTCGATGGTCTGCTGAATTTTGCCAAACACTGCTTGGCTTGTGGCAAGATTACCTGCTGTCTGTAGGCTCAAAAACCGCTCACCTTCGATGCCGTATCGGTACATCTTTCGAAAGGTAGAGTAGAAATGTTATCAATCCCCGCATTGGTGCGTGTATCACTGGCAAAAATCATACCCACTTTTAGGCGAATGGCGACACAATAAGTCATAAAAAACTTCCAAATCAATCAGCGCCCAAAACCATCTTGGGCGCAATCGGCCAATTATACTGTAAGTCTTGGACGGATGGCGATAAAATTTTGTATCTGTCTTGTGCAAAATTTTATCACGCCATCACTGCTGATCCATCCGTTATAGCTGATGAATCAGTACTTGGCTGTACAGATTTTCATAGCCGCCGCCGATTCTGAGATACGCCGATAGATGACATCGACCTGCAGTCTGCCGCGCACACCTTAGATATAGACTTTGTTATCTTCGACGATCAGATCATAACCATGTACCAACGGTACATTCATCTCTCGTGCTAAATACGCATGCTCATAGTAAGCAGAATTAAAGCGGCCAGGGGTCAGCACGACGATTTGGGGATCGTATTTATTGGTGGCACTGCTAAGGCAGCGCTTGAGCCTTTTGGGATAATCCATGATCGGCTTGACCGCCATGCTGCGATACACATCGCCCATCAAGGCTTCTGAAATGCCGCGACTCTCTAGCATATAAGACACACCCGATGGCGTACGCAGATTATCCTCGAGCACTCGGTATTGACCATGCTCATCGCGGATCAGATCGATGCCTGAAATGTGCGAGTAGATCGGCTTATCCAACTTGATATTCATCATCCATGGCTCATAGCAGCCGCTGGCATAGACATAGTCGGCAGGGACGATGCCGTCTTTGATGATGGATTGATGATGATAAATGTCATCCAAGAAGTGATTGAGTGCTTTGATGCGCTGTTTGCAGCCCGCTTTGATCATCTGCCATTCAGACAGCTCGATGATGCGGGGGATGATGTCAAACGGAATCATCCGCTCGATGTTGTCAGCGTCGCTATAAACGGTAAAGGTGACACCTTTGCGATAAAAAATATTCGCTACTTGTTCGTTGAGTCCATTTAAGGTGTCGTTATTGGTGGCGGATAACCACTCACCGATGGCTTTGGCGCTAGTGCGATAACTGCCATCGCTGTTTTTGAGCTCATCAAAACTTCTGCTCATAATTCACTTCTCCTTATGACCCTATGACAGAAATTTATTATTAATGAGTTTATCACATTTTATCAAAAACCAAAGAGGCTGGATAGTAAAATTTTATCAAGCGCATACTTTGAGCGATCATCTGTGTACGCAGTGTATCTTAAGATGAGCAAATAACGAATTGATCAGATAAATAAAAGGGCGGATTTGCTTTTTGAATCTGTGCTACAATGGCCAAAATGATTTGGAGCATCCTCATGACAAGACAGTCACAAGATCAGGCACAAGCGGTATTGGATTTTTGGTTTGATGATCAGACCAAGCCTTATTGGTTCGCTAAATCAGATGAATTTGATCAGCTGATAGCAGATCGCTTTGGTGAGGTGTTGGTGCAGGCCAGTCAAGGCAAACTTGATCACTGGCAAGATACCGCCAAGGGCAAGGTGGCACTGATCATCGTTCTTGATCAGTTTTCGCGCAATGTCTATCGAGACACGCCAGAGGCCTTTGGTCAAGATGCGATGGCACTCATGATCGCCCAAAATCTTGTGGCATCGCCAGAGTTTGAGCAGCTCAATGAGGCCGAGCGCCACTTTGCCTTGATGCCGTACATGCATTCAGAGTCGGCGACGGTGCATGAAGAGGCGGTGAAGCTATTTGAGCGATATACAGATGCCAAGACTTTGGATTTTGAGCATCAGCACAAGGTGATCATTGACAGATTTGGGCGTTATCCACACCGTAACGCCATTTTGGGGAGAGCGTCGAGTGAGGCGGAATTGGCGTTTTTGAGTGAGCCGAATTCATCATTTTAGTGATGATGACGCCAGTTGCCAAATATCTTTAGGCTCCAGAATCTCGACACCTGCCTGCTTTGCTTTGGCAGATGTGATCATCGCAGTCGCCAAAGTATCCACCGCCATCGGACGCATATTTTTGAATATTGCAACGCTGCCAAGTGCCTTTAAGATGGGCAAGCTGATTTTTTCGCTCAGTCTGTCGGTATCAGGACGAATCAGGCTTGGTGGACGCAAAATGCTCAAGCGCTCAAAGCCAAGCGCCATCACATCTTGCTCAAGTTGTCCTTTTAGATGCATATAAAAGCTGCGCGAGCCTGCATCGGCAAAGGCGGATGACACCAAGACCAAGTGCTTGATGCCACCTGCTTTGGCAAGCTTGGCAAAGTGATATTGATAAGTGTGATCAATCCGCCACTGGGCATCTTGGCTGCCAGCGGCTTTGATCGTCGTACCAAGACAGCAAAACAGCACATCGCCAAAAATCAGCGCTTGATAATTCTCTAAATGTTCAAAATCAATCACATGCACAGTTAATTTGTCATGCGTGATGGCGACAGGCTTACGCACAAAAATACTCACCTGTGTAACGCTGTCATCTGCCAAAAGCTGCGATAGCAGTGCCAAGCCTGTTGCACCTGTGGCGCCAATGATCAGTGCGTGCATGATCGTCTCCTTATCAAGGCATCAAAGCTTATCTTAACATGCTGTCATCAAATGCACGCATCGGCTCTGCTCGTAAGACACTCGGATCGGCTTTATAGTAGCCTGCGGTGGATTTTGGCAGCTTTTTGCCACGGATGGCATCAGCGATCTTCTCACCGATCATGATGGTGGTGGCGTTGAGATTGCCTGTGATGATCAGCGGCATGATGGAGGCATCAACCACGCGCAAGCCTTCCATGCCATGCACGCGACCCTCGCTGTCCACGACTGCCATGTCATCTTCGCCCATTTTGCAGCTGCATGAGGGGTGATAAGCGGTCTCGGCATGCGCACGCACAAAGGCATCCAGCTCGGCATCGGTCTTGGCTGCGGCGCTTGGGCTGATCTCACGACCACGATAAGGGTCAAGCGCAGGCTGATGCATGATTTCGCGGGTAATGCGAATGGCATCACGGAACTCCTGCCAGTCTTGTTCGTGCGACATGTAGTTAAATAAGATGCTTGGGTGGTCGTGCGGATTTAAGGATTTTAGGCGGATGCGACCACGAGACGGTGAACGCATGGAGCCGACATGCGCCTGAAAGCCGTGTTCATTGACTGCATTGGTGCCATTATAATTGATGGCGACAGGCAAAAAGTGAAACTGAATGTTTGGCCATTCAAATTCTGGACGCGTGCGGATAAAGCCACCTGCCTCAAACTGATTGCTTGCGCCGATGCCCGTCCCCATAAACAGCCACTCAGCGCCGATGGCAGGCTGATTGTACCATTTTAGGGCAGGATACAGTGAGACAGGCTTGGTGCATTCGTACTGTAGATACATCTCTAAGTGATCTTGCAAGTTTTCGCCGACGCCAGGCAGGTCATGCACAACAGGGATGTTAAATTCATCGAGCAGTGCTTTATTGCCCACACCAGAGCGCTGTAGGATCTGCGGTGAGGCGATCGCGCCTGCTGAGACAATGACTTCGCGATTGGCGTGTACCACGGTCGGATTGGTGTCGTTGCCTTGTAGGTACTGCACACCGATGGCTTTTTTGCCTGAAAATAGCACTTTATCCGTCACGGCATGGGTTTTGATGGTGAGATTTGGGCGATGTTTTGCCATGTCCAGATAACCACGCGCGGTCGAAGAGCGACGACCGTTTGGGGTGACGGTGCGATCCATCGGTCCAAAGCCCTCTTGTTGATAGCCGTTCAAATCATCGGTACGCGGATAACCTGCTTGTACGCCTGCTTCCACCATGGCATTAAACAGCACATTATTGCCGATGTTTTGGCCGCGCTGTGAGGTGGTAACGCGCACAGGGCCATCACCGCCATGGTAGTCATTTTCGCCGACATCGCGTGTTTCAGATTTGCGATAATATGGCAAGCAGTCGGCATAGCTCCAGTTTTCAAGCCCTTTGATCGTCGCCCAATTATCCAAATCCATCGCGTTGCCACGAATATAGCACATGCCATTAATCAGCGATGAGCCGCCCAAGCCCTTGCCGCGGCCGCACTCCATGCGGCGGTTGTTCATGTGTGGTTCAGGGTCGGTCAGATATGCCCAATTATAGCGGCGACCTTGCAAAGGATAGGCCAGAGCAGCTGGCATCTGCGTGCGAAAATCCAAGCGATAATCTGGGCCACCAGCCTCTAATAGCAGCACACTGACATCAGGGTCTTCGCTCAAGCGCGTGGCCAGCACATTGCCTGCTGATCCTGCACCGATGATGATGTAGTCATAATGTTGGCTCATGGTTTTTCCTTATAAATTATTTATTAATATTAAAATTATACTTCACTTATTCGCTAAATACCGATGCAAAGTCACCCATCTCCACCTGTACCGATTTGATGCGGGTATAATGGTCTAAGGTGGTCATGCCGTTTTCGCGGCCAACGCCAGATTGCTTGTAGCCACCCACAGGCATCTTGGCGTCTGACTCGCCCCAAGTGTTGATCCAACAAATACCCGCTTGCAGCTGATGGATGATCTGATGGGCAGCATTGATATCGCGCGTCACCACACCGGCTGCCAGGCCATAATCGGTATCATTGGCGCGCTCGATGGCCTCTGCCGTCGTCTGATAAGTCAAAATGCTCATCACAGGGCCAAAAATCTCGTCACGCACGATGCTCATCTCATCGCTGCAGTCGCTAAAGACCGTCGGCACAACAAAAGCACCTTGTGCCAGATCACCCACCTCTGCTTCTGTGGCGCGGTAGCCGCCGTATAGCACGGTCGCGCCCGCTTGTTTGCCTTGTTCAATATAATCCAGCACTTTATTCATATGATCAAGACTGACCACCGGCCCCATGTTGGTGGCAGGATCGGTCGGATCACCAAGCTTAATGTACTGCATGCGTGCCAAAATCGCTTGTTCAAATTTTTGTTTTAAAGATTGTGGGACAAACACGCGCGTGCCGTTGGTGCAGACTTGCCCTGAGCTATAAAAATTTGCCATCATCGCCACATCGGCAGCCAGATCAATGTCAGCATCTTCACAGATGATGAGCGGTGATTTGCCGCCCAGCTCCATGGTCACTTCTTTTAATGATGAGCTGGCTGCACCGGCCATCACTTTTTTGCCGGTCGGTACGCTGCCTGTAAAGGAGATCTTTTCAATGTCGGGATGGTTGGTGAGCATTGCGCCGACATCGCCACCGCCTTGCACCACATTAAACACGCCATCAGGCACGCCAGCTTCGGTGTAGATCTCAGCAAGCTTTAGCGCGGTCAGTGGCGTCACTTCGCTTGGCTTAAATATCATCGCATTGCCCGCGGCCAGTGCAGGCGCGGATTTCCATAGGGCGATTTGGATGGGATAGTTCCATGCGCCAATGCCTGCCACCACGCCCAAAGGCTCACGGCGGGTATAAAAAAAGCTCGATTCGCGCAGCGACACCTGAATGCCCTCAACAGCCGCGGCCAGTCCAGCATAATACTCAAGCACATCAGCGCCTGTGACGATGTCCACTGTGCCAGTCTCGCTGATGGCCTTGCCTGTATCGGTGGTCTCAAGCTTGGCAAGCGCATCGTTACGCTCGCGCAAAATCGCCACCGCCTTTAATAAAATGCGGCTGCGCTCTACAGCAGTCATACTTGCCCAGACTTTTTGGCCTGCTTTGGCGGATTTGACGGCTTTGTTGACGTCATCTTGTGAGGCCGATTGGATGCTTGCGATCACCTCGCCTGTGGCAGGGTTGATGGTGTCAAAGGTTTTGTTGCTTGTGGCATTGACATAGCCGCCATCGATGTATAAAGCAAGTGCAGACATGAGATTATCCTTAATTAAATATCATAAATTTATCAACTTAAGGTTGGTTGATGTTAAATCAGTGCTGCTGATAGCACGCAGATTAAAATCAACAGACCAAGGGCAGCACTAAGTGCATCGCAAGTGTTGCCGTTCATCAAAAACTAAGCTATCATAACAAAAATGCGATATATTCGCAAATCATTGATTTTTATCATAAATTCTGTTACTCAACTGTAAATTATGTCGATGTGAGTGGTATTTTTACAGTTTTTTTGTAACCAAAATCGCCATGGCGCTATGATTGCCCATTGGATTAATGACTAAAAATCAGTGAAACTGGCAACTGCCACATGCTTTATGGGCTGATCGTCAAGCCTGTGAGTGTGATGGCTTGGGATTTACAACAAAAATCGGGACGCTTATGACAACCAACTCATCGTATGATGTCAAGGCCAATGACACTAAGCCTGCGCTTCAACCAGCAAGTACGCTCAATCGCGTGGTGTTCTTTTGTTCGGCGGCGATTATTGTGTTTTTTAGTTTATATACCATGCTGTTTAATGACAGTGCGGCGCTGATCTTGGATACTACTTTAGATTGGGTAAGTAATACTTTTGGATCTTATTACTTTTTTGCTGCCAGTGTGTATATCATTTTTGTGCTGTTCATCGCCTGTTCGCGATATGGCGATATTAAGCTTGGGCCCAAGCATTCGCAGCCAGAGTTTAGCTTGCTTAGCTGGTCGGCGATGCTGTTTGCAGCAGGTATTGGCATTGATTTGATGTTCTTTTCGGTGGCCGAACCCATCATTCAGTACATGAACCCACCTGTGGGCGATGCGCAGACGGCAGAGGCAGCCAGGCAGGCATTGACTTGGACGATTTTTCACTATGGCTTAACAGGCTGGTGTATGTATGCACTCATCGGCATTGCGCTTGGCTATTTTGCGTATCGCTATAATCTGCCGCTATCGATCCGCTCAGCGCTATATCCGATGATCGGCAAAAAAATCAACGGCGTCGCTGGTGATGCGGTGGATGTGGCGGCGATATTGGGGACGATTTTTGGCATCGCTACCACCTGCGGCATCGGGGTGGTGCAGCTAAATTATGGCTTGCATGTGATTTTTGATCTGCCTGAGAATATGGGTTGGCAAATTGCGCTGATTGCTTTGGCGGTTGCCATCACGGTCGTGTCAGCGACGACAGGCGCATCTAAGGGCATCAAAATTTTATCTGAGCTTAATATTTATTTTGCGCTTGGGCTGATTTTGTTTGTGCTGTTTTTGGGCAATACTGAGTTTTTGTTGGGGGCGCTTGCCACCAATGTCGGCGATTATTTAAGCCGCTTTCCGATGCTGACTTTGGATACTTTTGCGTATCATCAAACGCCAGAACAAGAGCAGTGGATCAAGGATTGGACGCTGTTTTTCTGGGCATGGTGGATTGCTTGGTCGCCATTTGTCGGACTGTTTTTGGCAAAAATCTCTAAAGGGCGCACCATCCGTCAGTTCGTCGTCGGCACGCTGTCGATTCCGTTTATGTTTACCTTGGCGTGGCTGTCGGTGATGGGTAATAGTGCGCTGGATCAAGTGTTTGCAGGGCATTTGGACTTTGCTAATGCGGTCAGTTTGCGCCCTGAGATCGGCTTTTATGAGCTGTTGTCGTTTTATCCATGGTTTGGGGTGACGGCGGTGGTGGCTTTCATCTCTGGGCTATTATTTTATGTCACCTCAGCGGATTCTGGCGCGATCGTGTTGAGCAGTTTTAGTTATAAAAGCGAGGATAATGATGCGCCAGTGCCTGTGTGGAATCGCATCTTTTGGGCGGTTGCGATCGGGACGCTGACGGCAGCGATGCTGATGACCGATGGGGTGAGCGCACTTCAAAAAGCCACCATCATCATGGGACTGCCGTTTAGTTTTGTGATGTTTTTTGTGATGGCAGGATTATTCAAATCCTTGCGCCTTGAGGATTTTCGCGAGGCATCGACCAAGCTGCACGCCGCACCAGTGGCTGGCAATGTCGATGTCCAAAATTGGCGCGCCAGACTCAACCGCATCACCGCCTACCCAGATGCCTCAAAGACCAAGCTTGCGCTGGATGTCGTCTGCTTGCCTGCCATCGAATCGGTGGCGGCGGCACTGCAGGATAAAGGACTGCCTGTGACGGTGACGGTCACGCCAGATGAGCAGACTGATTTATATCACATTGATCTGCAGATCAGCTACCAAAATGAGCATAACTTTATCTATGGTATTCATCCGATCGCCTATCCTGTGCCGATGCGCCCTGTGGTGCCAGATGCCCAAGAGGATTATTATCGATTGGAGACGATGCTGTTTGATGGATTGCAGGACAATGACTTGTCAGGCTATAACAAAGAGCAGGTGATCAATGACATCTTAGATAAATACGAGCGCCATCGCACATTCTTGCACATCAATCGCGAAACACCAGGCAGCCGTCCTGTGTTTGATGAATAAGATCAGCTTCGTGGATGGTTAATCCTCATACAAACCCAGCGCATCTGCTGGGTTTGTGTTATTGCGCCATCAATAAATAGCGCTCATGCAGCTTGCCAAGCTTGGCGTGCAGCTCATCGAGTGCGCCTGTATTATCCACCACATCAGCACCCAGCTCATAGGCCAACTGTAGGCGGTCATTATGGATGATCTGCTTATCGATGATGGCGACAGGCTTACGCACAAAAATACTCACCTGTGTAACGCTGTCATCCGCCAAAAGCTGCGATAGCAGTGCCAAGCCTGTTGCGCCAGTTGCGCCAATGATCAGTGCTTGCATGATATTCTCAGAGTTTTCTAAATTAATACAAAAATTTCAATCAACATTGTATTTAACATAGCGCAATTTTACTCAAATGCGATGATTTATTTTGAATTTTCAGGATCTTGATTGTATTTGGCAAGTGCGTTAAGTGCATCGCAATATTGAGCCACTATGGTGCATTGTAATTCATCTGGGTGTGGAGTCTTTAAGTTAAGACCAATGCCGTTTGATGCGCCTGTGATTTTTGCGTTTTGTTTCGTCTGCTACCTTATGGTATCTGATTGTCAAAAATATATCATCTGTGGTCACTGTTTGCTGTTGCCAAGCTTGGATTTTGGGCGTATGATGTGTTGCTAGATAAATGCAATTTTTGCATGATATCAGATATGATTAAATTTCTATTAATCATATATAACTTTATAACAAAACTAAGCGAGAATTATTATGCTAAAAAAAGCTTTGGCTGCGCTGATGGGTGTAACTTTGTCAATGACTGCGATGGCAGCATCCGATACAGGCACGCCATTTGACCGTTCTGCTTATGCTGATCGTGAGACTTTGCCGGATTTTACAGGGGGTATGTGTGACACTTATGCACCGACTTTGGTGCATATCAAGGACAATATCTATCGCCATACCAATGGTGGCGGACTAGCGGTGCATAGCGGTCTTGTGATGATCACCAAAGAAGGGGCGTTGGTTGTCGATAGTGGGGCGACTTGCGCCGCTGAATGGCTCAATAAAGAAATCAAAGCTCGCTTTGGTGTGCCGGTCAAATATGTCGTGATGACGCACGCTCATGCCGACCATATCACAGGCACCAAAGTGTTCCAAGATGCTGGCGCAACTGTCGTCGCCAATCAGCGTGCAGTTGAGCCGATCATCGGCGAAAAGCTACCAGTCGCACTGCCTGATAAGATTTTTGATAAGGACATGGAAATCGAGCTTGGCGGCGAAAAAGTACTACTACATCATGTCTCACCAAGTCACTCTGACAGCATGGTGATGGTGCTATTCCCACGCCAAAAAGCCCTGCAATGCACTGATGTCTGCGAAAGTAAATCAATGCCGTATAATGATTTTCTAGATTTTTATTATACTGGCTGGATCGATACGCTCAACTGGGTGCTCAAACAGGATGTCGAAGTCATCGATGTCGGCCACTACAGCCCTGCGACCAAGCAAGATCAAGAAGCGCTGCGTAATTATATGGTGGATCTGCACCAGCAAGTGCTTGACTTGACTCGTCAAGGTCAGTCATGGGATCAGCTGTATCGCAATGTCAAATTCAGCCCAGAAGTCCAAAGCTGGATCGGTTATGACACCATGCGTATCCCAAATACTTTGGGTATGTACCGCTGGGTATCAAATCACCGCCGTGGCAACTGGTAAGCTGATCAATCCCGCCATCTGATAACCATATCTGATGGCAAGCAGCCCAAAAAACCGTGCGTTTTTTGGGCTGTTTTTTTGGTGATATTTTTGTTTATACAGTTGAGCAATAAAAAACTGGCAACTTGTGATGCCAGTTTTGTTTTTGGGATGTTAATTAGACTCGATTGACATTGAATCTGGCATTTTCGCCGACGATGTCGATGAAGTTTGGGTTGAGATCACCAAGCTTGCCTGCACCTGTTAATAGCATGGCGGTTTTTAGATCGTTAGCAAGCCAATCAAGAGTGGATTGGACACCTTCGGCACCACCCATCGCCAGACCATACAGCATTGGACGACCGACAGCGACCGCATCTGCACCCATAGCGATCGCACGCACGATGTCAATACCACGGCGTACACCACCGTCCAAGATAATTGGTACGCGGCGATTCACAGCTTTGGCGATTGCAGGGAGAGCAGTTATACTGGCAGGTACGCCATCGATTTGGCGACCACCATGGTTGGAGACTTGGATGGCATCTGCGCCAGCATTGATGAAACGATCAGCGTCATCAGCACGCAAGATACCTTTGATGATGACAGGCAGACCAGTAAAGTCTTTGATAAATTTGATGTCATCAACAGTCAGATTGGTTTTTTGGGCGAAGAAGTTGCCTGAGCCACCACGCTTTGGATCGTGATTACCAAACACCATGTCAGAGCGGAATGGACGACCCATGGCGATGAAGGCATCAGATTGACCAGGACCAAGTGCATCAGCGGTCAAGACGATAGCACTATAGCCGGCATTTTTAGCACGAGTCAGCAGTGAACGAGTGACTTGTTCATCTTTGTTGTAGTATAGCTGAAACCATTTTGGACCTGTAGTAGCAGTAGCAATCTCTTCTAGTGATGCGTGCGATGCGCCTGATGAGCAGTAGAGCGTCTTGGCAAGTCCTGCGCCTTTGGCGGTCAGGATTTCGGTGCCTTCATGCACCATGCCATGCACGCCCATTGGTGCAATCATGATCGGCATCGGTAGGGTGAGATCTAGTAGCTTAGTGGAGATGTCAATGTCGCTGGCTTGTAGTCCGACCAAGCGTTTTGATGCGATGCGATAGTCATCAAAGGCACGGCGGTTTTCACGCAGTGTCCATTCATCGCCAGCGGCACCAGAGACGAATTTATAGCCGGCTTCTGGGATGACTTTTTTAGCTTGTTCTTCAAGTAAGTTTAGATTGACGATATTGATTTTGCCTTGTCGAGTACTTGCACCGTAGGCAGTCTTGGCGAGTGTAGGCGTACTAGCAGTAGGGGCGACGGTGGTGGCCACGCCATTACCTGCGGCCAAAGCAGCCTTACTCATCAAAGGCAGTGTGGCAAGCCCAATGCCAGTGGCGGTCAGCAGCTTGCGGCGAGAAAGTGAAATGCTGTGATCGTCTTGTACTATCGTTTTGTTATTTTCCATGATAATTCTCGATAAAAAGTTAATTTATTTTATATAGTTTATTTTAGATAACCGCTGAATTAATCCGCTCAAGGCTATCGTGTGATATGATATACCCATCAGTAGATCTATGCAACAAATAATATATTTCTATTTAATCAATGAAATTAACAATAAAGTCACAAAATCCTTGTGGAATGTGTAACAAAGCGCAATGATCACTTGATTTGGCGAAAATTTTGGCGGAATGATGGGTATTTCGCCCGAATTTCATCATATTTAGCATGGTTATCGCCTTCAGTCAGGTGACAAATCAAGGCGGAGTGGTCACACCAGATTTATCGATTTAACGGTCTTGCTTGGGCTGGTCTTGCCATCAATAAATAGCGCTCATGCAGCTTACCAAGCTTGGCGTGCAGCTCATCGATCGTGCCTGTATTATCCACCACATCAGCACCTAGGCTTTTGGCGAGGCTTAGGCGGTCATCACGGCTGATCTGCTTATCGATGATGGCTTGGATCTGGGTGATGGCATTGGCATCACGGCGACTGGCGCGCTCTAGCTGCACAGATACTGGCACATCGACGACGATGAGGTGACTGCACAGCGCGAGCAGATTGGACGTTTTGTGCCGACCCTCAAACAGCAGCGGCACCGATAAGATGGCATAAGGTGAGGTGGCGTGTGACAGTTGATGAAGTATCTGCTCATAAATGGCAGGGTGCATGATGTGGTTTAATTTGGCAAGCTCATCAGGCTTATCAAAGACATAAGCACGCATGGCAGCGCGGTCATAGTTGCCATCAGCATCGACGACCCAGTCGCCAAAGGTGTGTTTGAGCGTATCCAAAATAGGACTGCCCTTGGCGGTCAAAGCATGGGCGATGACATCAGCATCGATGACGGCTATGCCCATCGTGGCAAAATAATCACTGACCGCGCTTTTGCCGCTGCCAATGCCGCCTGTCAGACCGATGACGATGGGCGGTGTGTGTGCTGAGGTGTCCATAGTACTCCTTTGTTGTTTGAGTGATTTTGTTGTTTGGGTAATTTACTGCTAAACTGTGAAAGCGGTGAGCTGTTGGCCGCTCGTATCTAAAATATCACTGCTCAAACAGCCCTAAATACAGCTGTGTGATCTGATCGCCATACAAAAGCGACAGCCAAGCAGCGATGATCAGATAAGGACCAAAGGCAAATGGCTGTGAGCTGCCCAAACGCATCTGATGCATGATGCCGACCAGCACCCCAAGCGTGGCTGCGATCAGCACCACCACAGGCAGCTGATGCACCCCTAACCAAGCACCGCAAGCGGCCAATAACTTGGCATCGCCCAAGCCCATGCCATCATGGCCACGCAGCAGTCGATACAGCGCATTGATGCCCCATAACGCCACAAACCCGATCACCGCACCAAAACTGGCATCGCTGGCACTGGTGATCAGCCCAAAGCCATTGGCAAACAAACCGATCATCCCCAAAGGCAGCACCAAGCGATCAGGCAGCAGCTGCACGCGCAGATCGATGCCGCCAAGCACCACGCCAAACCACATAAAAGCCAGCGACAGTGCGTACAGCATCGTCCAGCCATGCACAGCATAAGCCCAAACGCTCAGTAGTGCGCACAGCAGCAGCACAGCCAGCTTGCCTGCAGGGTGGGGTGCCTTTGGCGTCATCACTTCTGATGCGTGGTCTTGTTGTGTTGGATCTGTTTGGGTGTGTTTGTATCTAGTCAGAACATCCAAGGCATCGCGATGCCATTCATCATACATCTGCTCAGGCACGCGCACGATCGTGTGCCAAGCTGCCATCCCCAAGACTGTGCCAATACCAAGCGCCAACGCACCGATCATCCACTGTGACTGTATCATCCGCCCATCCCTAAGTTAAAAATCGGTAAATACATCGCCAGCACCAAGCCGCCAATCAGCACGCCCATCACCAAGATAATCGCAGGCTCAAGTAGACCAATCAGCGCATCGGTCGTCTGTTGCACTTGCTTGTCATGATGGGTGGCGACCTCATCGAGCATCTGGGTCAGCCGTCCTGCTTCTTCGCCCACTGTCACCATCTGCACGCTCATCGGCGAAAACAGTCGCGTCTTGGCCATCGCCGCACCAAGCGAGCTGCCTGTGGTAATGGCTGCCGCGATGTGTTGACTGGCTTGTTCAAATAACGGATGATCGCACGCCTTACCTGCCAGTAGCACACTTTGGGCAAGTGGTACGCCTGAGGCGAATGTCAATGCCAAAGTCTGTGCAAAACGGGCGCTGCCCACCGCTTGAATCACCGCACTGATGACGGGCAGTCGCAGCATGGCTGCCGCGCACCACAGGCGTAGGCTGGGACGGGTTTTATAAAGCCATCCAAACATCAGCGCGCTGATCACGAGCATACCGATCAGCCACCAAAAACTTGCCCTAAGCCAGTTAGACAGCGCCAGCACCCATACGGTGATGGCAGGCAGTCGCGTATCGATGCCATCGAATGTCACCGCAAAACTTGGCACAATTTTTAATAATAAGATGGCGCTCACAACCCAAGCCACCGCCATCACCAAGGCAGGATAGCGCAGGGCTTTGGCTAACTGAGATCTTCTGATGGCTTGCAGTTGGGCGTGCTGCGCTGCGCGCTCAAGCATGGTGTCTAGCTGGCCTGATTTTTCGCCAGCATCGATGAGTGCAAGGGTGATCTTATCAAACTCACGATGTTTGGCGATGGCTTGATAAAAGCTTGAGCCTTGCTCGATGTCGGTCTTGATTTGTTTAAGTGTGTTGGCAAGTTTTGGGTGCTGAGTAGTGCTGGCGGCGATCGATAAAGCCTTTGTCAGCACCACGCTGGATTTTAATAAGGTGGCCAGCGTTTGCAGTGCCAATAAGATGTGCTGGCGAGGGATCGATCGAGGTCGCTGCCAGCGCATGGTGCTGCTGCTGATTTTGATGTCGGTCAAACCCTGCTTTCTAAGCCGTGCTTTGGCCAAGATCGCAGTACTGGCGCTGATCTCACCACGAACCACTCTGCCGCGCGCATCATAAGCACGATAAGAAAACAGGCTGTCGGCGGTGGATTTTGGTAAGTTATCCACAGTCAAAGTACGTTGGGAGTCATCTGAGTTAAGTTGATGATTTAAATTGTCTTTTTTAATTTTTAGCATATATTTTTAAAACTTATCCACAGATTAACAGTCAGTTATCCACATGATCACTGGCTGATGACGCGATGCATTTCGCTTAGGCTGATGTCTCCAGATAGCACTTTTTGGATGCCTGCTTGTCTGAGCGAGTCATTGCCAAGCGCACGATTTTTTTGGTCGATGTCGGCAGCACTGGCACCAGATAAGATCAGCGCAGCGATGTCAGCGGTGATGGGCAAGCACTCAAAGATGCCGACGCGTCCGCGATGGCCGTTTTTGCATTTGGGACAGCCTGCCGCCTCAAACAGCACCATGCCATCTTGGATGTCAGCGCGATCAAAGCCAGCTTCTAGCAGGGCGTCGGCAGGCATCTCGATGGGTTGTTTGCAGTCATCACACAGACGGCGTGCCAGACGCTGAGCGATGATGAGCGTCAGGCTGCCTGATAGATGAAACGAGGGTACGCCCATACTGTGCAGGCGCGTGATGGTCTCGCTGGCTGAAGTGGTGTGCAGGGTTGACAGCAGCAGATGGCCGGTTTGGGCGGCAGCGGTGGCGATCTTGGCGGTGTCGGCGTCGCGGATCTCACCGACCATGATGACATCGGGGTCTTGGCGCAAAAATGCTCTGAGCGCATCTGCAAAGTCCAGCTGCACTTTGGGGTTGATGTTGACTTGATTGATGCCCTCGACATTAATCTCCACAGGATCTTCACAGCTTAGGATGTTTACCTCAGGCTGATTGAGCAGGCTTAAGGCGGTGTATAAAGTGACGGTCTTGCCGCTGCCGGTGGGGCCAGTGACCAAGATCATTCCTTGAGGGCGAGCCAATGCCTCCAAAAATTGCTGTTTTTGAACCGCGGTCATTCCCAGTGCATCCAGCCCGATCAGTGCATGCTGTGAATCCAACAGCCGCAGCACGATCTTTTCACCATATAAAGTGGGCAAGGTGCTGACGCGAAAATCGACAGCACGACCATCGGCAGTCGGGAACTTGATGCGACCATCTTGGGCGCGGCGGCGTTCGGCGATGTCCAGATGAGCCAGCACTTTTAGATAAGAGGCGACTTTGATGGCAAGACCAACAGGCGGTGTGTGCATCACTTGCATCATGCCATCGATGCGAAAGCGGATGCGATATTGATATTCATAAGGCTCAAAGTGAATATCAGAGGCCTTTAGGCGAATGGCATCGATAAGTAGCTTTTGCACGAAACGCACCACAGGTGCATCCTCAGCCACGCTGGCGTCGTTCGTGGGTTCGACTTCCTCGATCTCATCAAACTGCATGTCATTGCCCAGATACAAAGAGTCGAGCACCACAGACAGCTTGTCATCTTGAACCAGTATCGGCACGATGCGTCTTTGTGCATGAAAGCGAATGGTGCTGATCGCCTCAGTGTCATACAGATCGCTCATCGCCAAATACACACTGCTGGCATCGGCACGCATCGGCAGCACACGGTGTTTGATGAACAATGTCTCATCACAGCCGATGTCCACAAACGAGGCATCCATCACCAAAGGATCTTCGATGGGCGTATTTTGGGCTTGGCTTTGGATGGCGGCCAGTGTCTGCGCGTCCAGCAAGCCTTCGCGCACCAGATGATGCACCAGCGTGATGCCGCAGGCTTTGGCATCATGGCTGGCTTGATGGGCAGCATCAAGGCTCATCAATCCGCGCTGCACCAAAAGATGCCCAAGACCCGATAAGGCCGCTGTTAAAGATGTCGATACAGGTGCGTTCATGCGTTTTTTTGATGGATTGTTGATTGGATTGGTCAATAAAGATCTTAAGTGTGCGCCAAACTCGTCCCTTACGCCGCTGAGTTGGCAGTCAGCTTTGTTTGTCAAAATGGCGACAAGCTGTGATACAATAGCATTTTTACGAATGTCTTGACAACACAAAATAAGAGAATTTAACGCATTTTAATGATCTAAAGCCAAGCGTTAATGAAATTAAATAAATAAAAGATGTAATGATGACAACAAAAAACCATGAATCTCATTTTCCCGCCTTATGGGTAATGATGCTGGGGGTGATGGTCGCCATCGGCCCTTTATCGATTGATATGTATCTGCCAGCTTTTCCAAGCATGGCGGAGGATTTTGGGGTGAGTGTGTCGGTGATCGCCAAATCGGTGCCGGCGTACTTTATCGGGCTGGTGTTTGGCCAGTTGTTTTATGGGCCATTTAGTGATCGTGTGGGGCGCGTCAAGCCCATGTATCTTGGGATGACCATTTTTATCATCGCCTCGATCATTTGTGCCACCACCAATAATGAATATGTGCTGTTCGCCGCGCGTACGCTGCAGGCCTTGGGCGCTTGCGTGACAGCGGTGGTGACACGAGCAGCGATCCGCGATACCCTAAACCCTGTCCAAACGGCCAGAGCCTTTAGCCTGATGGTGCTGGTGATGGGTGTGGCACCGATTTTGGCGCCGAGTCTGGGCGCGATGATTTTGCAAGTGGCAGACTGGCACGCGGTATTTTGGTTTTTGGCAGGGTTTGGGCTACTCAATCTGATCTTAACCAAATTGTTTTTAAAAGAAACCCTTAAGCCTGAATATCGCAACACCAAGCCGATGCGCGAGACTTTTGGGCAGTATCTTAGCTTGATAAAAGATGGCAGGTTTATGTTGCCAGCTTTGGCAGCAGGACTGCTTCAAGGTGCTTTTTTTATTTATTTGTCGATCTCAAGTGAGCTGTTTATGGTCAATTATCATCTGACAGAGCAGCAGTTTGCCATCGCGTTTGGGACCAATGCATTTGGATTTATTGCATTAACTCAGGTCAATCAGCTACTAACCAAGCGCTTTGATTTGGTGCAATTATTACGCGTAGGTGCTCTGATTCAGCTGATCGCATCAAGCTGTCTGCTCGTACTTGGATTGATGTTTGGCGGGCAGGCTGATTTTTATTTGGTGTTCTTAAGCATCTTTATTTGTATTGCTGGATTGGGATTTACTCAGCCAAACGCTGCTGCCATCGCGCTGGCATTCCAAAAAAGCAGAGCAGGTATGGCCAGTGCCATGCAAGGGGCGCTGCAGTTTTCGGTGGGGATTTTTGGCGGCTTGTTGATCGGGTTATTTGAGTTAAATCCAGTGACTAAGCTTGGCATCATCGTCAGCATTTTGGTGATGCTTGGCACTTGGCTGGTGTTTCGCATTGACCCAAAAACCGATTTATCAAGCATGCAGTAGCATCGGTGTTTCAAGCTGGGTAGCAATTTAATCAAGGAGATGAAATGAAAGCTGTCATTTTAACCATCATGGGCGCATCGCTTGCCATCACAGGCTGTGCCAGCTTATCAAAAGCAGAGTGTCAAGTCGCGGACTGGTATCAAATCGGCGCTAAAGACGGCGCCAATGGTCATGACTGGAACCGTCTAGCCAGCCACACCAAAGCCTGCGCCAAAGTTGGCATCATCCCAGATCGTGATACATGGGAGCGCGGCCGCCAAGCAGGATTGCACAGCTACTGCACCCCTGCCAACGCTTACCGTGTGGGCAGCCAAGGATCATCGCTAAAAAATGTTTGCCCAGTTGAGCTGCAAGATTATCTCAATCGCGCCACCAGTTACGGCAACAGTATCTATCGACTTAGAAGAAATCTGGAGAATGGCCGAAAAGAGCTGAGCACCCTAAAAGATCAGCTCAAAAAACTGCAAGAGGGCGATAATCTGGAATTTAAAACCGAAAAAGAAGCGCGCGCTTATATGCTGCAATTGCCTGCCAAAATCCGCGAGCTTGAGGCGAATTTGGCGTATTATGATGCGCAGCTAGATCAAGCAATCGCAAACAATCCATTTCTCTGATCACTGCCAGCCTAAAAAGGACGATAATGCTGAAATTTTCGTCCTTTTTTATCACTTGTCAAAAATTTTGCCTTAATTTTCTGTTATAATAGACAGTATTTATTTTTTGATCATCTTGCCAGTTTAATGGCGTCATTTGCAAGGGTAAACACCATGATGAGCACCATCGCCGGTTTGGGTTTTTTGACCGATTTTCAAGCACAAAAATTAGCCGAACAGCTCAAAGACAAAGCAAATCTCACTGTGAGTGCGTTGAGCAGCCAGCAGGTTTATGTATTTGATGCACCATTGTCTGATAGCGACCGCAAAAAAGCCTTGGATCTATTGAACCAAGGTCAAGCACCAGAGCTTGTGGGTGCTGGTGATGGACAGGTACAAGTCGTGGTCGCACCGCGTTTTGGCACGATTAGCCCATGGGCATCGAAGGCGACCGATATTTTTAATAACTGTGGTGTGGATATTCACCGTGTTGAGCGTGTGGTGGTTTATACCTTGACAGGCGAAAATCTGCCAAGCCGTCTGCCACCTGCTGCCGAAGCCATCTTGCACGATCGCATGACCCAAAGCTTGGTTTATGAGCTTGGTGATGTATCAGCCTTATTCGTCGATGGCGAGCCTGCACACCTAAGCACGGTGGATATCATGGGCAAAGGCCGTGATGCACTGGTGTCTGCCAATACTGAGTTTGGCTTTGCGTTATCGAGCGAAGATATTGATTATTTGGTCGAAAACTTCACCAAGCTTGGCCGCAATCCGACCGATGTCGAGCTGATGATGTTTGCCCAAGCCAACTCTGAGCATTGCCGTCACAAGATTTTTAATGCTGAATGGACGATCGATGGTGAAGTACAGCCAAAATCACTGTTCAAGATGATTCGCAACACCCACGAAAAGCACTCTGAAGGCATCCTATCGGCCTACAAGGACAACGCAGCGGTGATGGAAGGCTTTGTGGCTGAGCGTTTTTATCCAACTAAAAACGATGCAGGCGAAGCGCAGTACGGTTTTCATAATGAACAAGTCGATATCTTGATGAAAGTCGAAACGCACAACCACCCAACGGCGATTGCTCCATTTGCAGGTGCAGCGACAGGTGCTGGCGGTGAGATTCGTGACGAAGGTGCGACAGGTCGTGGCGGTAAGCCAAAAGCTGGCTTGACAGGCTTTAGCGTCTCACATCTGCACCTGCCAACGATGCCTGAAAAATGGGAAACATCAGGCAAGGTATCGGCAGCTGACTATGGCAAGCCATCACGCATGGCATCGGCACTGGATATCATGATCGAAGGCCCATTGGGCGGTGCGGCTTTTGCTAACGAATTTGGTCGTCCGAACCTAAACGGCTATTTCCGTACCTTCCAGCTGGATACATCCGCTGAGCAAGACGGCAGCCAAATGCGTGGCTATCATAAGCCAATCATGATTGCCGGTGGCTATGGTAATATCAAGCGTAATTTGGTTCAAAAAAATGCCATCCAAGAAGGGGATTTGCTCATTGTACTGGGCGGTCCTGCGATGCAAATCGGTCTGGGCGGTGGCGCGGCAAGCTCGGTGGATAGTGGTGAGTTGGACGAAGGCTTGGATTTTGCCTCTGTACAGCGTGATAATGCTGAGATGGAGCGTCGCTGCCAAGAAGTCATTGACACCTGTTGGGCGATGGCAAAAGATGGCAATGATAACAACCCAATCGTCTCAATCCATGATGTCGGTGCAGGCGGTCTGTCAAATGCCATGCCTGAGCTTGTCGATGATCATGAGTTGGGCGCACACCTAAACCTGCGTAAAGTGCCATCACTAGAAGCAGGTATGTCGCCGATGGCTATCTGGTCAAACGAAGCCCAAGAGCGTTATGTGCTGGCTATCCGTCCTGAGAGCGAAAAGCTATTTGATGACATCTGTGCGCGTGAACGCTGCCCATATGCTATCTTGGGTACAGCAACTGCGGTGCGTCAGCTACAAGTCGATGACAGCCTATTACCAGAGCAACCTGTCGATATGCCAATGCAAGTGCTGCTTGGTGGTACGCCAAAGATGAAGCGTAGCTTTAGTCGTCGTGACACTGACCTGCGCGCCTTGGATGTCTCATCAGTGGATTTGGCAACGAGCATCAAAGATGTCCTACGCCACCCAACGGTCGCCAGTAAGTCATTCCTAATCAGCATCGGTGACCGCTCAATCACTGGCATGGTGACCCAAGATCAGTATGTCGGTCGCTACCAAGTGCCTGTGGCAGACTGTGCGGTGACCAGCACAAGCCTAACCGCCACCACGGGTGAGGCGATGGCGATGGGTGAGCGTGCGCCAGTGGCATTGATTAGCCCAACGGCATCAGCACGCCTAGCAGTCGGTGAAGCGGTGACTAATATCGCATCAGCACGCATCGCCAAAATCAGCGATGTAACCCTATCAGCCAACTGGATGGCAGCCTGTGGCGACGAAAAAGAAGATGCTGCACTGTTTGATGCGGTGCACGCAGTCGGCGAAGAGCTGTGCCCTGCGCTTGGTATCACCATTCCTGTGGGCAAAGACAGCTTGTCAATGAAAGCCAACTGGCAAGATGATGGCGTGGATAAGACAGTCAGCTCGCCGATGAGCCTGATCATCACTGCCTTTGCACCTGTCCAAGATGTCGCAGGTACGCTGACGCCAGCACTTGTCAATAGTGACTCGGTGCTGTATCGCATTGATTTGTCAGGCGGCAAGCTGCGTTTGGGCGGTTCGATTTTTGCACAGACCTTGAGCCAATTGGGTAATGATTGCCCTGATTTGGACAAGGCAGCCGACCTTGCCAATTTCTTTGCCTTTATCCAAGCGGCTGCCAAAGCAGGCGTGATCAAGGCATATCATGACATCGGTGATGGTGGCTTGGTGGCGGCAGTAGCTGAGATGCAGTTTGCCAGCCGTATGGCGATCAATCTTGCCCTGACTGATGAAAACCTGCTTGGTCAGCTATTTGCCGAAGAGTTGGGTGCGGTGGTACAGGTATTGCCTGAAGATGTCGATGCCTTTGTCGCATTGGCAGATGAGCATGGTGTATCAGCATTGACAAGCCTTGTCGGTGATGCCAAGGCGACACCAGCAGGTGGTGCAGGCGTGGATAAATTGACCATCACGACGCCAACGGTACAGCTTGCCTTTGATCGCAGTGAGCTACAAAAAGAATGGGCAAAAGTCAGCCATGCCATCCAAAGCCTGCGTGACAATCCTGCCTGTGCCGACCAAGAATTTGCCCTAATCAGCGACATCAACCATCATGGTTTGATTGCTGATGCCAATTATGACCTAGATTTGGCGGTCGAAGCACCATACATCAACAGCCGCACTAGCTTGCCAAAAGTCGCCATCTTGCGTGAACAAGGCGTGAACGGCCATCTTGAGATGGGTGCAGGCTTTGTACGAGCGGGCTTTGATGCCATCGATGTGCATATGAGTGACTTGATGAGTGGTCGTATCAATCTGCGTGACTTTGAAGGCTTGGTGGCGTGCGGTGGCTTTAGCTACGGCGATGTCTTGGGTGCAGGCTCAGGTTGGGCGAACTCGGTACTGTTCCACGACGAGCTGCGTATGCAATTTGCCCGTTTCTTCCATCGCCCTGAGACCTTTGCATTGGGTGTGTGTAATGGCTGTCAAATGATGAGTCAGCTCAAGGACTTGATGGTCGGTGCTGAGCATTTCCCACGCTTTAGAGCCAACAAATCTGCCCGCTTTGAAGCACGCACGGTCAATGTCCGTGTTGAGCGTACCAAATCAGTCCTACTAAAAGGTATGCAGGACAGCATCTTGCCAATCGCCATCGCACATGGTGAAGGCTATGCCGATTTGGATGATAAATCAATGGCAGAATTGGTGCGTCATGGTCAAATCGCACTACGCTATGTCGATAGCCAAGGCAATCCAACCGAACATTATCCACTGAACCCGAACGGCTCACCAGAAGGTGTCACGGGTGTATGTAGCAATGATGGCCGTGTCACCTTGATGATGCCACATCCAGAGCGTAATCTGCGTGCGGTGAATCATTCATGGAAGCCTGATGAGTGGCAAAATGACGGTGCGTGGATGCGTCTATTCCGCAACGCTCGAGCATTCTTGCGTTAAGCACAGTTTAATAGCCGAATAACAACTTGCCCCAAATCACTCATGGTGGTTTGGGGTGTTGTTTTGGGTTATTCATATTCAGATAGATAATTTATAAATAACTATATAAAAAATTCGCATAAATTAGATTAAATTTTATCCAATATTAACCAAATATAAAAATAATTTGACAAATCAATGAAATGTTATCAGAAATTTTGCCCAATTTATCTCAAAAATAACTTATAATTATAGGGTTTGCTCATGGGGTCATGAGTATTGCAATAATTGTTCTGATTTTCTTATAAATCATGCTTTGTCGGCTCGATGCTTGATAGGTGCGTGATGATGTTTTAAAGGAGAGTTGTGTGGAAATTACACTCAACGGCTACTATACGCTGATTTTGGCGACGCTGGTGTTGCTATTGGGGCGTTTTTTGGTTAGAAAAATCAAATTTTTAGGCGATTTTAACATTCCTGAGCCTGTGGCGGGCGGTTTGATCGCTGCGGTGATTGTTTATTCTTTAAACTTTTTCTTTGGCTATAGCTTTACTTTTCAAAAAGAGCTACAGACCGCGTGTATGCTAATGTTCTTTGCATCCATCGGTCTGTCAGCGGATTTTGGCCGTCTAAAAGCAGGCGGTAAGCCATTGTTGATTTTCTTATTCGTGGTGTCAGGATTTATCCTGTTCCAAGATCTGATCGGTGTGGGTCTGGCGACGGCACTGGGACTTGATCCGTTGATGGGTCTGGTGGCAGGTTCGATTTCTTTGACGGGCGGTCATGGCACAGCAGGTGCTTGGGGCGCCACATTTGAAGACAAATATGGCGTGGTGGGCGCAACCACACTGGGCATCGCTTGTGCGACCTATGGTCTGGTGGCAGGTGGCATCATCGGCGGTCCTGTGGCCAAACGCCTGACCAATAAGCTTGGCATTCGACCGACAGCTGATAAAGCCAACTTGTCAGATGTGGAGCAATTGGCAGACGATCAGTCACTGTATAGCACCAAGCATAACTTTGATGACGACACCGCGCACAAAGAGATGTTCGAGCGTCCTGATAACATCCGCCTGATCACGGCATCATCGACCATCGAGACGCTGGCGCTGTTTGCGGCGTGTTTGGCATTTGCTGATATCATGACAGGCATCGCCAAGGATACTTGGATTGAGCTGCCGACCTTTGTATGGGCATTATTTGGCGGTGTGGTGATTCGCAATGTCTTGACCACTTTCTTTAACTTTGACATGTTTGACCGTGCCATCGATGTCTTTGGTAATGCGGCGCTGTCATTGTTCTTGGCGATGGCGTTACTGTCGCTAAAACTGTGGGAGCTGACGGATCTGGCTGGGCCAATTTTGATCATCTTGGTGGTGCAGACACTGGCGATGATTGCTTATGCGTATTTTGTCACTTTCCGTATCATGGGCAAGGACTACGATGCCGCGGTGCTGGCAGCAGGTCATTGTGGTTTTGGTCTGGGCGCGACGCCGACGGCCATCGCGAACATGCAGGCCATTACCGATCGTTATATGCCATCGCATAAGGCGTTTTTGATCGTGCCGATGGTGGGTGCGTTCTTTGTGGATATTATGAATGTGGCGATTTTGCAGGCATTTATTGGTATCATCGGTTAATCACCCAAAAAAATCAACCCTTTTATCATCTGGTAAAAGGGTTGATTTTTTTTGAGATTATAGCTGTTTTTTTAGGACTTTAGAGTTGCGGCTGTGATCATAGATCGCTTGGCGTTCGACAGGCAAAGCATCGACCCCAACCTCATTAAAGCCTTGTTCGACGAACCAATGTGATGTGTGTGTCGTCAGTGCAAACAGCTGATGGCGACCGTGACTGCGCGCTTGCTGCTCCAAAAATGCCAACAGGTCAGCACCACGACTGCCCTTGCGATAGTCAGGATGGATGGCAAGGCTCGCCACTTCAGCCGACTGCTCATCGAGTGGATACAGTGCAGCACAGCCCAAGATGGTGCCGTCTCGCTCGATGACATTATAATGCTCGATCTCTTGTTCTAGGCGTTCTTGGGTACGACGGATCAAAATGCCTTGCTCTTCAAGGGGTCTTAACAGTTCTAATAAGCCAATCACATCATTGACCGTGGCACGGCGAATCTCTTCATAGGGGTCATGGCTGACCAGCGTGCCTGAGCCATCGCGGGTAAATAGCTCTTCGATCAGGGCGCCGTCTTTGGCATAGCTGATGATGTGCGTGCGATGCACACCTTCGCGGCAGGCAGCGGCAGCACAGCGCAGAAAGTGGGTGATCTCTTCTTGGTCATTGCGATCTCGTAGCAGACGATCGACCTCGTTTGGGATCATCTCGCGCAGCAGGCGACCATCACGGCTGATGATGCCATCGTCTTCGCCTAAGAAAATCAGCTTATCAGCGCCCAACGCCACCGCAGTCTGTAAGGCGACATCTTCAGCCAAGAGATTAAAAATCTCACCAGTTACCGAAAAGCCTGTCGGGCCTAAGATGACAATGTGGTTATTATTCAGATTATGGCGGATGGCAGCGACATCGATAGAGCGCACCTCACCAGTCATCTGATAATCCACACCATCACGAATGCCAAAAGGACGCGCGGTGACGAAGTTGCCTGAGATGGCATCAATGCGAGAGCCATGCATCGGCGAGTTGGCAAGACCCATCGACAGCTGCGCTTCGATCTGCAGGCGGATGGAGCCGACCGCTTCAAGCAAGGCTGGCATTGCTTGCTTGGGGGTGATGCGCACATCGTCGTGGATATTGGTGGCAAGCCCTTGTTTGATGAGGTTTTGCTCGACTTGTGGGCGCGCACCATGCACCAGCACCAGCTTGATGCCTAGGCTATGTAGCAGGGCAAAATCATGAATCAAGGTGCTAAAGCCATCGCGCGCGACTGCCTCACCGCCGAACATGATGACAAAGGTCTTGCCACGATGCGTATTAATATAAGGGGCAGAGTTGCGGAACCAATGCACTGGCGTCAGCGCTGGCACAGCCTCAGATGAGCTGATGGGATTCATGGGTACTCCAAAAGGCACAAGCGGTAATCATGCCGACAATGAGAAAATTTATCCAAAAAAATACATCTGTATCAGATGATCGATCATCGTGATACGATAGCAAAGTTTTTGGCAGATGCCAAGCGATTTATTAAGTTTTTATGAGGTGTTGAGTGTTGGCAGTGATTTGGCTGTGATGGTATGATTGATGATCATCATAGCGCGGTTACTATAATTAAACAGTCGAGAAATTCACTCTTTTGCCAAGCTGTGCTATGCTTAGTGTACATTTGGTTTTTATCTAATAAAAGGATGACTTATGAAACTGTCTGCTGCTTTATCTTTGGGTGCATTGACTCTGGCTTTGGCTGCATGTTCGACCACACCGACCAACACCACCAACACGGCTGCCACGCCATCTGTACAGGCGTCTGCCACCACACCGACGGTGGTGACCAGTAATGATGTCGATACGGTGATGAATGCCTTTTTGGTACGCACGGTCGATGGCGCAGAGGTTTTGGAGCCTGTCACAGCTCAGACTCAGATCAAAAAAGGCGACTTGGTGGAATATCAAGTCCTACTCACCAATAATGGCAAAGATCGCGTGCGTGACATGCGTGTGGCGCTGAGCCTGCCAGCAGGCGCTGAGTTTACAGGATTTGTCTCACCAAGCATCGGCACACAAGCCAGCGCTGATGGTTCGCGCTTCGTGTTCATGCCGATCCGCTCATCGGTCAATGGCACCACCCAAAACCTGCCATTCGCCCAATACCAAGCACTGCGCTGGAGCATCCAAGATCTGGGCATTGGTGCGACCACCGTGGTCAAATACCGCGCGATCATCCGCTAATCAGTGCTTGATAAGACACCAGATTCTGATGAGTCTGGTGTCTTTATTTGGCATCATCTGGATGCCGATGGGGTGTTTGCTTTTCTTAAGCATCACCCAAGTGTGTATTTTTTGTAATATAAATCATTTACAAATAAAAAATATTCTTATTTGGTTTGAATCCTTGTCCAAGCTGTTTTATAATGTAGGATGTGATGCCGCGATGGCAAAGATATTTACAACAAATCAATTAAGCGAAGGGGTACTGCGATGACCGCACCAACCAAAAAACACATCTATCTTGCGACTGTGACGCTGATGAGCGCCATCGGCTTGGCAGCCTGTGCCGACAAGCCTGCTGAGCAGAGTGCGACAGCCGACACGCAAGCGCAAACCAGCACCACCGAAGCGGCTACCCCAAGCGCGGATGCAGCAGCTCCAACAGGCGATATCACCATCAAAACTGCCACAGGTGATGTGACCATTGCGGGCAATCCACATCCACTGGCGGTGTATGATATGACAGCGATGCAAAACTTGGCGGTACTCGGCGTTCCAGTCGAAGGTATGCCAGCCGATCTTCGTCTGACCAACCTAAAAGCCGCCAACACCCCAGATGCTGCCGAGATTGGCACTGTACTTGAGCCAAATCTAGAAAGCTTGAACGCTCTACAACCAAAAGCCATCATCGTCGGTTCTCGCATGGCCGAAAAAGCCGAAGAGCTTGGCAAAATCGGCACTGTGCTGAATCTCACCATCGACACCAAAAATCCTTATGAAGCGACCAAGCAGCAGCTGACTGATTTTGGTAAGCTATTTGGCAAAGAAGCTGAAGCGACCACCGCCATCAGCGACATCGATGCAGCGATCGCAGCCGCCAAGCAAGCAGCGACAGGCAAGGGCAATGGCCTAGCCATCATGGTCAATGGCAATAAGCTGTCTGCCTATGGCGACAAATCTCGCTACGGCTTTTTGCACACGGCATTTGGTATCCCGATGGCAGATGCCAATATCGAAGATGCACGCCACGGTCAGCCGATCAGCTTTGAATACCTACAAAAAGTTAATCCAGATTGGCTATTTGTCCTAGATCGCGGTGCTGCCATCGGTGAAGAGGGTGAGTCTGCCGAAGTGGTGCTAGATAATCCACTGATGCATGGCACCAAAGCTTGGAAAAACAAACAAATCGTCTATCTAAGCCCAGACAGCTATTTGGCATTTGGTGGTTATTATCAATGGCTCAATGACGCCCAAATCGTCACCGACGCTTTCAACGCCAAAACAGCACAATAATCCCAATGATGGCAGGTGTGATACTTGCCATCTTTTATTTCGTCAATTTGTGTGTGTCCTAAGAGTGTTATGAATACCGCTGCATTAATCAATCCTTGGCAAAAAGCCATCGGCATCAATGCGATCAGCCTAGTGCTGATGGCGGTGCTGATTTTGGTGAGTCTATCGGTGGGTGTGGCAGAGTTTAGTTGGCAAAGTCTTATATCAGGTCAAGTCAGCCAAGATGCCCAAATCCTAATCCAAAGCCGCATCCCCCGTACGCTTGCCATCATCTTGACTGGTGCAGGTATGGCGATCAGTGGCATGATGATGCAGGTGGTGCTCAAAAACCGCTTTGTCGAGCCATCGATGGTGGGCGCTACCCAAAGTACGGCACTGGGTATGCTCATCACGGCACTCACACTCCCATCAGCACCCATCATCGCCAAAATCAGCATCGCCACCGTCTGTGCGATGGTGGGTATGATGATATTTATGAGACTGATTAAGCGGCTGCCAGCGACGGATTATTTGATGATTCCGTTGGTGGGGATTGTCTTTAGTGGCATCATCGATGCGATGAGTACGTTTATTGCTTATCAAACCGAGATGGTGCAGATGCTTGGTGTGTGGCGATTTGGCGATTTTTCCAGTATTTTGGCGGGTCGCTATGAGCTGTTATGGCTGGTTGGCGGTGTGTCGCTGATGGCTTATATTTTGGCTGATAAGCTGACCATCATTGGGCTGGGTGATCATATCGCCACAAACTTGGGCGTCAACCGTGACACAGTACTTCGGCTGTCGGTTGTAATGGTCGCCTTGGTCAGCTCGGTGGTGGTGGCGACGGTTGGCATGATTCCTTTTGTGGGTCTTGTGGTGCCAAACATCATCAGCCGTATGATGGGTGATCGGCTCAGACTCACGCTGCCTGCGGTGGCACTGCTTGGTGCATCCGCGGTGTTATTGTGCGACATCATCGGGCGACTGATGATTTATCCGTTTGAGATTCCGGTCACGGTGGTCTTTGGGGTGCTGGGTGCGGCAGTATTTTTATATTTATTATTAAAAAATCCCAAATAACTCTCTATAACCTTCGATAACACTCACTAAGATTTTGCCAATTTTTTAGGCTTTTTAACGATTAACAATTAACCTGATTCATCATGCCCGCTCTCCAAATTTTTGCCCGTCCCGTTTCTCTGATCAAGGACAGACCGCTGACCGTGATGGCGATATTGCTTGTCATCGCTATCTTGCTGTTTATGAGTGTCAATGTCACAGGCAGCTGGTCATTTATCCTAAGCTTGCGTGGCAAAAAACTGTTGGCACTGATGACTGTTGGTTTTGCCATTGGCACATCGACGCTATTGTTTCAGACCTTGACGCACAATCCGATTTTGACGCCAGCACTGCTTGGCTTTGATAGCTTATATGTGCTGATCAAGAGTCTGATGGTGTTCTTTTTGGGTGCAGTGGGGATGGCATCGATACCGACTTTGGGCAAGTTTGGCTTTGAAGTCATCATCATGCTTGGCTTGTCACTGGTGATGTTTCGCACGCTATTTGGGCGGCACAGTCAGGATTTGACACGGCTGATTTTGGTGGGCGTGGTCTTTGGGCTGTTGTTTCGCAGTCTGTCATTTTTGGTGGCACGAATGATTGACCCAGAAGAATTTGTGACCATCCAATCGGTGAGTTATGCAGGGTTTAGCACCATCAATACCCAAGTGCTTAGCGTCGGCATGGTGCTGTGTGCCATCTGTGCACTGCTGATGTATCGGATGCGTCACAAGCTTGATATTCTGCTGCTTGGGCGACTGCCCGCGATCAATCTGGGCATCAATTATACGCGTCTGACACTGGGCGTGCTTGCGATGATTGCACTGCTTGTTGCGGTATCGACGGCGATGGTGGGGCCAGTGACTTTTTTTGGGCTGCTTGTCTGCGCCTTGACCAATGCCATCAGCCCATCGATGCATCATGGCAAGCGATTGCTACTGGTTAGCCTAATCGCCATGTTGTGCTTGGTAGCAGGGCAGATGATTTTTGAGCATTTGCTCAAGATGGCAGGCGTGCTTGAGGTGGTAATTGAGCTGGTGGGCGGTTTGGCATTTTTGTGGATTATTTTTCATCAATATCAAAAGCAGGCAACACGATGATACAGGTTCAAGGTGTCGGATTTCGACTGGATAATGGCACGCAGATTTTGGATGATGTCAATCTGTCCTTACAGACAGGGCAAGTGGTGGCATTGATCGGCCCAAATGGTGCGGGCAAATCGACGCTGTTCAATCTGATGGCGCGCATCCTGCCGCTACAGTCAGGACAGGTGAGCTTCGGTGGCTATGAGGTGGCGACGACAGATAGCCGAAAGCTTGCCTGTACGCTTGCCATGCTGACCCAAGAAAATCATGTTCAAGGCAGGCTTCGGGTGCGAGAGCTGCTGATGTTTGGGCGCTATCCACATCATCAAGGCACACCAACGCCAGAGGATGTCCAGCGTGTCGAAGCGGTGTTGGCAGAGTTTGAGCTGACGGCACTGTCCGAGCGGTTCTTGTCCGATTTATCCGGTGGTCAGCGTCAGCGAGTGCTGATAGCCATGGTGGTATGCCAAGATACACCGTATCTGCTGCTCGATGAGCCATTGAACAATCTGGATATGTATCATGCAGGGCGACTGATGCGAAAACTGCGAGTGCTTGCCAAAGCTGGCAAAACCATCGTCATCGTCCTACACGATATCAACCAAGCGGCACAGTTTGCCGATACGGTGGTAATGATGAAATCAGGACAAGTCATCGCCACGGGCAAACCCATCGATGTGCTGACTGCAAGCACAATGAAACAGCTGTATCAAGTCGATGTCACCGTGCTATATCACGATGATAAGCCGGTGATTGTTGATACAATGACAAGCTAAAGCGTGCATAATAAGCCACCTGCCATATTGGTACGGTGGTTTTTTTGCGGCACGCCATTAGAATTAACATTTTTTTATTTATCATAAAAATCCATAAAAAAATTTTATCATTTAACTGGACATCATAATAGTTCTTATTTATAATTGATAATAGCTATCATTATTGATAATATTCTTAATTGGGAATAGCCATCCGCTCACTATGAATATTGCAAAGTGAGCGGATTTTATTTGCCGATCATTTGGGTGTTATTGGTTGTAGTTATTGTTTTTTGTTGTTTTATAGGATGTTTTATATGAAAACGCATCGCCCAACTGTGTTTGCCCCATCTGCATTATCGCTGGCTATGGCTGCTGTCACTGCTTTGCCAGCTGCTGCACTGGCTGAGACTGATCATGCCGACATCGAGCCAACTGTCATGCTTGAGACAGAATATGTCACCATCAAGCGCGACCAAGGTAAGTTCAAAGAGTCTGCCCAAAAAGTGCTGATCATTGATCGCCAAGCCATCGATGACCAACTGCTACTGAGCGATGACACGTCTGAAGCACTGTCGAAGCTGATTCCTGGCTATGCACCAGCGAGTGAGAAGCTGGGCACGGTGGGCGAGAGCTTCCGTGGTCGTGATGTGCTTTTTATGATCGATGGTGTGCCGCAGTCCAATCCACTGCGTGATGGCAGTCGTGAAAGCCGTACCATTGATCTGGCGATGGTGGAGCGTATCGAGGTGGTCTATGGGGCATCTGCCGAACAAGGTCTGGGTGCGACAGGCGGTATTATTAATTTTATCACCAAATCCAACCGCAAAGATGGCATCGCTCAGCAAATCGCCATCACCGCGAGCAGCGATAATCATGCCAATTCTGATGGCTTGGGTGGTAGCGTGCGTTATCAAGCAAGCTTTGGCGGTGAGAAGACTGATGCCTTATTTGCTGTCAAATATGCCAAAGAAGGTATGTACTACCAAGCTGATAACCGCATGACAGGCATTTATGGCAACCAAGGCGATGTCCAAGGTTCGCAAAGCTACGATGTATTTGCCAAAGCAGGGTATCAGATCGATGCGGATAAACGAGTCGGTGCATCGGTGAATTATTATCACCTAGATTCTGATGCGACACTCGATTATGAAAATGTGGCAGGCAATCGTGCCACTGGCTTGACTGATACCGCTGTCAAATACACAGGCACGGCATATCGTGGCAAGACACCTTATAATGATGCTTTGACGGTGAATGCCACTTATAGCGATGATGACTTCTTTGGCACTCGTCTGTCAGCACAGGCGTTTTATAACGACTTTACCGCGCGTTATGGGGCGAACTATGCCGATAATTATCAAATAAGTGTTGCTACGGCTGGCACATTGCTTGACCAATCCCAAAACGAATCGACCAAAATCGGTGCAAAACTTACGCTCAACAAAGACAATCTATGGCAAGATCGCGTCTCTGTGACGGCAGGCGTGGATGCGCTACAAGATGAAACCGAACAAAAACTGATCCTAACCAATCGCAGCTGGGCGCCTTTGATGCAGTACCGCAGTGTTGCACCGTTTGCACAGGCGCGCGTGCGTCTGGCCGACCGTCTCAATCTCAGTGCTGGTGTGCGTTATGAGCATGGCGAGCTTAAAGTAGATGATTTTGAGACCGTTGCAGGTAATACTCGGGATGATAAATTCGGATCTCGTCAGTGGACGCAGACACCAGTTGAGGGCGGTACGGTGAAGTTCGATGAAGTCTTGCCAAGTGTTGGCTTGGTCTATGATATCAATGACAGTACGCAAGTGTTTGCCAACTATGCCAAAGGTCTGGGTATGCCAGATGTGGGGGCGAAACTGCGTACCATTACCGACCTGGGACATAGTGTACAGACCGTCAATCTTGAGCCGATTGTCACTGATAATACCGAAGTGGGCGTGCGTTATACTGGCGATAAGCTGTCAGCGGATTTGAGCGTATTCCAGTCCAAATCAGATCTTGGCTCGACGCTTGAATACGATGTAGCAGTCGAAGGCTATCGTGCTAAGCGTCAAGCCACCGACATCAAAGGTGCTGAAGTGGCACTGCGTTATCAAGCAACCGATAATGCCCAATTCACCGCAAGCTATGCCCACACCCAAGGCGAGTACGATGCCAAGGGTGATGGTGTGATGGTGGATATGCCAGCACGCAACATCAGCCCTGACAAGCTATCTGTCGGCGTGAACTATCGCTTTGGAGACAGTGGCAAGCGATTTGGTATGACGGCAACCCATTATTTTTCAAGAGATTATCCTGCCATTCTCTCAGGGAAGAAGATTTACGAGTCTAGTGCCGATGCTTATACCTTGGTGGATATGACTTATAAACAGCCACTGGGCAAAGGCGTGGTCGGATTGGGCATCAATAATCTGCTGAACGAAGAGTACGATGTCTTCTTGACCGATGCAGTCTTGCCGACTTCTGATCGTTATACTGGTGGTCGTGGCCGCAACTACAATGTGAGCTATACCATTGATTTTTAATTAGAAAATTTATAAACCGTTTGTGGGTAACTGCAAACGGTTTTTGTCTTTTTTCTATGTGCAACTGTGTTGTTGTGATTAACTAATAAGCGGTAATTTATGGATTGGCAAAGTGAACTGACTGGCTCAGCCATGTGGTTTGTGCAGACATTGACTTGGGTGACGGCAGTGTTTGCGGTGGCGTTTTTTCTCTTGACACGCTACACGGATACAGGGCGTAAGTTTTGGCATATTACTAAGCCATGCTTAACAAATACCAGTATCATCAAGACAGTGCTGATGGTCGTGGTGCTCATCGCTTTTGTGCTGATCGAAGTGCGTATCAGTGTGCTGAATACCTTTTTTTATAATGGGCTTTATACATCACTACAAGAGATGAAGCCTGATGCGTTTTGGTTCTTTGCATTGATTAATGCCAGTTTGGTCGGCATCAAGGTCATCCAAGAGATCATCGATGTGCTGATTGGGCAAGTGTTTGAGATTCGTTGGCTCGAAAAATTAAACGCCGTGTTATTGAATCGCTGGCTGGATAATCAAAACTACTACCGCCTAAGTCGCCCAGATAATGCCAAGCCTGATAACATCGATCAGCGTATCGAGCAAGATGCGACCGCCTTTATCACCGATACGCTTGAGATGGTGCGTGGGGTGCTAAACGCCATCTTATCATCGATTGAGTTCACCATTATCTTATGGGGTTTGTCAGGGGTGCTGGTGCTGGCTGGCATTGAGATTCCAAAGGGCGTGGTGTTTTTGGTGTATGGATTTATCATCACTGCTACTGTCATTTCGGTTTGGATTGGGCGACCACTGATTCGTCTGAATTTTGAAAAAGAGCACCGCCATGGCGACTATCGCTATGCACTGGTGCGGGTGCGTGACCATGCTGAGAGCATTGCATTTTATCAAGGTGAAAAACAAGAAAAGCTCAGCTTGAGTGCTTATTTTCGTGCCATCATTGATAATCGCTGGGCGATTGTCCGTCGTTCGCTGGGCTTGGGCGGCTTTAATACTGGGGTGACGCAGTTTGCGATGCTGTTGCCGATTATGCTACAAGCACCGAGATTTTTTGCAGGGCAAATCAAGCTTGGTGATGTGCATCAGACGGTGCAGTCGTTCAACCGCTTGATGCGCGCTTTGTCATTTTTCCGTTTGTTTTATGAAGATTTTACCTTGTATCAAGCGCGGGTCAATCGTCTGTACGGATTTTTACATTCTTTAGATAAAATTGATAAAAAACCCGATACCACTGAGCCAGTCAGCACCGATTTGTCTGCCCAGTCGCCATCAGAAGCAAAGCTTGCCTTGCAGAAATTTGGACTGATCAATAAACAAGGCCATCTGCTGTTTTCGCCTGTGGATGTGGTGCTCAATCGTGGTGATCGCCTATTAATCCAAGGCGAATCAGGTGTGGGCAAAACCAGTCTCTTGCGAGCGATGGCGGGGATTTATCCACTGCCGACAGTGGGCGCGATGCACATTGCCTTGTCGCAAAAACTGCATTTCACACCCCAAAAAAGCTACATTCCCCAAGGTAGCCTGCGTGATGTCGTCACCTATCCTGCGATGATGGCGGATGATGCGACCATTGCCCATTGGCTAAGTGTCGTAGGGCTCAAAAAACTTGCCAAACGCCTAGACGATATCGAAGACTGGCAGGCGTATCTGTCCCCAGGGCAAGCACAGCGAATTGGCTTTGTGCGGATTTTATTGGCACGCCCTGATGTGATATTTCTTGATGAAGCAACATCAGCACTCGATGAAGCCAATGAGAAGCTGATGTACACGCTACTTGCGACGCACTTGCCTGATAGTGTGGTCGTGAGTATCGGTCATCGCAGCAGCTTGCATGAGTTTCATCATAAGACCATACAAGTAACAAGAGCGGTACACAGCAATGCTCACGATGGGCTATAATGGATGCTTTGGAGAATTTTATGACTGATTTTAAACAAATTATCGAACGCTCGATGGCAATCCGTGCCAAATATCATGCGCTAGAAGACAAGCATCATGGTTCACATTGGACGGTCGAAGAAGATGCTTTGGCATTTTTGACCGATGCAGGCTTGGTGGGTCGCTTGACGATGGCGCACGAAGGACGTTGGACGAAGTCAGATGGCGATGTGGATAGCGAGCTTGCCCATAAGCTTGCCGAAAATATCTGGTGGCAAATCGTACTTGCCGAGCGTATGGGTATTGATATTAATGATGCGATGGAAACTTTTTTAACAAATCTAGAGCGTCGATTATCGTAACTCACAGCCAAAGCCAGCCCGTATCACTGGGTTGGCTTTTTTATACTCGCCAAAATCGTTTGCTCAATCTCACCCTTATCCTTGATTTTTTTGATGATATGCCACAGCGTATCCGCCTCGGTATAACCTTTGGTGAGCATACCCAGCCATTGCTTATAGCGACCAATCAGCCCATTTTGGTTCTCTGTCTCATCCGCCAAAAACTGCAACTGATATTGGCATAAGCTTGCCCAGTCCATACCTTCCAAGCCTGCAATGCTTGCAATCAAATCAGGACGAGTGACCGCACCACGACCAAGCATCAGATGGGGTGTATTGGCTTTTGCCATGCAGCGTTTGGCATCATCTGCCGTCCAAATCTCGCCATTGGCAATCACTGGCATCCCAAGCGTGGTAAAGGGGGCGACCTTATCCCAATAGGCAGGGGGTTTGTAGCCGTCCACCTTAGTGCGAGCATGGATGGTCAGCCAGCTGGCATTTGCCGAGCGTACCGCATCGCCGATGTCGGTCATGAGACTCGTGTCGGTATAGCCTAGGCGGATTTTGGCAGAGACAGGGATGTCACTTGGTACAGCCTGTCGCACAGCGCTGATGATGTGGTATAGCACTTCAGGTTCTTGTAGTAGTACCGAGCCGCCTTTGTGGTTATTGACTGTTTTGGCAGGACAGCCAAAGTTTAGGTCAATCGCCGCCGCCCCAAGCTCTACCGCCGTCACGGCACTTTGCGCCATCGTCTCAGGGTTGTTGCCCAATAGCTGAATGTGCACAGGCGTACCGCTGGCAGTCCGAGCGCCATGGTGCAATTCTGGGACGAATTTATAAAACACATGTGCGGGCAAAGGGTAATGTGTGACACGGATAAACTCACTCACCGCCCAGTCATAAGGCGCACCAAGTGTGCAAGCGATATCGGTCAAAATCCGTCGCATCAATGGGTCGGTAAGACCTTCCATTGGCGCAAGCAGGCGGACAGGATGGGGGAAAAAGTGGTCAAAATTCATAAACTAAAATGGCTGTGATTAAAATTCTTGGAATGGGGTTGATGCAATCATTGATGGTAAATTAGCCATAAATCACTTTTTTGTGCACCAAGCCATGCAGTAGATCAGTGATATGATGAATGTCCAAATTGGTCTTGCCACGAGTGCAGGCGACATAGAGTAGGCGTAGCTCTTCGGGGGTGATTTTGACGGACAAGGTATTGGCATCATACAAAAAATCATCGCTGATTTGCACGCGATTCCACTCAAGCCCCTTGGATTTATGGGCGGTGGAGACGACATAGTCAGCATGGCTTTGGGTGGTTAGGCTATTGATGGCTTTGGTGATGGTGGCAGTGCCATGCTCTTCGATGAGTTTGACCCAAGTTTTTAGGTCACTGCCTTCACCAGTTTCGCTAAACTCTTGGACTTCGCCCCAGTGATTAAAATACGCAAGCTCAGGGATGCCATAGGCGGATTTGCCATTTTTTAGGCTGTCTGCCCCTTGGCAAAACCGCAAAATCCGCTGACTGTCGGCTTGTAGTGCGACTTTATGCCCAAGCTTGAGCCCATCAAGCAGATGGCTCATGGCGGTGGCATTGGTACGACAAAGAATGGCATCTTTGGCACCATGCACAAGGCTTTTACCGACGGTGGATGGCTGATTGGGATTGCCTTTGAGCGGAATGTCTTCTTGTAAGGCAGTCAAAAACACATTGGCAACATCAGCAATCGACTGCCCAAAGCGAAACGACTGCGTCAATAGCGTCTGCGGATAAGGCAGGCGTTTCATGGCGTTTAACGCACCCCGCCACTCATAAATCTGCTGATGCGCATCGCCGACATAGATGGTCTGCTTGTCTTGGCGAATGAGTGCACCCATCATCAAAGGGTCAGCATCTTGAGCTTCGTCAAATAAGATAAAATCAGCCGGAATGACAGGATTGGACAGTGTCCAAAGTTTTAGATAGACATCATGGCTGATACCCGATTGATGGCGTGGATCAATCGACTGTAGCCATCGCCGCTCAAAGGCAGGGTAGAGCATCTCTTGTAGGCGGCTAGCATCTGCTTCATCCATCCATGATGGCGCACTGATGTGGCGTGGTGCAGGGTAGGCAGATGAGGTCTTACAAAATGTGGTAATCGACTCGCTGATAATATTGGCAAGCTTGGCAGGTGTGAGCGTGACAGGTTTTTTGATGCCATCGACCACTCGCTCAGTGCTGATGCCTTGCAAATCAAGCTCAGATGCCAGTCGTGATGGCGTTAAGCGTGGCAAACTGATCTTGGCGGTGATGTCGCGATTGACATGACGAAAGGCGAGCGAATGAAAGGTTTGACAGCGGACATTGGGCGGAAATTTGCCTTGTGCTTCGGTGGCGATCGCCTTATTGAATGCCAAATATAGCCCACGACCTCGTAAATTTTCGCTAATCAGCCGCAGTGTGGTCGTCTTGCCCGCTCCTGCATAAGCGACAATCTTGAACGACTGTCCTGTCATCGCCATGTCCAAAGACGCCAACTGTTCGTCAGTCGGCGTAGGCGTGGTAGAATGTGGGTGGTGCATCGGCATCATTGGCTAAAAGTGGCAAAAATGCCATTATACCACAGCTTTATCCAGATTCGCGGTGCGTAAGTCATAAAGCTTAAAATCCATCACATCTGGTAAGATGGCGGTATCTTGGGCTTTACTTATAAAGTACCGCCAAATGAAAAGCGACTGCCAGGATGCCACATATTGGCAAAAGTGACAGGTAGGCCTTGGGATTTGGTGTGGCGCACATGCAGCAGAGCAGGCTCTTGGCTGTTCATTTGCAAAGCTTGGCGCACATGATCTGGCGGCAATTTGGCTTGAATTTGATAATCGCCATACTCCAAAGGGACATGACCGATCAGATAGTCGCTGGTGTTGATGGTGTTAAAATCTTGATTGATAAAATCAGGCACGACGCCAGCATTTACCCATCGCTCTTCGTATTGGATCGGCAAATCATCACCATAATGCACGATACAGACCTGATATAGCTGATCATCACTGCTGGGATTGCCATCAAAAAACATCATGCCAAGCCAATAATTATTCGGTTGGCGTAATGCCTCAAAATCAAGCGTGTCTTGTGAGACGACCTCGGCATGATAAGTGCTATAATGCTCTCGGATGTCTTTGGCGATATTGCGAATCTCGATGTACGCATTGTTGTATTTTTGTTGTGCCACATAAGTGCCAGAACCTTGGCGACGCTCCAAGATGCGCTCTGCTTCTAATTCTTTGAGCGCGCGATTCACCGTCATGCGCGAGACTCCGAAAGTCTCGGCCAAGCTGATCTCGGCAGGGATGGCGCTGCCCTCTTGCCATGTTCCTGAATGAATATTGGCCAAAATCGAGTTTTTGATGGTCAGATACGCAGGTTGTTTTGGCACAGTTTACCTCTTGTGTGGATAGAATGCTTGGATGATCGCGCATGGGTGTCTGATTGATGCATCGATGCGGTGTACGAAATTTGACCGCAATAAATGCGATTTAACATGATAACATAAAGCAAAAAAGAATGGGAAGTGTTATGCAGACGAATGCGTCAAATATCGGCGAAAACAGCAGCCTAGCACAGTGATGGGGCGTTTTTTGCCAGTTTTTATTTATTTTATTGATAGGTTTATCATTATTATCAAATTATGATAATAAATGTGCTGTGATATAATTTGCCAAAATAATAACATCAGGGTGTGCTGCGGCATACCCTTCATTGCATTGTGGATATGAGTGATGCCCAACCTAAAACCCGATAACCATTCTGCCAACTTTTTCTTTTTGGTATTGCCGCGCTTTGCCTTATTTTGGGTGTGTGTGGCGCTGATTCCCATCTCGATTTTGTTTAAAATCTGGTGGCTGTTGTTCATCGCCACTTGTTTGACCTGCCTTGGGGTGTATAACATCCATCAAAAGCGGCATGCGATTTTGCGCAATTATCCGATCAGCGGACACATTCGGTTTTTGTTTGAAAATTTCCGTCCAGAAGTGCGCCAATACTTCATCGAAGGCGATCGCGAAGAGGTGCCATTTTCACGCTTGCAGCGCTCCATCGTCTATCAGCGCGCCAAGGATCTGGACAGCACCACCGCCTTTGGCAGCTTAAATGACTTAAGTAAGCCAGGGACGGATTGGTTTTTGCATTCAGGCCGCAGCCATAAGATTGACAACCACGATTTTCGCGTGCGTGTGGGGAATGAGCGCTGTCTTCAGCCTTATGATTTGTCGGTGTTTAATATCTCGGCGATGAGTTTTGGCGCACTATCAGCCAATGCCGTCGAAGCATTGAATAAAGGCGCCAAAGAAGGCGGCTTTGCCCATGATACAGGGGAGGGCAGTATCAGCCCTTATCACCAAAAGCATGGCGGGGATTTGATTTGGCAGCTAGGTACGGCATATTTTGGCTGTCGTGATGAGCATGGCCGCTTTAATCCTGGGACATTTGCCGAGCGTGCCAAATCGCCGCAGGTCAAGATGATCGAGATCAAGCTGTCCCAAGGCGCTAAGCCAGGTAAGGGCGGTGTATTGCCAGCCACCAAAATCACCCATGAGATCGCCGCCACGCGCGACATTCCGATGGACATCGACTGCATCTCGCCGCCGACACATCCTGAATTTAGCACTCCAAAACAGCTGGTTGAGTTTTGGCAGCGGCTGCGCGATCTGTCTGGCGGTAAGCCTGTGGGCATCAAGCTGTGTATTGGTATGCCATGGGAGTTTATGGCGATCGTCAAGGCGATGAAAGAGGAAAATAACTACCCTGATTTTATTGTCATCGACGGTGCTGAGGGCGGTACGGGTGCGGCGCCTGTGGAGTTTATGGATTCAGTGGGGATGCCACTGGTCGATGCGCTGATTTTTGTCCAAAATACTTTGGTTGGCGCTGGCATCCGTAATAAAATCAAAGTCGGTGTCAGCGGCAAAGTCATCACTGCTTTTGACATCGCTAAAATGATGGCGCTTGGGGCGGATTGGTGCAACTCAGCGCGCGGCTTTATGTTTGCCGTCGGCTGTATCCAGTCGCGTTCTTGTCACACCAACAAATGCCCGACAGGGGTCGCCACCCAAGACCCTGCGCGTCAAAAGGCATTGGATGTCCCTGACAAATCCCGCCGCGTCAAAAATTATCATCACAATACCCTAAAAGCACTGGCAGAAATCGTCGGCTGCTCGGGGCTGGATCATCCCAGTCAGTTGATGCCGCATCACATCGTTCGCCGTCAGCCTGATGGCTGGATCAAGCTGTTATCAGAACATTATCAATTCATCGAGCATGGATCGCTATTGACTGGCGACAGCGGCCGCCGCGTGCTTGATGATATGTGGAAGCTGGCTGATCCAAACAGCTTTCAGGCAATGACCATCGCTGATGAGATCGTCGATGCCGAAAATGAACGCAATCGCATGCTATGATTTTGATAAAAAAGACCAGGCAAAAGCTTGGTCTTTTTTACATGGTGATTCGGCGATTATCTTTGTAGATGCTTAATGCACAGCTTAAGATGCGCCCACAATAGCTGCTCTTTGTCAATCAATGCATTATACACAGCATCCTCGCTTAACACACTGTACTCTCCAGGCGTTCTGGTGTCTAGCAGGCCTTTGGCATCGGCATCGTGCAGCTGCATGAATGCATCATCAAAATACGCCGCCTCAAGCTTTGCCATCACTGCCATCGCATGCACTATGGTGGCATAAGCCTCATCGGCCTGCTCTTTGGCGCTCAGCCATTCGCGGTACAGCGCTTGGGTTTCATCAAGCTTGGCTTGTAGCTGCTTCTGATCCATGTTCACCCCTCATCTGCCTCAAGATCATCTGAAGGCTTATCCCTCACCAAGACTCTGGCCATCAACAATCCCAGCTCAAACAGCAAGCACATCGGAATGGCCAGCATCAGCATGCTTGCGCCATCAGGTGGTGTGACCACAGCCGCGACAGCAAAGCAGCCGACGATGATATAGCGACGCTTGTCCGCCAAGGCTTGAACGCTGACCAGCCGCATCAGCACCAAAATCAGCGTCACCACAGGGATCTCAAACATCACGCCAAAGACCGCAAACAGCTTAAGCACAAAGCTTAAATAGCTGTCAATGTCGGTCATTGGCAGTACATTATCTGGCGCGAACATCACAAAAAATTTCAGTGCAGGCACCAGTACGATAAAATATGCAAATGCCACACCGGTATAAAACAGCACAATCGCAGACAATAGCAGCGGCAAGGCGGCGCGTTTTTCGTGCTTATATAATCCAGGTGCAATAAAACCCCAAATCTGCGCCAAAATAAACGGCACGGTGACAAATAAAGCAATAAAAAAAGTTAGGCGAATCGGTGCCAAAAAGCCTGAGGCGACATCGGTGGCGATCAGACTGGCTTCGGCTGGCAGCAGCGCCACCAAAGGATTGGAGATAAAATCATACAATTCACGGCTAAATCCCACCAAGCCCAAAAACACCAGCAACACCGCCAAAAACATGCGGATAAAGCGGCTGCGCAGCTCAATGAAATGTGACATCAAAGGCGTGTCAGTAGCGTCTGGAAAATTGGCTTGGCTCATGAATTATCCATGTGTTGATACAACAAAGGGTCAGCCAGATAGTTTGGCATCCTAGGTGCAGGCGGCAGGCGGCGCTGGGCGTCATAGTGGCTTAATAAAAACCAGCGATTGGCCATCGGTAGGGTGCCAGCAGGGGCGGCGACAGGTGGTGCGCTGTCAACTTGTGCATCCTGTGATGGTTGAGTGTGCCAAGCATCCATCGTTTGGCGCTTGGCGGTGTCAAACTGCGCTTGGTTCTGCTTGAGTGAGCGCTGCAATTCATCCATCTGAGCTTTCATCTTCGCTTCAGAGTCGCGGATTTGCTGTAGCTCTTTTTTAAGTAGCTCTTGGGTTTCGAGCAGTTGTAATTCGCTTGAGATGTCGTTTTGCAGCTTTTGACTGGCACGGCGCAGAGTGCCATACCAACGGCCAAGCGTACGAGCAGCCACTGGCAGCTTTTCAGGGCCTAAGACAATGAGCGCGATGATGCCAAGCAGTGTCAGCTCAAAAAAACCAAGATTGCCTATCATAAGTGAGGATTAGCCTTGATGATGGTCTTTGGGTTCGACCTTAACCTCTTCGACGACGATGGTTTTTTCGCGGTTGTCGATTTTTGGTTTATCTTCTTCTTTGACGGCATCTTTAAAGCCTTTGACTGCACCGCCCAAGTCTTTGCCAGCGTTTTTTAGCTTACTGGTGCCAAAGACAATGACCACGACAACCAATAAAATTAACCAATGTGTGATAGAAAATGAACCCATAACCACTCCGTTTTAATGTCAATAATAAATTGTTCAACCCAACTGGGCCATTAATTGTTCACTCGGCTGTTTTTTTCATCGATGCCTGACACGCCAAAGCGACGCGCCAACTCATCGATCACAGCTTGTGATGACAGATCGAACATCGATAATGCCACCATCTGATGAAACCAAGTGTCAGCCACTTCATAGACCAAATCATGCGCCATCTCAGCCACATCACTGCCAGATTTTTTGGCGCGTTCTAACTCTTTGGCGGCAATGATACTCTCCACCGACTCTTCACCGACTTTTTCTAGGATTTTATTTAAGCCTTTATGGTATAAGCTTGCGACATAAGAGCTGTCTTTGTCCGCGGATTTGCGATCGGCCAAGATCACATCCAGCGCGCCCAAAACATCTGCTGAGGATGGCTTGGTGGCCTCGTTGTGTTGTGCATCTTCACCATCCAGCACTTTGGCGGTTTTACCATAAATATCTTTAGGATCTTTTAAGACATCACTGATGGTTTGCCAGTCACCATTGTCATCGAGTTTTTGATAAAAGCATGAAGCGCGACCTGTGTGACAGGCGATGCCACCGATTTGGGTGATCGACAAAATGATGACATCTTGATCACAGTCGGTATAGATGTCATGCACGATTTGCGTATGCCCTGAGGTCTCGCCCTTGTGCCATAGCTTGCCTCGTGAGCGCGAAAAATACACCGCTTGCTTGGTTTGGAAGGTGAGTTCTAAGGCTTGTTTGTTTTGCCAAGCGACCATCATCACCTGTCCTGTGGCACGATCTTGGGCGATTGCAGGAATTAAGCCATCGGCATCAAATTTTAGGGTATCAAGCCAGTTCATGTCGTCTCTTTGTGGATGTTATCGATGAATAAGAAATCAGATGCTCAGCCGATGAGCATTGGCGGTGCTGAGGGTTACTGCCACGCAATTTTAGCACTGACCCAGCTTTGATGGCAAAGACAGCTTATCTTAGGCCACAATTATGTCATCATGATGACAGTTTGATGGCAGCTTTGTCATAGTGATCAATGATGGGGCTAAATCAGCGTCCAAAGCCATTGGGCTGTAAGATGATGACCAATGCGCCCGCCATCACCAAAGCACCACCTGCCAAATCCCACGCGCTTGGCATGATCTTATCGACAGCAGCCAACCACACCAATGCACAAAGAATATAGATGCCGCCATAAGCAGCATAAATGCGCCCCGATGCAGCTGGATGTAGTGTCAGCAGATAGACAAATACCATCAAACTCAACGCAGTAGGCAGCCATAACCATGTGCTTTTTTGATGCGTCAAAATCAAATAAGGCAAATAACACCCAATGATCTCAGCGATGGCAGTCAAAATAAACAAACCTAGGGTCTGAACAGTTTGAAGTGGTGTCATAAGCATGTGCCAAATACAGTTATTGTAACGCTTGTGGGGGTGTAAGTAAAGAAAGATTCGGCTTGTTTTTGATCAAAGGCTTTGATATAATGTGCGCTCCCACCTTTAGACAGCGTTTGGATTGATTCCAAATCGACTGGCGAACAGGTATTCATCAAGCCGATAGGCTTTTGATTTTAAAGAGGTTATTATGAAACTTAAGACCAAACGTGGTGCCGCTAAGCGTTTCAAGAAAACTGCAAACGGCTTCAAGCGTAAGCAAGCATTCAAGCGTCACATCTTGACCAAAAAATCTCCAAAGCGTATCCGTCAATTGCGTGGTTGCACTATGGTGCACGCATCAGACGTGGCTTCAATCCGTCGTATGTGCCCATACATCTAATCAACTTTTCGGATATTTTAGGAGAATAAAATGGCTCGTGTAAAACGTGGTGTACAAGCAAACCGCCGTCACAAAAAAGTTCTAGCTCGTGCAAAAGGCTACTATGGCGCACGCTCTCGTGTGTATCGTGTAGCAGTACAAGCTGTTATGAAAGCTGGTCAATACGCTTATCGTGACCGCCGTAACAAAAAACGCTCTTTCCGCCGTCTGTGGATTGCTCGTATCAATGCTGGTGCTCGCCTAAACGGTTTGTCATACAGCCGTCTAATCAACGGCCTTAAAAAGGCAAATGTTGAGATTGACCGCCGTATTCTAGCTGACATCGCTATGCATGATGCTGCTGCTTTCACTGCAATCGCAGAAAAAGCAAAAGCTGCTCTAGCATAAGCTGTCAATCAGACACAAAGCCCTGCTCATTGAGTGGGGTTTTTGTTTTTGGTGCTGTTTGAATTGTCATGCTTGATAAGCAATCAAATCAGTGAATGCTAGCGATAGGCAGACAGATGGTAAAAATCAGCCAGATACAGAAAAAGTTTTTTAATTTTGCTGATTTACCAACCCAAAATCATTTACAAAATAGACCCAATTCTTTAGAATAATCAGTTTTACTATGATTAAATAACGCCTGCCTATTTGGGCGAGATTGATAAAAGAGATATTATGACACAGCCTGAGATTACCGTGAATTTGCCCACTTTGGACGCACCGCTTGCCACCATCAGTCCTGATGAGCTGACCGCATTTGGCGATCAGGCGGTGGCGTTGATTGAGACTGCTTGTGACGAAAAGACTTTGCAAGAGTTTCGTGTGAATTTGACGGGTAAAAAAGCCGCCCTGACTGCACTGTCTAAGCAAATGGGTAGTCTAGATGCCGATGCCAAAAAGCAATACGGTGCTTATCTGCATGACTTGCGTATGCGTATCGGCAGTGCTTTGGATGCCAAAGCCCAAAGCCTAGCGGCGGCAGCAATGAATGCCAAGCTTGCCAGCGAGCAAGTGGACATCACCATGCCAGCACGCGGTGCAACAAAAGGTACGCTACATCCGATTACCCAGACGACCGAACGCATGAAGCAGTTCTTTGTGCAAGCTGGCTTTAGTGTGGCGACAGGCCCTGAAGTTGAAAGTGATTATTATAACTTTGAAGCCCTAAATATCCCCGGCCATCATCCTGCCCGTGCGATGCATGATACCTTTTATTTTGATACGCATTATTTGCTACGCACACACACCAGTAGCGTACAGATTCGCACGATGGAAAAGAGCGAGCCGCCGATTCGCATCATCTGTCCAGGCCGTGTGTATCGCTGCGACTCTGACCAGACGCATTCACCGATGTTCCATCAGATGGAAGGCTTGATGATCTCAAAATCAAGCAATTTTGCTGAGCTTAAAGGCTTGATTCATGAGTTTTTGGATGCGTTTTTTGGCAAAAAAATGACCGTGCGTTTTCGTCCATCATTTTTTCCATTCACTGAGCCGTCAGCTGAAGTAGATATCTTATCGGACAATGGCAAATGGCTAGAAGTGCTTGGCTGTGGTATGGTGCATCCACAAGTGCTCAAAAACTGTGGCATCGACCCAAATGAATACACTGGCTTTGCCTTTGGTATGGGGATTGAGCGATTTGCGATGCTATATTATGGCATTGATGATTTGCGATTGTTCTTCCAAAATGATTTGCGATTCTTAAAGCAATTTGGCTAAACATTGAACAAGTTTTTCAACAATTCAACCAAAAATTTAAAAATTACAAAGAGACAAATCGTATGAAAATCAGTGAACAATGGCTAAGACAATGGGCAAATCCAAGCGTTGACAGCCAGACTTTGGGCGAGCAGCTGACCATGGCAGGGCTTGAGCTTGATGGCATGGAGATGGTCGCACCACCGTTTAGTGGTGTCGTGGTCGGTGAAGTCATCGAATGCACACAGCATCCAGATGCCGACCGTCTGCGTGTCACGCGTGTCAATATCGGCACGGGCGAGCTGTTACAAATCGTCTGCGGTGCACCTAATGTGCGTGTCGGTCTAAAAGTTGCTGTGGCAACCATCGGTGCGGTGCTACCAAGCGATGATGACAAGGGCTTTAAGATCAAAAAAGGCAAACTGCGTGGCGTGGAGTCACAAGGGATGCTGTGCGGCGCATCTGAGCTTGGACTTGAAGATAAAATCGATGGCCTGCTTGAGCTGGCTGATGATGCCCCGATTGGTGTGAATGTGCGTGATTATTTGAACCTAGATGCCAAGATTTTTGAGATTGCCATCACGCCAAACCGTGGTGACTGCCTAAGCGTACTGGGTCTAGCCCGTGAGATTGCAGTGATCAATCGCTTGCCGCTTAACCGTGTACAGTTCGATGTCATCAGCTCAAGTACGACAGCAAGCACGGGCGTGCAAGTAGCGAATACGACCGCTTGCCCACGCTATTTGGCACAGCGTATCGATGGTATTGATCGCAGTGTGGCGACACCTGAATGGATGGAGTCGGCACTCGTCGCATCAGGTGTGCGTACGCATAATTTCTTGGTGGATGTGACCAATTTTGTCCTGCTTGAGCTGGGTCAGCCGCTGCACGCCTTTGATGCTGATAAGATTGTCGGTGATATCGTGGTGCGTGATTCTGTGGCAGGTGAGACGGTTGAGCTGTTGAACGAGCAGATCATCACATTGACAGGTGATGAGCTAGTGATTGCTGATGATGTTGGCGTACTTGCCTTGGCAGGGATTATGGGCGGTGCTCGCTCAGCGGTGAGTGATGAGACGACCAGTATCGTGCTAGAAAGTGCGCATTTTGATCAGCTTGCCATCGCAGGGCGTGCGCGTCGCTTTGGCCTGCATACGGATGCATCACAGCGTTTTGAGCGTGGGGTGGATTTTGAGTTGCCACGCACGGCGCTTGATCGAGCGACCAGTCTGATTATCAGTGTCGCAGGCGGTGCAGCAGAATCAATCACCACAGTCGAAGCGATGGATAAACTACCTGCCCGCCACAGCATCCGTGTACCTGTGGCAAAAGTTGAGCAGCTACTGGGTGTGACTATCTCAACCGATGAGATTGTCGATATTCTAAACCGCTTAGAAATCGCCACCAGCTTGGAGGGCGACACACTCATCTGCCAAGCACCAAGCCATCGCTTTGATATGAATATCGCCGAAGATGTGGTCGAAGAAGTCGCTCGCATCTATGGTTATGATCATATCGACGTACGCCTGCCAAGCTTTGCTGTGGATATGCGTTATGATGATACGGCGGATTTGATTCATGTTGCCAAGCTTACCCTAGCTGATGCTGGCTACCATGAAGCGGTGAGCTTTAGCTTTAGCGATGCTAAGATCGAATCGCTATTCGATGATGAAAGTCTGGGTGCGGTATTACCGCTTGCCAATCCGATTTCAAGTGATTTGGCGGTGATGCGTCGCACACTACTATCAAGCCTATTGCCTGTGGTCAGCTACAACCTAAACCGTCAGCAGGCTCGTGTGCGTCTGTTTGAGACGGGTCTGAGCTTTGTTGGGGCAGATGTGGCAAGTCTTGTGCAGACACCAAGCCTTGCTATCGTGGCGACAGGCACGGTATATCCTGAACAGCACCATGCCAACCGTGCGATGGACTTTTTTGATCTAAAGCGTGATGTCGAAAGTCTGTTGCCTGCGACCTTAAATAAAGCACACATCAGCTATGAGCGTGCTGATTTGGACTTCTTGCACCCGGGTCAAAGTGCTTATCTGTCGGTGAATGGCGAGCGTCTGGGCTGGTTTGGTCAGCTACATCCAAGCATTGCCAAAGCGATGGATCTGCCGAGCGTTTGGGTTGCTGAGCTGAACCTAGATAAGCTGATTGCACTCAATCACACGCAGTCTGCCATCAAAGCGCCAAGCAAATTCCCAAGCGTACGCCGTGATTTGGCGGTGCTTGTGGATGCTGATATTGCTTGGCAGTCGCTTGAAGCAGACATCCGTGCGGCAGCAGGTGGTTATCTACAAGATGTATGGCTATTTGATGTCTATACTGGCGAGCGACTACCGACAGGTACGCGTTCACTAGCGTTTGCGATGGTGTTCCAAAACCATGATGCGACGCTTGAAGATGAACAAATCAAAAAAGCGGTGGATAAAGTTGTCGCTGTACTTGATGACAAGCACGGTGCCAAACTGCGTGACTGATGCGTGATGATGCGTGATGATGCGTGATGATGCGTGATGATGCGTGATTATCATACGCTAAAACCATCAAGCCAAGACCGCCACAGTGTGCTTTGTGGCGGTCTTGTTTATAGGGCAAAGGATTTGGTATACAATGGGTAGTGGTGCGGTGCATCGTACATACTCTACCCACCAGAGTAATCGTTAAGGGATGTATTATGGATGTGCAGATAAAATTGGATATTCTAAAAGATAATTTACTGATAATTGAAAGATGTAATCAGGAAGTTCAATCAATATTAAATCAAGCGGAATACTCCATTCGCTTTAAGATGGAGCAGGCAAAGAATTTGGATTTTGATCAGTCAAAAGATTTAATTCATGAGCTTTTCTTAATACAAGAGCAAATAGCTTTCATTGTTTTTCAATTTAATTATCAAGTTAGTGATTTTTTATATAATTTCATCCGTGATTTCGATAGATGTGATGAATATGCCGCTCGGTATGTCTTTGAAAAATATATGGCTTAGCTGAATGAATCGGAGTGCTTAAAATTGGTATCATTAAAAAAGCAGTGGTTTGCCCTGTGCATCTTATATATTTGACCGATGACTGAAAATATCAATAAGACCCGCTCGCCACATTTGCTAATTTTTGGTGCTTGCCCAAATAATTGACCAAAAATCACCTTGAGATAAAAATTTAAATTGCATTAAGCATACAATCAAGTGTACAATGATAAATACGATTGAATTTGAAATCGTGCATTAGGTAGCTTATTGATACATAAGGATAAAATCATGAGTGCACTGACCAAGGCGGATATGGTAGATCAGCTGACCATTCGCCTACGATTGACCCGTCAGCAGGCGCGCAAGCTGGTGGATGGATTTTTTGAAGAGATTAGCCAAAGCCTTGCTGATGGCAAAGAAGTCAAGCTGTCAGGATTTGGTAATTTTGAACTCAAGGACAAAAAATCACGCCCAGGACGCAACCCAAAAACTGGCGAGAGTATCCCTGTCGAAGCACGCCGTGTGGTGACTTTTAAAGCAGGTCAAAAACTGCGTGGCTGGGTCGATAGCCAAAATAACCAAAACGCCAAAAAGTAAGCAAAATTGCTTGATACTCAAGTTGGTTTTTGCTAAAATATTGGCTTTATGTTCCCACTTAAGATGGCTAATAACATAGACAAACATGGTGCGGCATGCCAAATAGGTTGGTGATGGCGTGGCTATGTTCCACTGATCTGGTACGCCAGCAGTGCTTATTAGTGCTTAGGTTAATTGGATAAGAGATTTATCATGCGTAAAGACATTCACCCAGAATACCGCGAAGTATTGTTCCACGATACCAATGCTGATGTATATTTCCTAACTCGTTCAACGGTCACTACCAAGACCACTCGTGAATACGAAGGCCAAGAGTACCCATACTTCCCATTGGATATCTCAAGTGCATCGCACCCATTCTATACTGGCGAACAACGCAAAACCTCAAACGAAGGCCGTGTTGCAAGCTTCAACAAGCGTTTCGGTGCTTTTGCAAACCGTGGCAAAAAATAAGCCATCGCTTGATATTAAAATCGTCTCTTCGGAGGCGATTTTTTGTTTGTTAAGGAAAAATTGTAACAATTTTTCATGTTTTAAAGTTCAAAGGATGACGAAAAAATCAAATTCTGCTAAACTAGTATAAAATACCCGTGTTTTATTTGACCAAACTATGATTTTTAGCATTTGTTGATTTTTTGTGGGTATGATTTTTGGGTGGTGTTTTGCCATAATTGAATAATTTTTTTGTCATCTGGTGTGTGATGGCGATATCTGATGGGGCTGGCTATGCAGTGGAACGGAATGTGGGTGGTGTTGGCGCTCGTGGTAGTGCTGGTGGGTGTGCTGATTGTACTGCGCAATTTGCGACGCAGTCAAGTGGCGTTGGACTCTGATGAGTTCGCCGAAAAAACCAAATACGGGCTGCCGATCATCCCACGCGAGGACAGACAGCTGCCTGATCGCAGTGCTAAGCTTTTAATTGATGATCAAATTAGCGATCAAGAAGATGCCTTATCCAGCATGGCGGCAGCGGTCGCTAGCGCACCGATAATCAGCCACGATCTGCATGCCACGACACCAACAAGCAGCGATGTGCAGCCAATGCGCGCACATGCATCCACCAAGTCAGATGCCGATGAGCATCTGCTGGCCGAGGAGTTTGATGCCGATGAAGAAAAGCTTTGGCAAGACGATGCGTCTGATGAAAATGCGGCGCAACAGATGGCTGACATGGCATTTCAAAAACAATCGCCTGTGCTCGACCGACATCTCGATGAGCGTCAGGCATTTGACCAAAATAACGACCCCTTGCTTCACGCCACCGAAACCGTAAGCATCGCCATCATGCCGCGAAACTCATTTGCAGGACTGCCAGGCAAAACAGTGCTGGAAATCGTGCGCACTTATGGGATGAAATATGGCGTGATGAACTTGTTTCACCGTTATGAAAACGAAGATGGCACAGGTGATCTGTGGTTTAGTATGATGGGGGTGGGGCATGAGGGCGTGCGCGCCTTTGATCTAAATAGATTGCCCGAAGATCATTTTATGGGACTGACGGTCTTTTTGCCACTGCCGCATCCGCATGCACTGCGCGGTTTTGACAGCATGGTCTCGGTCGCCAATATGATCGCACAAGATCTGTCGGCAGATATGCTTGATGAGCAGGGTAATTTGTTTGATGATACTTATTTTGCCAAATTGCGCTCGGTGGTGGCCGAACAGCACGGCCAATGAGACTCAGTTTGGCTGATGGATGCAGATGATAAAAAGATGGTGGCTGATGGCACCATCTTTTTTTTGGCTAAGTGCTGAGAGCTTGGATTGGCTGGCAGCTGGGGCAATACACACTGGCTCGTCCGCTGATTTTGGTGTTTTCAAGTAGGCTGCCGCAGTGATAACAGTGTTCGCCTTCACGCCCATAGACCAGTAGCGTTTGCTGAAAATAGCCAGTTTTGCCACCGCCGACGGTAAAGTCTCTAAGAGTTGAGCCGCCTTGAATGATGGCTTTGGCAAGGATGTCTTTGATGTTGGTGACGAGCTTTTCAAGCTTATCATCATCAATGTGGCACGCCGGCGTCAAAGGGTGAATGTGCGACAAAAACAGGCTTTCGGCAGCATAGATATTGCCTACGCCAACGACCACCGACTGATCCATGATCAGCGTTTTGATGGGTTTGGCGACAGGTTTTTTGTTGGCAGGGAAAATTAACGCTCGCAGATAATCGACATCAAAGGCATCATCGAGTGGCTCAGGGCCTAGGTGGGCCAAGAACCGCTCGGCAGTGTCTGGCGTATCGATGTAGTCGTCATTGTGCGTCCACAATATCATCCCAAAGCGTCGGGGATCATGATAATGCAGTGTCGTCACCATGCCGTCATCATTGATAAAGTCGATGAGCAGATGATCGTGTTTGCGTGGTTCGATGTCGTGATGTTGCTGTAGGCTACCTGACATACCAAGGTGTACAAGCACGGTTTTGTGGCGATTATCCGCTTGATGATAAAAATCCAGCAATAGATATTTGGCACGGCGATGCACTGCCACCAGACGAAAGCCAATGAGCGAATCTAAGTCCTTGGGGATGGCATAACGCAAAGTCGGATAGCGAATGCTGACTTTGGCGACAGTTTGGTGCAAGAGTGGCTCAAGGCTTGCCTTGGTGGTTTCGACTTCGGGTAATTCTGGCATGGTATCTGGCTGTATGGGCTAAAAAAGCCAATGCCGCTTGCTATCACGGCATTGGTCAATATCATTAAAGCGTTAGGCGGTCGCTCGACGCGCGTGTAATACGCCTGGCTGTTGTTCGATTTTGTTGAGCAGGCGTGATAAGTGCGATATGCCCGCCACTTCCACATAAAACTTCATATGGCTCATTGCACCGTCATTGCTCACTGTTTCGGCTCGGCTGATATTGACCTTTTCGCGGTCAATGACATGCACAAGATCTCTGAGCAGTCCTGATGTATTTTGTGCTTCGACATGAATCACCACAGGCTGATAGCGACCGAAGCTGTCTTGCCAATGTGCATGAATGCCACGATCAGGTTCTTTTTCGATCAGTCTTAGGTACTCAGGACAGCCTTGATTGTGAATACTGACGCCATTTGATAAAGTCACAAAACCTGCAATCGGCTCGCCATGCACGGGATTGCAGCACTTGGCAAGGTGCATCTCGACATTATCAAAGCCATCAAGCTCAATCTTAAATTTATTGGTGCGAGCAGGTGTCTTGATGTCGATGGTCGGCACATCTTGGACAGGTTCTGCGATGTGCAGTTTTTGGGCGACCAAGTTGCTGATTTGGGTGACGCTGATATCACCGATGACCAGTGCGACATACAGATCATCTTCGGATTTGACATTAAGCGTCTGAAAATAGTCGCTTAAGTTCACCTGATTGGCGGCGATGGATAGGCGATCAAATTCTTTGAGCAACAGCCCTTTGCCTGTCTCGATATTCTTATCGCGATCTTGTTTGTTGAACCACTGACGCAGTTTGGACTTGGCACGGCTCGTGTGAATATAGCCCAAGGATGGCATCAGCCAATCACGATTCGGCTCACGGCTAGATTTGGTGATGATCTCAATCTGATCGCCTGTCTTTGGCTGATGAGTCAGTGGTACATAGCGACCATTGACACGAGCGCCTTGGGCACGGTTGCCGACTTCGGTATGTACATAATAGGCAAAGTCTAGCACTGTTGAGCCTTTTGGTAGCTCGGTGATATCGCCATCACGGCTAAAGACATAAATCCGCTCGGCATTATCCACATCCAAATCGATCTCATCTTCGCCATCAGGGATGTCTTGACCCAGTAGCTGACGCAATGAGCTGATTTTTTGGGTGAGATAATCGTCTTTTTTGGCTTTTAGACCTTCTTTATAATTAACATGCGATGCCTTACCAAGCTCTGCCTCAAAGTGCATATCAAAGGTACGAATTTGCACCTCAAGCGTGCGATTCTCAGCGATCACCGCTGTGTGCAGTGACTTATAGCCGTTGGGCTTGGGGTTGGTAATATAGTCGTCAAACTGCTCAGGAATGTGCCGCCACAGACCATGCACGATACCCAGCGTATAGTAGCATTCGGCATTGGTATTGACCATCACTCGCAAAGCACGGATGTCATATAGCTGATCAAAAGACAGATTCTTTGATTTCATCTTACGCCAGATGGAGTAGATGTGCTTGACACGCCCAGAGACTTCGCCTTGGATGCCGGCTCGTTCAAGCTCGGCACTGAGTTTGGCTTTGACTGACTCGATATAGGCTTCTCGTTCGCTACGCTTCTCGGCAAGTAGTGATGCGATTTTTTTGTATTCTTCGGGGGCAAGATAGCGAAATGCCAAATCTTCCAGCTCCCACTTCAGCTGGGCAATCGATAGGCGATGTGCCAGTGGGGCATAGATGGTCATCACCTCACGAGCCACCCGTTTTTGGCGATCAGGCGGTGAGAATGACAGCTCACGCATCGCAAAGGTACGCTCAGCAAGCTTGATCAGTACCGCACGCACATCATTGGTGGTGCTGATGAGCATACTGTAGATATTGGATAATTGGTCTCTTTGATTGCTCTCAAAATAATCTTCAAGTCGCTTATTGCTCTCGATGCTCTCAGACAGCTTACCCATCGCAAGCGTATCTGTGACAAGCTGAGCGATGTCTTCTCCGAAGTTTTTCTTAATAGTATCAATACTCACAAGCTCACGGCGAGCGGTGCGATACAGCATGGCAGCAGCTAGGGCGTTTTCGTCTTGGAATAGATAGGCCAAAATATCTGCCATGCCGATGCCTGTGATGTAGGCGCCTGAGCGGGTGACATGGGGTTTATTGACTTGGATTTGGACAAATTGGCAGGCTTTACGCAAAATGGGCAAATCATCCTTACCGATACGAGCAGCCACTTTGGCAATCCATGCTTCGATGTCGATGTCTGAGACATTCAGATCGCTTGGATTGATGGTGCTGTTGGTGTGGTCAAGGGCGCTGACCAGCTTGTGATTGGCAAGCTGTGCCTTAAAATCAGGATGCAGCTGTTTGGCGACCAAACTTGCCGCTAGTGTCGCACTATCCATGCTGCTACTGTTGCCACCCAATAAGGGCAGGCTGTCACGAATCTGTACCACGGTTGTATCCTTGTCCAAACCAGTTGTATTTTATATAGTATATCCCATGTATTATGGCACCTAAAAGGGTAATTTTAAAGATGAAATCGATAAATTTTATGCCAAAAAGTCATGACGCATAATTTTTTAAAATAATCCAAGTAATTTTATCCAAGCTGTGCTATAATCTCATTTTTCGTGAATAATTCACACACGCTTTTGATGACATCGCACCGATTTTGATGGGTAAGCTTGGCTTGACCCATGTGATGATATGATTTCTTGCTAAGTTTGTGGCTTGCCACCTGCTTTGTCTATTTTATCTTTATTAGTCCTAACTGTCGCGATGATTTTGGCTTGTTCTTTATTGTGCTTTTGCACCACGACAAGCAGTTGAGCGACAATACGCCACCCAAATCCAAAATGCAATTTTGTAGCAAGCCTTAAGCATCTGCTTAAAGTTGGCTTGTCGGTTTTTTGACCAAAAAATTGGCTCATCGTGGGGGCATGACTGATACAAGGTTCTTATGACTGATCAATTACACACCACAGACACCGCCCACGCAGACGAGCAAGCAGGCGAGTTCGTATTACAATTTTCTGACCTAGGTCTGCACAAAGGCATCATCAAAGCCCTGACCAAAAGCGGCTACACCACCCCAACACCCATCCAAGCCCAAGCCATTCCGCACGCCTTGAATGGCCGTGATTTGCTGTTATCAGCTCAGACAGGCTCTGGCAAGACAGCGGCGTTTGTACTGCCAGTACTGGATAAGATGAGCCGCTTACCAAAGCTTGAAAAGCATATCCATGCACTGATTTTGACCCCGACGCGTGAGCTTGCTTTGCAGGTGCATGACAGCGTGCGTCGCTATGGCGATGGGATGCGCGGGATGTTTAGTGTACCTTTGGTGGGCGGTGCGCCTTATGGTGGGCAGCTGCGTGCACTACGCAAGGGCGTGCAGGTCATCGTCGCCACCCCAGGTCGTCTGATTGACCATATGCGTGAAGGTCGCATTGATTTATCAGGTCTGGATATGCTGATTCTTGATGAAGCCGATCGTATGCTGGATATGGGCTTTGCTGATGATATCAAAGAAATCCTAGAAAACACCCCAAGCACTCGCCAAACGGTGATGTCGTCTGCCACTTGGGATGGTGCTGTGGGCAAAATTGCTGAGAGCTTCACCACCAATCCTGAACGCGTCTCGATCAAGGTTGAGTCAGCGCATATCGATGAAAGCGTGTATTTTTGTGATGACTTTAACCACAAAAACAAAATCCTGCTTGAAGTACTGAACAACCCTGAAATCAAACAGGCAGTCATCTTTACCGCCACCAAGCTATCTACCGAAAAGCTTGCCGACACCCTAAACGAAGTCGGCTACAAGGCACGCTATCTGCATGGCGATTTGCCACAAGGCAAGCGTAACCGCATTGTCGGTGATATGAAATCAGGCAAATGCGATCTGCTCATCGCCACCGATGTCGCTGCTCGTGGTATCGACATCTCAGCCATCAGCCATGTGGTGAACTATGATTTGCCACGCCAAGTCGAAGACTATGTGCATCGTATCGGTCGTTGTGGTCGCGCAGGTCGTACAGGTGTGGCGGTGAACTTGTGTAGCCTAGATGATAATAAACAACTTGCCAATATCAACCGCTATCTTAAGCGTGATATGACCACAGCCACCATCGAAGGGCTAGAGCCACGCCGTAATTTTGGTATCATTGATGAGCCGCGCCGTAAGGGTGGTCGCAATCGTCGCCGTGATGATCGTGATGGTCAAGGTCGTGGCGATCGTGGTGGATATGGTCGCAAGCCACGTTCTGAAGGTCGTTCGGATCGCTTTGAGCGTTCGGATCGCCTCGAAGCTCGTGGCGAGCGTTTCGAGCGTCAAGACCGCTTTGATGGCCGTGATCGTTCAGGGCGTTTTGACCGTGGGTTTGATCAGCCAAGATTTGACAGCCGTGAGCGTGCCGATAGCCGTGAGCGTCGTTCATTTGATCGTGCGGAGCGTCAAGACCGTTTCAACCGTAGCGACCGCCCAGAGCGTTTTGATCGCCAAGACCGCTCAGAGCGTCAGTTTGATAAGCCGAAGTTTGAGCGTGATCGTGATTTTGGCAAAGCTTATGACAAGCCGTACAAAGCCAAAGACAGTGCGGAGCGTCGCCCATCAGATCGTTTTGAGCATCGTGGCGATCGTGGCTATGGCCGTGAGCGTGCTGATAGCCGTGAGCGTTTCGGTGGTAATGAGCGTCGTTCGTTTGATCGTACAGAGCGTGATGAGCGTTTTGATCGCCGTGAGAAGTTTGGCAAAGATAAGCCAAGCTTTGATAAAGGGGCAAAATCAAGCGGCAAGCCATTCGCCAAAGCGCGTTCATCACATCGCCCAAAAGCAGTCGAAGAAGTATTTTTTGCCAAACGCCAAGCCAAAAAAGCTCGCAAATTTGGCGATGCTTAAGTGCCAAGTCAGTAATACATCAGTGCTAATTAGATGACAAAAACCCAAGAAATTGATTTTTCTTGGGTTTTTTTGGGCAGTGAATAAAAGCAACTGCATGTCAATGGGGTTTAGCCATGCTATAATTTACAGTAGTAGATTTAGGAAAGTGTCATGAAAATACGACAATTTACCACAGTGCTTATATTGTTTGTTGCCACGCTTGGCGGCAACAGTTATGCTGAATCAAAGCCATCACCCAATCAACCGAACGCACCAGATGCGCCACAAAAACTGCCGTACTCACCATCGCAGGCATCTTGGATGGTATTGTATGATGATGTTGTAGCGTCTCAAGGGAAATATATTGTAAAGAAAAGCGGGCGATTTGGCGTGCTTGATCAATCAGGCAAAGTGGTTGTTCCTGTTCGACATAATGAACTGTATGACCTAATGCGATATGAGCAGGTACAACAAGGTGGTACGGCTTATTTGGCCAAATTGGATGATCAGTACGGCATCTATGATGGAAAAGGGCGTATCATACTGCCATTTGAATATGATAAGCATGGCAAGTTTGACAAGGGTGCATTGCCATTATCCAAAGATGGTAAATGGGGCGTGATCCAGTTTGTAACCGATGCTGATGGCACGCCAAATTTTAATCAGCCTTATTGGGTATTGGTGGATTTTACTTTGGATTATGATTATTTGCGCAGTTTTTCCAATGGTCTGGCACTGGTGCGTAAAGGGAATCTCTTTGGTTATATTAACCAAAATGGCAAAGAAGTCATCTCGCCATCCTATGATCAAGCATTGCCATTTTATCCAGTATCATTTGCAATCGAAGACAATCAAAACTCGAAACTGAGCAATCAGCCAGTTGCATTTGTCGGCATCCAGTCTGACGAACGGATGCGCTATGGGGTGATAGATGTCACAGGCAAAGCCGTGATTCCGATTGAATTTGATGCGATACATTCCAACATCAAAGATTATGTTATCGTCGTATCAAAGGATGGTAAATTTGGTGCATTTGGTCGTGGTGGCGATGTAATATTGCCTATTGAATATGATAATATTTTTATGCATCATTGTTTGTTTATTGAGTCCAAACCGGATGATGGACAGTCGCGCCAATGCCAAGTGCTTGTGACTAAAGACGGTGTAAAAGATACGCTCGGCATTGAATATTAAAAAACCACCATCGCCCAAAAGCAGTCGAAGAAGTATTCTTTGCCAAACGCCAAGCCAAAAAGGCCCGTAAATTTGGCGATGCCTAAAATCGCCATCTAATCGGCTAAATCCAAAACCAAGCTTTGTAAAAAAAGCTTGGTTTTTATTTGACAAATGGACGGTATCAAGGTATTATATGTTTAAGTTTTTAAACCTATCAACTTAATATTGAGAATTAATATTGCAAAAAAGGTGAGTTATGCCAAAACAAACCATGGCCCTGATGAAAGACTGTATTCCTATTTTTACCGTACTTTCCGATGAAAATCGCCATAAAATCTTACAACTGCTGCTTGAAAATGGCACAATGAATGTGGGTGATATTACTGAGCGATTGCATTTATCTCGTCCTGCGGTGTCGCACCATCTCAAGATTATGCTACAAGCGGGTACCGTCAGCGTCGAGCAGGTGGGTAAAGAACGTTTTTATAGCATCGCCATGCATGATGCCACCGAAAAATTGGGGCAACTGGCACAGCTGATGGCGTATCATTGTCCATCAAAGCAAAATCCGCCAAATCAAGGTTAATTTTTTTGTTCTATCAGTTTAAATTTTTAAACTTATCAACTTAATAAGAGTCGATGATGAAAGCTTATTTTATTAATAAATATCAAAAAGCCCCTGCGATTTTGGGCGATATGCCCGAACCCGTGATGAATGATGACGATGTGCTGGTGGAAGTCCACGCCGCAGGGTTGAACCACTTAGATTTACGCATCAAAAGTGGCGAATTTAAACTACTTGTGCCGTATTCATTCCCCTTGATTTTAGGACATGATGTGGCAGGCAAAGTGATTGCGGTGGGTAAAAATGTACGTCAATTTGCGGTAGGTGATGAAGTGTTTGCCCGCCCTAGAGATGGCAGAATTGGCGCGTTTGCCGAAAAAATTGCGATTCATCAAGATGATGTGGCGAAAAAACCAAGTGATTTGTCTATGGTAGATGCGGCAGGTTTACCGCTTGTGGTTTTGACGGCTTGGCAAGCGTTGGTGGAAATTGGGCAAGTGAAAGTGGGGCAAAAAGTCTTTATTCACGCAGGGGCAGGCGCTGTCGGTACAATCGCTATTCAGCTTGCCAAATATTTGGGGGCATTTGTAGCGACCACCACCAGCACAGCCAATGTGGATTTTGTGAAAAGTTTGGGTGCAGATGTCGTTATTGATTATAAAAAATCAAATTTTATCAATGAATTAAAAGATTATGATGTAGTGCTTAATAGTTTAGATGAAACAACGTTGTTGCAATCTTTACAAGTGATGAAAGCAGGCGGGCGTTTAATTTCAATTTCAAGGCCACCAACGCCAAGTTATGCCAAAAATGCAGGATTAAATATTGTGCTTCAATGGGTGATGGGCTTTTTAAGTCGCAAGGTTCGCCGTGAAAGTCAGCAAAAACAGGTGGATTATCAATTTTTGTTTATGAAGGCCAATGGCAAACAGCTTGCCCAAATTGCCCAGTTGATTGAACAGGGACACATCAAGCCTTATACGCAATCGGTGTATCCGTTTGAGCAAATCAATCAAGCATTTGATGAATTGGAGCAAGGTCGCACACGCGGAAAAATTGTGGTGAGTATGCGATAAACTGTATTTTTTTATGAAATTTTATTAGGATATTTTTATGTTATTTCAATCATTCACTTTCCCAAACGGCAAAATCGCCAAAAATCGTTTTTTTAAATCGGCGATGGAAGAGCAACTTGCCAAACACAATCAGCCAACCAATGAACTTGTCCGCCTATACGACACATGGGCGAAAGGTGGTATCGGCATCTCGGTAACGGGCAATGTGATGGTGGCGGAAAACGGCAAAGGCTCTATCAATGATGTGGTCATTACCGATGAACGCAGTATGGACATGCTCAAAGCATGGGCAAAAGCAGGTACACAAAATGACACTTTGCTCATCATGCAAATCAACCATGCAGGCAAGCAATCACCAAAAGTCATTAATCCTGTGCCTGTTGCACCAAGTGCGGTTGCCTTAAAAGGCATGGACGGTTTTATCAACCCACCACGAGCCTTGGCAGACAATGAAATTGAGATGATTATCCGTCAATTCATCCACACCGCCCAAATTGCCGAAAAAGCAGGCTTTAGTGGTGTACAAATTCATGGGGCACATGGCTATCTTGTGAGCCAATTTCTATCACCGCATCACAATCAGCGTACCGACAAATGGGGTGGTAGCCTTGAAAATCGTATGCGGTTTTTGGTAGAAATTTATCAAGGGATTCGTGCGGTGGTGAGCCCAAGCTTTTTGGTCGGTCTTAAGCTAAATTCCGCCGATTTCCAAAAAGGCGGTTTTGATGAAACGGACAGCATTCAAGTCGTGCAAAAAATGTCAGAATTAGGCATTGATTTTATTGAAATTTCAGGTGGCAATTATGAAAGCCCTGCGATGATGTCCACCAAAGCCAGTACGAAGCAGCGTGAAGCCTTTTTTATTGATTATGCCGAAAAAGCAAGAAAGGTGAGCCAAGTGCCACTGATTATTACAGGGGGATTTCGTTCAGAACAGGCGATGAATGATGCCCTAAACAGTGGACATTTGGATTTTATTGGTATTGCTCGTCCGCTTGCTATCCTGCCTGATTTACCAAACCAAATTAAAAATGGTACTTATCAGGCCATTACCACCGAACGCATTAAAACAGGTTTTGCACCTGTAGATAAAAAGCTCGGTGCAGTGCTTGAAATGGATTGGTATATGTATCAGATGGCACTTATCGGACAAGGCAAACAGCCAAACCCTAAACTTTCGCCGTGGAAAGTGTTGGCTAAAACCATTATTGTCAATGGAAAAGCAGGGTTAAGTACAGGGCGGTCGTAAGCCTAAAAAAGAACAGCATGGCATCAACGTGTCATGCTGTTTTGCAGCTATGGATCAAACCTTCTCAAACCGAGCGATACTCTCCACATGACCAGTATGGCTAAACATATCCATCACCCCAGCATGAGTCAAGCGATAGCCAGCGTCGATGAGTGCTTTGGTATCACGGGCAAGCGTGGCAGGGTTGCATGAGACATAGACGATGCGTTTGGCGTTGAATTTTGGCAGATACGCCATCACTTCCCATGCGCCAGAGCGGGGCGGGTCGATGAGTAGCGCATCAAACTGATGTTCGCCAGTCGCCCATGGCTTATCTGAGAAATCCTGTGTCAAATCTTGGGCATAAAATTCGGTATGATGGATGCCATTGGCGATCGCATTCATCTTGGCACGTTCGGTCATCTGCTCTGAGCCTTCGACACCGACGACAAAGCCTGTCTCGCCCACCTTGCGGGCAAGTGCTAAGCTAAAATTCCCAAGTCCGCAGAACAAATCCAGCACCCGTTCACCAACTTGTAGGTCCAGTAGCTCACACGCTAGATCCATCATCTTGCGGTTCACCGACAGATTCACCTGCGTGAAATCCAGTGGTGAGAATTCATAAGTCAGCTCAAAATTTGGCAAATGATAAAACAGTCCGCCAGTCGGTGGCACAGTCAATGAACTGTCTCGAGCGCCATCGGTATCAATGCGATGCACAGTGTCTGAGCCTTTGGGCTGTAAGAACAGCTGCCAATGACGCTCGGCAAAGAAAGCTTTTAGTTTGGCAATGTCGTCATCACTCAGCGGTACCATGTGGCGTACGATGATGGCGACAGACTTGGCGCTGTCAGGGACATGAGAGAGTGTCTCACCCATCGCCACTTCAAGCTGTGGGATATGATCACGAGCATCGAGCGTGGTGATTAGTGCTTTTAGGTTTTCAATCTCAAAGCCAATGCGTGGATCTAGGATGTGGCATTCGTTCAGTTCGGATAGAAAGTTGCTGCCGCGTTCACGAAAGCCGACTAAAGCCGATTCTTTTTTGGCAACGAAGCGTACACCCATACGAGCCTTGGTGCGATAACCTAGGCGATCACCAACCAGTGGCGGTAGCCAGTTATCTGGCTGTACACCTGCTTGATGGGCGAGCAGTTCTGAGAGTACTGATTGCTTAAAGGCGATTTGACCATCGGCATCCCAGTGCTGAAGACTGCAACCACCGCAGACGGTGAAATGCGGACATGGCGGTGTCTGACGCTGTGGATGGGGGTTTGAGATGATGGCTTTGGCATCACCTTCTTCAAAGGTCTTTTTGCTGCTGGTGACTTTGACTGAGACGGTTTCGTTTGGCAGAGCGAAGCTTACGAAGATTTTTTTGCCAGCTTTATCAGGATTATGCGATTCGTTATCGGTTTCATAGACCGCTACGCCACGCCCATCATGGGCAAGATTGGTGATGGTAAAGTCAATCGGTGGGGCATCTGCCAAGCGTTTGCGCGCTCGAGCGATGGGCTTGCCTTTTTTGCTTGGGCTTATAATTAAGGAATGTTGTGCGGTCATGTGCTGCCTGTCTGATCAATAAAATAGATAGATGGGTAAACTGCTCATTATAACACAGTTTAACAGTGGCTTTTTGATGATTTTGTCATCAATCACCGACGTTGGCTGTGGTAATTGGGTTATAATATTGCCAGACAAATAAAGGGTGTGATGATGGGAAATGATCTATTATTGGCCTTGGTCAATCTACTGACTTCGGTCATCTCAGGGATTGCAGGGATGGGCGGTGGGGTGATTTTGGTGGGACTGTTGCCGCTATTTTTGCCTGCTGCTGCCATTGTGCCAGTCCATGCTGCAGCACAACTGGCGAGCAATGCCAGTCGGGCATGGTTTGGGCGATCGCAGATGGATTGGCGATATATGCTGCCTTATGTGGTGGGGGCGGTGGGCGGTACGGCGGTATTTTGGCTACTTGTGCGAGTGATTAGCCTTGAGTGGGTGCCGTTACTGATTGCGGTGTATATCTTGCTGACCCAATGGGTTGCACCTGTCAATCGTTGGCTGAAAAACCGTGAAAATTTCTATCTCATCGGCTTTATCCAAGTCGGTATCGGTATGTTTGTCGGCAGTCCAGGGCCGCTACATATGCCACTATTGACCAAAAAATACGACGATACACACACGGTGGTGACGGTCGCATCGGCGATGATGACCTTTTTTCATACGCTAAAGCTTGTGGCATATTTGGCACTTGGCTTTGTATTTATGGAGTATTGGCAACTGATTGTCTTGATGAGTATCTCGGCAGTCATCGGCTCATGGCTTGGGGTGCGACTGCGTCATCGTATGCCGATGGCGTGGCTCAAAGGGGCGATGCCGTGGATTTTGACGGTGATTGCCTTGCAAGTGATGGTGAAATTTGTGCTTGAGCGGGTTTGAGTGGGCTTATTCGTCAATAGGATTGATGAGTGTGATTGGTAGATGCTCAAAGTCTTTGTGATTTCTACTGGCAAGTTTTAATTGGTGACAAATTGCTGTTGCACCGATGATGGCATCAGGCAATTTGATTTTCTTTTCACGGCGCAGTTCTGCACTTTTTAAGATAATTTCACGACTAATTTCAATCCATGTAAATTGCTCGTGCAACATTTTTTCAGTCATTGCCAAAGCTTGTGCATTTGGTGCAAAAGAAAGCACTTCAGCAACAGTAATCATGCAGATACACATATGACCACGATGCTCGTACAAAAACCGAGTGGCTTGTGCGACACCATTTAAATGATAGATGATGATATTGCTATCAACTAAGATCATTTTTCCCACTCTCTATCCCATTCATCGCGAATCTTACGCTCATATGCCAAGCCATCAATTTGATTATTTTTCCATAGCCCAAATGTTGCCATCAGACTATCACTATCATCAGTGGCTTGGTTTTGCACCAATTCACCGATGATCTGACCATGATTGGTGAATTGCACTGTTTCGCCGTGTTGGATTTGTAAAATCTGCTCTTGGATAATGGGTGGCAAGGTGCTGATTTCGATTAACATGGTATTTTCCTTATTTGCTATTATTATTGATTTTATTCTACTGGTATTTTTATTAAATTGCAAAATATGCTTTGTATCAAAATAGCTGTAAGAATCCCTGCGATGGCTTGTCTTATCACTTCAATTCCACTACAATAAGAATAAATTAGAAAACTTTCTAATCCTAAGGAACTTACCATGCTTGCGAGTATCAGTGCCAAAATCCAACCTGAACTAAAAGACAGACTCGATGCCATCTTAAAGCAAGAAAAAACCACCGCCAACCACTTCATCAATGAAGTCATCGAAAAAGCCGTCATCGCCAAAGAGCAAGAATATCAAGCCGATCGGCGAGCTGATGCAATCTTGACTGAGCGGATTGATGCGTATTATGCCAATCAAGCACCTATGATGGATTGGACGAGTGCCAAGCAGGATTTACAGGCGTTTGTCGCCAATTTACATCAAGCGAAGTGATATATCAGTGATGTCATGAGTTTTCAAATCACAGTTTTATCATCAGCTTGGGATGATCTGAAATCACTGCTTGAATTTTATGACAAGGTGTCAAGCGATCAAATACTCATTGACCGCATTGCTGACTATGTCATGCAGAGTATTGAGACTTTGCAGACTTTTCCAGAGCGTCATGTGGTGGCATTTTATCGGTATGAGTCCCCTATTTATAAGATGATATTAACAAGATTTCCCATCTTGATTTATTATTTTATCGATCATCGCTATCACACTGTGGTGGTGGCACAAATACGCCATGCCAAGGAAAATCCACAGACGGCTCGCCGACTCTTTGGCGTGGAAGACTAAGATAAAGTGGCGAAAGGTGAAAAACCGCTCATGCCAATTGTGATCATCATCAAGGTATGAGCGGTTTTATTGTTATTGAGTTGGGTGAAGATTAAGCAGTCAAAAAATCTACCGCACCCACGCATCCAAGAATCCTTGATGGCGCAATGAGCCATCGGCATTGTGCAGTGATTCCACAAAGCCATAAGTCGCATCGATCAGCCCATCAGCGGCAGGCGTGTCCATTTTGCCAGTCAATATCAGCCATCTAAGGTAAATCAGCCAAGTGTTCAGTACATCTGATTCACAGTAAGTGGTAAGCTTTTGCCAGTCGCCTGCTTGCACCATCGGTACGACTTGTGAGCCATCGATATCACCTTTGCCAGCGAACCCGCATAAGCTTGCGATGGTGTCGAGCTTTTGGCGTTGATAGCCGTTATACAAAGACATCTTATCCATCAAATCAATGTGCATCTCACCATAGCGATACAGATAATCAGGCTTGATGGCAGGATTGAATAGGGCAGGGGCGGACAGCTTGTGATGCATGGCTCGGTACATGATGACAGGAATGTCAAAGCCTGCACCGTTCCAGCTGACTAAGGTGGGTTTTTTGTCAAAGGCACGCAAAAAAGTCGCCAAAATCTGATCTTCGCTCATCGTCTCAAGCGATAGCGATTTGAGACGAAAACTCACCCCATCAAACCACAAAAACGACAGGCACGCCACCTTGTGCAAGGGCAGGCGCATAAAATCCGTGCCTGCTTCAGCCTGACGCAGTGCGGTCAAGGCAGACAGTGCATCGGCATCATCCAAGTCCTTGAGCGTCGGATACAGACGGCGACCCGTCTCAACATCAGGGATGGTCTCAATGTCAAAGACCAGTATCGGTGATTGGCTATTCATATCAGCTTACTCTGAATCTGATGGTGTATCGACGACACCAAACAGTCCTGTGGATAGATAGCGATCACCACGGTCGCACACGATAAAGGCAATCACGGCATCAGGATTGTCTTTGGCGATCTGATGTGCTGCCCACGCCGCACCACCTGATGATACACCGCAGAAGATGCCTTCTTCGCGAGCCAGCTTACGCATATAGCGTTCGGCGTCAGCTTGGCTGACATCCATGATGGTATCGACCAATGACGCATCAAAAATCCCTGGTAGGTACTCAGCAGGCCAGCGGCGAATCCCTGCGATGCTTGAAGCGTCATCTGGCTGTAGTCCGATGACTTGGATGGTGGGGTTTTGTTCTTTGAGATATTGGCTCACGCCCATGATGGTGCCTGTGGTGCCCATGCTGCTGACAAAGTGTGTAATCTTACCATCGGTTTGCTCCCACAGCTCAGGGCCTGTGGTTAGGTAGTGGGCTTGCTTGTTGTCAGCGTTGTTAAACTGATCGAGCACGATGCCCTTGCCTTCAGCTTGCATCTGTAGTGCCAGATCTCGTGCTGCTTCCATACCGTCAGCGACTTCGATCAGTGTCGCGCCATAGGCAGTCATTGCATCTTTACGCTCTTGGGTGGAGTTGGCAGGCATCAGTAGTGTCATCTGATAGCCACGCATGGCAGCGACCATCGCTAGGGCAATGCCTGTATTGCCACTGGTGGCTTCGATGAGCGTATCGCCTGGTTTGATATCGCCACGCTGTTCGGCTTGATAGATCATATTAAAGGCAGGGCGATCTTTGACTGAGCCTGCTGGGTTGTTGCCTTCTAGCTTGGCAAGCAGTGTCGCACCTGTGTTCTTGCCAAGTGTGGATAGCTTGACCAGTGGTGTATTGCCCACGCAGTCAGATAGCGTGGTGGTATGATGGATAAAGTCTGTCATTGTTTGCCTTATTCTAATTGCTATGATGGGGCAATTATAGCATATTTTAAATCAGCCAAGCAGTATCAACTTCATATAAAGGCACTTGTGGTACTGCCTTGAGATTTTGGCTGAATATATTGAAATTTACCTTATAATATTATTAATATATAAGTAAATTTTCTTCGTGCCAAATTTTAAAAATTGGTCGTTTGAGTTGATGATATGCATTTGGGCATTATGCGTTCACATCCATGCACCAATATTTGGTGGTGATGTACTCTTCGATGCCATATTTTGAGCCTTCACGCCCAAAGCCTGATTGCTTGACACCGCCAAAGGGGGCAACTTCGGTGGATGGCAGCCCTGTGTTTTGGGCGACCATGCCATATTCCAAAGCTTCAGATACTCGCCACGAGCGACCCAAATCATTGGTATAAAAGTACGCTGCCAAGCCATAGATGGTATCGTTCGCCATAGTGATGACTTCTTCTTCGCTTGAGAAGGTAAATACAGGTGCAATCGGGCCAAAAATCTCTTCACGGTAGATGTCCATCTCAGGAGTGATATCACTGATGATGGTTGGGTTGAAGGTTAATTTGCTGGCATCATTTTTATTGCCACCTGTGATGAGTGTTGCACCTTTATCCAAAGCATCGTTTAAAAGATGTTCCACTTTTTGCAAGGCTTTATCATTGATGAGTGGCCCGACTTCCACGCCTGATGTCATGCCGTTACCGACTGTTAGGGCATCAACTTTTGCTTTAAAAATTTCTAAGAATTTATCTTTGATGCTGTCTTGGACATAGACACGGTTGGCACAGACGCAAGTTTGTCCTGCGTTGCGGTATTTTGAGCCAATCAAGCCAGCAGCTGCCTTTTCAAGGTCGGCATCTTCAAAGACGATGAATGGGGCATTACCGCCAAGCTCTAGCGAGAGTTTTTTGACGGTACTGGCGCATTGCTCCATCAGTAGGCGACCGACAGCAGTCGAGCCTGTAAAGGATAGCTTATGAATGCGTTCGTCTTTGGTTAGTACACTGCCGATGGTTGGGGCATCGCCTGTGACGATTTGCAGTACGCCTTTTGGCAGGCCTGCTTGTTCGGCAAGCACCATCATGGCGATGGCAGAAAATGGCGTTTGGCTATCTGGCTTGACAATCATAGTACAGCCAGCTGCGAGTGCAGGAGCGGCTTTACGAGTAATCATCGCCGCTGGGAAATTCCACGGCGTGATGGCAGCACAGACACCGACGGGCTGCTTTAGGATAGTGTAGCGTAAGGCAGGGTTGGTGGCTGCGATGACATCACCATAGACACGCTTACCTTCTTCGGCAAACCAACGGATAAAGCTGTTGGCATACGCCACTTCGCCACGGGCTTCGCTAAGCGGCTTGCCTTGCTCAAGCGTCATGATGACTGCCAAATCATCCATATTGGCATCAATCAAATCTGCCCATTTGTGCAAAATCTCGCCACGATCTTTGGGGGTGAGTTTTGCCCATGCGTGTTGGGCAGTCTCGGCAGCGGCAACCGCAGTACGCACTTCATCGGCAGATAAATCAGGCACACAGCCGAGATGCGAGCCATCAAATGGATTGGTGATGTCAATGGTTTTACCGCTTTGGGCGGCGATCCATGCGCCATCGATATGGCAAGATTCACGGATGAGAGCAGGATTTTTTAGGTGGGTAGTGATTGTCATTGAAAGACTCCTCTTTGTACTATTTAAGATGGGATGGACCGATCATGAATGGTGGTGGTATTCGATGTTATGTCACTGGTGCATCTTGGTGTAGTAATGACTTATTTAGGTATATTCTTGCATTATAAAAACTACGGTTGGTACTGACAAGCGTTTCCTGTAACTGAACCGTCAGTTATTTTATGGTGTTGTCTTTGAAGTATGCAACGCCCCAAGTCCAGCAGCGACATCCGCCATCCCCATCGGACGCTACATTTGCCAAAAAGTCAAAGATCAGCAGGCAAGCTGAGATCCATCAAAGCATCATGCTACTCATGGTGCTTTTTTTGTGATTTTTTGCTATAGTGCGTTTATCTATCGTGATGGACATATTATGCAAATCGAAAAAAGCTATGGCATCAAAAGCGCTTATGGGCAGCTGATTTTATTGGTATTTTTGCCGATTGTGATTTTGGCATTGGCAGGTTCGTACATTGTCATGACTGAGGCGCGCCGAGCGATTTTGGCTGAGCAAGACACGATGGCACAGGCGGCGCTCGTGCGCTATGAGGCCATTGTGCGCCCTTTGTTGACCGACATTCAGCATCGCCAAGCCCGCTTGGATGAGCGTGCAGCACAGATGACTGATGATGAGATTTTATCAGCCATCGCCCCAAACAACGACAAGCAAGCTGCAGCCACAGCGCTCGATGTTGATGGCTCGTTTTATAATGAAAATTGGTTTGTGCAGCTACAACAATCGCGTAATCAGCATGTGCAGCGCGTCGCGGTGATGGATGGCGTCGGACAAGTGCTATTTAGTACGGGGATGCAGACGGATCTGTCATGGGGCGATTTTGATTTGACCGCCAATGAGATTTTTCGTTTACCTACCGCGGTCGGTACTGCTTATGGCAAGTCGTTTATTTTTGATGATAAGCGCTACTGGCTTTTGGTGGATATGGATAGCACGCCCTTGACGATCGCTTCATATCGCGTGGCGCTGGCGCTGACCATCACAGGTCTTACGACGATTTTGCTGCTGTTGTTGATTTTAAATATCTACTCTAAGCGCTGGATTGCACCGATTTATGAGATGCGTCTGTATTTGCAAAGGCTCAATGCCGATAATCTGTCGCGGCTGCCGACTTTGAGAACCAATGGTGAATTTGCGCTGCTCAAGGATGATTTCACCCGTGCCATCAAGCGGCTCGACAGCAGTTTTACAGAGCTAAAAAATCACGCCGACGAGACCGAACGAGACTTGCAGCAAGCCTTTGATGAGATGGAGATGCAAAATATCTCTATCCGCAATGCCCGTGATGCCGCGATCTCAACCAGTCAAGCCAAATCTGCTTTTTTGGCCAATATCAGCCATGAGCTGCGCACGCCATTGAACAGTATCGATGGCTTTATCAATTTATTGGCAAAAAAAGCCACCTTCACTGGCGAACAAAATCTATATGTACAGACCATCAAAAAATCCAGCGCGCATTTATTGGCTTTGGTCAATGATGTGTTGGATTTTTCTAAGATGGAGGCAGGCAAGCTTGTCTTGGAAAGCCATCAATTCGATCTGCGTGCCGCGGTGTATGATGTGGTGGATATGCTGTCGCCAGCAGCGTTTGAAAAGCGGCTGCGCTTGGCGGTGCTGTTTTATGATGATGTGCCAACTCAAGTCATTGGTGATAGTTTAAGAGTTAAGCAAATATTAACAAATCTGGTCGGCAATGCCATCAAATTCACCGATTCAGGCGGTGTGGTGGTGCGTGTGAGTTTGGCACAGCAGTCAGGATTTTTACGCATTGAAGTTGAGGACACGGGCAAGGGCGTGAGCGAAAGTGACAAGCAAAAGCTGTTTGTCAGCTTTGGCCAAGGCGATCTGTCTGTCACTCGGCGCTATGGCGGCACAGGCTTGGGGCTTGTGATATCCAAGCAGTTGACACAGCTGATGGGCGGCGCGATTGGCTTTTATGATAATCGCGGTGAAAACATTGCCAATGCGGGTGCGACTTTTTGGTTTGAGATGCCAACAGGCGTCGAGGATGAGCTGGATATTGATCATCATACGCAGATCCCATCGGCGCTACAGATGCCGATGCAGCTGTTGGTGTGGATCAATCATGCGCCGACACTGCAGGTCTTAAAGGCTGGCTTATTAGGCACCAAAGTACAGCTGACTGTCGCCATCGGATTGGCAGATTTATTAGAAAAAATTGATAAAAATGAGGTGCAATACGACTGGGTCATCGTCGATAACTTCGGCCAAGATGCCGCCAAAGATGATGTCGGTGCCATCTTGCGCCAGATACGCCTGCGCTATCAGGGCAAGCTTGCCAGCTTTGGCTATCAGGTGGGCATCAATGAGCAGCTGTTGATGCGCTATCAGACACATGCACTGTACGAGCCTTTGGATCGGCGTCAGCTGCACGCGATGCTGTCCAATCAGCAGACGGTGGCGGCGACCATATCCGCTCAGGCCAAATTTGTCGGTCGGCGCATTTTGGCTGTCGATGACCATTTGCCAAATCTGTTGGTACTTGATGCACTGCTGGGTGAGCTGGGTGTGGAGGTGGTGACAGCCAGTAATGGCTTTGATGCCATCGAAAAAATGACCCAGAGCATCACAGGTTCGATGGCGCCGATTGACATGATTTTTATGGATGTGCAGATGCCTCGCATGTCGGGACTTGAGGCGGCGCTTGAGATTCGCAAGATCGAGCGCGCGCACATGGTGGCGCCAGTACCGATCATTGCATTGACTGCACATGGCTTATCCGACGAAAAAGATCGCTTGGTGTCATCAGGGCTTGATGACTATGTCGGCAAACCTGTGGGTGAGATGCAGTTGATACAGATTTTGCAAAAATGGCTGGAGCGTAGCGGTGATAGCCATCGCGATGCCGATCTGCTACAGGTGATTCAATCGCTGCCCGAAGCACAAGCTGACGCGATGGATGCGCCGATTGAGGCAGCTGAGCAGCTGATGGATGTTGATTGGCAAGATGCGCTGACACGCTCAACCCACAAGCCAGATCTGGCCAAAAAACTCTTACAGATGCTCATCGACAGCGCCGAGGGCGAGCGTCAGGCACTAGAAAGAGCGTGGGCAGACCGCGATCGCGTGGCGCTGGCAGACATTAGCCATCGGATGGTTGGAGCGGCGCGCTATACAGGCGTACCCAGACTTAGGGCGACCTCTGAGGCATTTGAAGAGCGGTGTCGAGCAGACATCACGGCGGTGAGCGCCAGTCAGTTCATCGCCATGCGACCTGCTTATCGCGCACTGATCGATGCGCTTGATGCGCTGCAGTCGATTGATCTTGGCAGCATCATTCAGCCATCGATTTGAACATGATGGCTGAAGCTTGGGCAGCTTATGCTGACGCTTGCGCCAATGTGCCGATGGCTTGACCCATCACTACTTTTTGACCATGAGTGATGCCATCGAGCCAAGTATTGCCTGCTGATTTTGGCAATACAACAATCGCTGTCGAGCCCAGATAAAATCTGCCAAGCTCATCGCCTTTTTTCATATCCATATCATGCGTACGATACTGAATGTACGGTGTACGGCGAATCTGACCAGTCGCGACGCACTCAATCCCCGCCACAATCATCGCACCGACCAGTACCACCGCAGCACGACCAAACCCAGTCTCAAACAGACATACCAAGCGTTCATTGCGTGCGAACAAATCAGGTACTGACTCGGCAGTGGCATTATTCACCGAAAACAGTGTGCCTGGTACATAGCGAGTGGCAATCAGCTTGCCATCAAAAGGCAGATGCACACGGTGATAGTTGCTCGGTGCTAGATAAATCGTCGCAAAACTGCCATCAATAAAATACTGCCCATCATCATAATCAGCCAGTAGCTGACCGACTTCATAATCACGGCCTTTGGCTTGCAAGATGGATTGGTGAAGGATTGTGCCTGCTTGCGAGACTGTACCATCAGCAGGGCAGATGATGCTGTTTGTATCTGCATCAATCGGGCGAGTATTATCCTTTAATTCACGGGTAAAAAAGTCATTAAAGCTGGCATAATCATCCAGTGAGCCACGCTCATACTCATCGAGTGTGATGCCGTAGGCTTTGGCGAAGCTGTGGATTAGGGCTTTTTTGACATAAGGATTTTGGCTTTTGGCAAGGCTGCCAGCCAGCTCACTCAAGGCTTGTTGTGGGATAAGATTTTGGGCAAGGGTAAATAGGCTCATAATGATGATATTCGCTAAAAAATTAACTCATTTTAGCACATCAAAGCAGATTTGTAAGTTGATAAATGTGAAAAACCCAGACAATCATCTGACCATCTGGGCTGTTTTTGATGATGAGATTATTCACCATAAATCGCACGAATCACTTGCTTAAAATACGCAAAGGCATCATCAGCACCTTTGAGTGCAGATGCCTTGTCGATGGTGGTTTCTAGCGTATCAATCTTTGCTTTGGTGTCTTTCCAATGTGCCAAGCGGCCATCACTATGCGCTGCTAAGTGGCTTGCGCCATGCGTATCAGACAACTCAATTTTGCCTGCTTCTTTGTACAAAATCGCAGCACCGACATTAGAGCCTTCGACGCAGTATAGCCAGCCGATGGCTTCATCATCGCTAAAGCTTGGCGTTGGTAATTCACCAGCAAATGGCTCAACTTGCAAATCCGACATATCTGACTTGACTCGTTCAAATCGAGCAAGCTCAGCTAAGCCATCGATACGCTCGGCAAGTGCATCATGATGGTAGATGGGATTGACTGTTTGGTGAAAGGCGTATTGTGCTTGCAGAAATTTGCGATAATTATCCAATGATGCAAATGGCTGCATCGACATCACCAGATGATCAACGCTGTCGTGTGTGGTGCGTGAATGTTCTTTGAGTGCTTCGGTCAGTGTCATGCGATAATCTCCTTGGACTCATAGATGAGTGGGTTTGGCGTGTGTCAATTTTTTTTGGCAATAAGGTAACAAATTTTCGTCCATTTGTAAATAAGATAAATAATGATAATCATTTCTATTTACAACAAAAACCTGTCATGCTACCATATTTATGATGCACCAAATAAAAATTTGCCCAAACAGTCATCAAGCAGTGATTAGCCACAGCACGCCAAAGATAATGATTGATTTTATTGATTGTTTATTTGATTAATGATTGGATAAAATAATCAAAAAACTGATGGCTGATCAGATTTTGCCGTTAATTCCCAATGATTAATCAAATATTGCGGCCAAACATTGCTTAGTGCTTTTGGAGTTTGATATGCTTAATACCATGAAACGACCTGCCGACAGCCTGATCCACAACAATGCGCTCATCCGAGGCGTATTTTTTGGCTTGGGCGTGGTTTTTTTGGTGCTTGGGCTGATTGGTGTGGTTGTGCCAGGGATGCCGACGACGGTGTTTGTGCTGTTGGCGGGCTATTGCTGGGCGAGAAGTTCGCAGCGGTTTTATGACTATTTGCTGTCGCATCAGCTGTTTGGCAAGATGATCACCGACTGGCAAGAACGCCGCGCGATGCCACGCTTTGCCAAATATCTGGCATGGACGATGATGGCGATATCGACGGTGGTGATGTTTATAAGGTTGCCCGATGACTGGCTATGGCTGGGTGTCGTGATGGCGGTTGTGTCTGTCTTGGTGGCGGTTTGGATGGCGCGCCTACCCAATGCTTGAACAAACGCGCCTGTTGACCAATTCCAATCTTTGAACGAAGATTGGAAATTTTTTTATTTTGATAATGATAATAATAACAATTCTTATTTACAATATAAACACAGTTGGTTATAATTGGGCAATCATTGAGCAATTTTGATTACAGGAGCTAATCATGACCCATGCAAAACCAACCGCACTTGCGCTTAGCATCAGCATTGCCTTGGCCATGTATGCCACAGCAGCGCAGGCTGATGAAGGTGCTGGTGAGACAGATCTGCCGACGGTGGTGCTAGATACCCAGACGGTGACAATCATCCGCCAATCCGCCTTGGCCAGAAGCCATATTGATCAGGCGCAGATCGCGCGCACGATGGCATTGGATAGCAGGGATTTGGTTCGATACGAGACAGGCGTGTCGGTGGTTGAGACAGGGCGCATGGGCGCAAGCGGCTTTGCCATTCGGGGTGTCGATGAAAACCGCGTCGCTGTCACCGTCGATGGCCTGCACCAAGCACAGACGCTGTCATCACAAGGGTTTAAAGAGCTGTTCGAGGGCTATGGTAATTTTAATAACACCAGAAACGGTGTCGAGGTCGAGCATTTAAAGCGCGCCATCGTCACCAAAGGTGCAAGCTCACTTGTGGTTGGTAGCGGTGCTTTGGGTGGCATGGTGCAATACCAGACCAAAGCTCCACAAGATTTTTTGCAGGACAAAGATTATTTTGCCAGCCATAAAATTGGCTATGCCACCGCCAATAATGAACGCATGAACACCACCACATTGGCTGGGCGCTTTGCCGATCTTGAGGCGCTGATCATTCGAACCGAGCGCGAGGGGCATGAGTTTGAGAATTATGGTTATGATGGATATGATGAATTTTTGCAAGGTCGCGAACGCGAAAAGGCCGATCCTTATACCATACACAAAGAAAGCTGGCTGGGTAAATTATCCTACGCGCCAAATGATGAGCATCGATTCACCATCATGGCAGACACCAGCAAGCTTAGCTCCCAAGGTCATGATTTTTCATATAATCTAAATGCCAGTGATTATTATGATCGCAGCGAGATCCGACTAAGACACACCGATGATAAAAGTGAGCGCAGCATGTTCGGTGTCAGCTACGAAAATCATCATGCCAATGCGCTGCGGGATGGGCTAAAGCTGTCTTATCATCAACAAAAAATCGACAATGTCGCGCGCACCGATGACTACTGCGAGGGTAATTTGTCGTGCAATGAGATTGCCAATCCGATGGGCTGGCAAGTCAAAGATGGCAAAATTGTGGACAAGAATGGTAAGTTGCCCACCGTCACAAAAGTCGGCTATGACACTGTGGTCAGTATCGATGGCGTGCCTGTGGATGGCGCGGCATTTTCATTGAATCGACGGCTGAATCAGTCGTGGTTCGATTGTTCGGTATTTGATTGTACTGGATCGATTTTGGGCTATCACTCGGGCTATGATGATCAGTGGAATCCAACATTGAGCGAGAAGCAGTTTGAATTTGATACAGATAATATCGTGACTGACCATGATGGCAAGCGATATGCCAAAGTCAAGGATGCAGGCTATAGTGATTATCTACTGACGCCAGTCGGGCAGGGTTTTCTTGAAAGACTGTACAAACAGCGCCCATCTAAAGACCGACACCAAGCAGCTGAATGTCGATGCGGATAAATATCTACACATCGGCAATATGGCACATCAGCTGAGCTATGGCGGCATGTACAGCGAAACCGACACCTCGATGGTCAATCAAGATGGCTCTTTTGCGCATCTGCCGCAGTGGTGGGCGCAGGGATTTATCGGCCTTAGAAAAGATGGCAAGTCTTTGTATGACAATTGCGCTGAGGCCAAAGACACGGCCAATGTCGATCGATGGCATTCGCGCAATACCAATACTTATGCCTGCCCAAGCCATTCACCGCTTAGCTCATTTTTGATTCCTGTCACCACAAAGACAGGGGCGCTGTATTTTGCCGATAAAATTCAAGTGACTGACAAATTGCGTCTGGATGTGGGCTATCGTTATGATAAGATCAAATATCAGCCCAATTATGTCGCGGGTGAGAGTCCAGCCATCGTTGATGATATGGTCAAAGGGCTGTTCGTGCCATTGCCAACACCGACACATGGCACCAAACCAAATTGGTGGGATGATCAATATCAAGGCTCATCAGATCCAAAGTTCATCGCCGATTTAACCGCTTGGCAGAATGCTGAGGATGTGTATCAGCAAAGCGTGGCGGATAATCCTGCCCAAAATATCGCCTACTTTGCTCAGCCGAAACAATATTCAGCACACTCTTATGCATTGGGTGCGACATATGACCCAACGAGCTTTACCAGATTGCAATTGAAATATGCCCGTAGCTTTAGAACGCCTACCAGTGATGAGATGTATTTTACTTTCAAGCATCCTGACTTCACCATTTTGCCAAATACCGATCTAAAACCTGAGATCGCGCACAATAAAGAGCTGGCTTTGACCCTGCATGGCAAATTGGGGCATGTGACTACCAGTGTATTTCAAAGTGATTATGACGACTTTTTAAATTTGGATTATCTGGGTCAAAAAGCCTTTAAAAACCCTTATGAAAGCAATATTCCGACCTTGCAGCATCAACTGTATCAGAATGTCAATGTTGATAAAGCCAAAATTACAGGTGTCGAAATTGATGCTAAGCTCAATGTCGGCGAGGTTTTCCCATCACTACAAGGGGTGAATGCCAGCTACAAATTTACCGATCAAAAAGGCCGCATGGCTGGCGACATACCGATCAACGCCATTCAGCCGCGCACCTCGGTGATCGGCATCGGCTATGATCATGCCAATGAAAAATTCGGTGCCAATCTGTATCTGACGCATGTGGATGCCAAAAAAGCTGAAGACACTTATAATATGTTTTATCGCGAAGAGGGTGCGGATAATAGTCAAGTCAAATGGCGCAGTGATGCTTATCGTCTGTGGGATTTGACCGCGTATTATCGCCCGACAGATCATGTGACATTGCAAGCAGGCGTGTATAATCTGTTTGACAAAAAATACTTAACTTGGGATTCGGCACGATCCATCCGCTCATTTGGCACCAGTAATATGATTAATCAAACGACAGGTCAAGGCATCCATCGATTCTACGCACCAGAGCGTAATTTTAAACTCAGTGCTGAATTTAAATTCTAATCAGACCGCCCATCTAATCCCCTTGAACATCTTTCAAGGGGATTTTTACTGCTTATCAACAACTACCATGACCACAGCCGCGCATCAATTTAGTTGGTTTTGCCATGCTGTGTGCTATAATTTGGATTTCTTAACCAATTAGACGACTGCCATGACCTTGCCGACAGATGATTTTGATACCGCTCACATTTGGCATCCTTATACATCGATGACTCAGCCGATTCCTGCACTAAAGGTAGCACGGGCGGATGGCTGTTTGATTCATCTGACAGATGGTACGGTGCTGATTGATGGGATGTCGTCTTGGTGGTGCGCCATTCACGGCTACAATCATCCTGTGCTCAATCAAGCAATTCAAGATCAGCTGACCAAGATGTCGCACATCATGTTCGGTGGTCTGACCCATGAGCCTGCCATCGAATTGGCTCGGTTATTGATTGATATCACACCCGAGCCGCTGGAGCACATCTTTTTTGCGGACTCAGGTTCAGTGGCAGTCGAGGTGGCGCTCAAGATGGCAGTGCAGTATCAGCACGCTCTAGGCAAACCTGACAAATCTAATATCATCACCACGCGTTCAGGCTATCATGGCGATACTTGGAATGCCATGAGCGTCTGCGATCCAGTGACAGGGATGCATGGCCTGTTTGGTGAGAGTCTGCCCAAGCGTATCTTTGTACCAGCACCGAGCATCCGTCCTGATGAGCCATGGTCGGCGGATGAGATGCTGCCTGTGTATCAGGCATTTGAGCAGTATGGCGATACTTTGGCGGCATTTATCATTGAGCCTGTCGTCCAAGGTGCTGGCGGTATGCGATTTTATCATCCCAATTATCTCAAAGCCCTGCGTACACTGTGTGATCAGTACGGGGTATTGTTGATTTTTGATGAGATTGCCACAGGCTTTGGGCGCACCGGCAAATTATTCGCCTGTGAGCACGCCGATGTCACACCCGATATCCTATGTTTAGGTAAGGCATTGACCGGCGGCTATATGACGCTGTCGGCGACCTTGACCACACGCCAAGTGGCGCATACCATCAGTGATGGCGAGGCAGGCGTATTCATGCATGGCCCGACTTTTATGGCAAACCCCTTGGCGTGCCGTGTGGCGTTGGCAAGCACGCAGTTATTATTATCCCAAGACTGGCAAGCCAAGGTTGCAAGCATCGCGCAGCAGTGCCAAGATGCGCTTGAGCCACTAAAACAACTACCCATCGTGGCAGATGTGCGAGTGCTTGGGGCGATCGCGGTGGTGGAGCTTGATCGTGCTGTGGATATGCGGTGGATACAGGCGCAGTGCGTCGCTCGGGGGATTTGGATTCGGCCATTTGGACGGCTGGTGTATTTGATGCCGCCGTTTGCCATCAGTGAGGGTGAGCTGGCTACGCTACTGACCCAGATGGTATGGATGATTGGAGAGATGGCAGATGTCTGAGCGAATGTTGGCACAGTTTGCCGAGCATCTAGATCAGCTCAAGCAGACAGATAATTATCGTAGTTTTCGTAAGCTACATCATCAAGGTGCATCTATCCATCTGGATGGTCAAAAGCTTGTCAATCTGGCGAGTAATGACTACTTGGGCGTGGCAAGTGATGAGCATCTACAGGCACAATTTTTGGCAACTTATCAGGATTATCTGCCATTTGGTTCGTCATCATCACGACTGCTGACGGGTAATTTTGCAGTGTATGAGACGCTTGAAGAGCGCATGGGCGAGCTGTTTTTGGGGCGTGCTTGCTTGCTGTTTAATAGTGGCTATCATGCCAATGTTGGGATTTTGCCAGCGATTTGTGATGGGCGGACACTGATTTTGGCGGATAAATTGGTACACGCCAGCATCATTGATGGGATGCGTTTGGCGGCTGCTAATGGTACAAAAGGCGTACGCTATCAGCACCAAAATCTGACGCATCTTGAGACACTTATCCAAAAATATCATGATGATATGAGCATCGACCGCATCGTGATCGTTACTGAGTCAATTTTTAGCATGGATGGGGATGTGACCGATTTGCCTGCCTTGGTGCGTCTGAAGGCGACATATCCCAAGCTGATACTGTATATCGATGAAGCACACGCCATCGGAGTGCGTGGTAAACAAGGGCTTGGCTGCGCTGAAGCCTTTGGCTGTATTGATGAGATTGATTTGATTGTTGGGGCGTTTGGCAAGGCGATGGCATCGGTAGGTGGCTATGTGATTTGTCATCAGATGATCAAGGATTATCTGATTAATACCATGCGCCCCTTGATTTTTAGTACGGCTTTACCACCGATGAATGTCGCTTGGACGGCATTTGTCCTTGATAAAATCATCAGCATGACCGCTGAACGAAGCAAGCTTCAAATACGGCATGAACATCTGATTATGCACATCAAAAGCTTGGGTCTAGAGTGTCCATCAGACAGTCAGATCGTGCCCATCATCCTAAAGGACAACGCACGCACGATGCGTGCTACCGATGAGCTGACCAAGCAGGGCTTTTTTGTCCTAGGTGTACGACCACCAACTGTACCGCAGAACCAATCACGGCTCAGAGTCTGCCTAAATAGCACCATCAGTGATGATGAGTTTACGCAGTTTTGCCATGCCATCGGACAGCTGACATGACAGCAGAAAAATGCCATTCGGTGACGATGCAAACTGTGCAGACATCGCACATCGCCAAACGCTTTGCACGGGCTTATGATGGCTATCAGCAACAGGCAGTTGTGCAGGCGATGATGGCAGAACGCTTGGTGGATGAGCTTGTGAACATGGGCGGTCATCATTTTGATCAAGTGCTCGAAATTGGCTGCGGTAGTGGTTTATTAAGCGATCGCTTTGCCAAAAGATGCACGGCCAAGCTATTGATTTTAAATGATTTATATGATGATATCATGCACAATCCAAAGCATCTGGACGCTGCTGACTATCACTATCTGATTGGTGATATCAGTACGGTCAAGCTGCCCGATGGATTGGATTTGGTGCTATCGGGCGCCAGCTTACAATGGATTTATCCACTGGATCAACTGATGGCAAGACTGTATCAGGTGTGTCGGTCGGGTGCGGTTTTGGCGTTTAGCAGTTTTGGCGTGGACAACCTGCGTGAAATCAGACAGCTGACAGGGCGAGGGCTTGAGTATTATACAGTTCAAGCACTTCGTGAGTGCATCACAGCACAGGGCTGGCAGATTTGCCAACTACACGCATGGCATGAAGTGCTGTATTTTGATAATCCGATGGCATCACTTCGCCACCTAAAGGCGACAGGTGTCACTGGATCAGATCGTGAGTATCGCTGGACACGCACAAGACTGGATGAATTTTGTCAAGCATATCAATCACTTGCCACAGATCATGGTGTACCATTGACTTATCATCCGCTTATCATACTTGCCAAAAAACCCTAAGGAAGACCCATGCAAGGCATCTATTTTATCACTGGTATTGATACCGATATCGGCAAGACCATCGCAACAGGCATCATCGCAAGACGGCTGATGGATGATGGCATCAAGGTCATCACCCAAAAACTGGTGCAGACCGGCAACTGCGATATCAGTGATGACATCATCATGCACCGCCAACTGATGGGCGTGCCAATGCTCCCTGAAGATCTGCCTGATGCCGATGGTGTCAGATTGACAATGCCAGTATTGTTAAGCTATCCTGCATCACCGCATTTGGCAAGTCGGCTGGATGATCGGCCGATCGATCTTGGGTACATCACTGCGTGTACCGATGCACTGGCGCGCCGTTATTCGGTCGTATTGGTCGAAGGGGCAGGGGGTGTGATGGTGCCACTGATTGATCAAGATGGGCGAGATGTGCTGATGATTGATCATATTGCCCAGCACGATTATCCGGTGATTGTCGTGACTTCAGGCAGATTGGGCAGTATTAATCATACGCTACTTACTTTAGAAATACTAAAAAATAATGGCATCAGTGTTCATGCTGTCGCCTACAATCTTGCTGATGATAGCCAAGATGAAACCATCGCCAATGACACCAAACGCTATCTACAGGCATATCTTGCCAAGTACCATCCAGAGGCGAGGTGGTGGGAGATTCCTGTGGTGACTGGCTAAAGTTTATTTTTGGCAAGTCAAAACAGCAGTATCGGTAATTTTACTGTTAATTTTCAAATACTTAGGAAAAACTCATGAAAGCACTGATTCAACGAGTCACCCATGCCCAAGTCGATGTCGATGGACAAACCATTGGGCAGATTGATGCAGGCGTGCTGGCCTATATCGGCATCGGTCATGACGATGATTATGATAAGGCGTGCCGATTGGTGGATAAGGTGTTAAGCTATCGTATTTTTGAGAATACCACTGATGCTGATAAGCTTGGTAAGCTGGATAAAAGCGTCGTCGATGTCGGTGGCGGCTTACTGCTGGTATCGCAATTTACTTTGATGGCAAAGACGGACAAGGGTCGCCGACCAGATTTCGGCCCTGCGATGCCGCCCGCTCAGGCAAATGAGCTATTTGCACGGCTGATCGACTATGCCAAATCTCAGCATCACACCGTCGCCACAGGGCAATTTGGCGCCAATATGCAAGTGATCGCCCAAAATGATGGGCCGATTAATTTTATATTGGAAGTGTGATTTGGTAAATCATGTGGTGGATGCTATCAAGTCGATTAAGTCAATTCATCCACCACAATCTCATCCAAGGTGATTTGGTGCAGTGGATAATTGGCAAAGTCATTAGGGTCAAGCCCTTTATCAATAATCGCCTGCTTGTCCGCCAAATAATGCTCAAGCGTCAAGCGAATGGTGCGAAACGCAAGCTCATCCCACGGCAAATCCGCTTCATCAGATAACGCACACTCAAGACTCTCCACACCCACACCAAAGCGACCATCAGCAGTGAGATTGGACAGATACATCGCATGAATCTGACCCAAAAACGGCAGATCAAATAAGCAATACAGCTTGGCGTCGGTGGCGATGGCGGCAGCTTCTTCGATGGTCTCACGCAGCGCGCCTTCGAGCATGGTCTCGCCGATTTCCATAAAGCCTGCCGGCAGTGTCCATTTGCCATACTGTGGCTCAATCGCTCGGCGGCACAAAAGCACCTGATCATGATGACGCACAAGCGCCCCGCAGATCATCTTGGGATTGTCGTAATGGATATAGTGGCAAGCAGGGCAGACGATACGGACTTTGCTGTCACCTGGTGGGATGATTTCTTGGGCTTGGGTGCCGCAGTGTAGGCAGTAGGGCATGAGCTTAAGCCTTGACATTTGATGAGTGATAATTTAGTTTAAAACAAATCCATCGCAATTACAAATGCTGTTATGCCAAATTTGACCCAGCAGACCGATGTCACATTCATCGATCGTGAATATATCCCAACCACCCAAGGGCAATTTGCCATGCTGACTGCTAAGCTTGATCGCTATTGGCAAGATGGCGGCTTGGACGTGTTGCCCTTATCCAAAGGGGATAATCAGCTGCTGTCAGCCGATGTTGTCGCCAAATCAATATTGGCTGAACAGACTTCGCCTTTGCCTGATGCGTGTGTGCTCGTCGCCATCAGTGATGAGCCTGTGCCACGACTGCTTCTGACACGCCGTGCGGTGAATCTGAATAGCCATGCTGGCGAAGTGTCATTCGTCGGTGGCAAGCGAGATGATACGGATGTATCAAGCCTATCGGTGGCGTGCCGTGAAGCCTTTGAAGAAGTGGGGCTGTGTCAGCATCATATATCGCCGATTGGTTATCTGCCGATGCAGATGTCTCGCAGTGGGCTGTTTGTGCGTCCTGTGGTGGCAAGTATCGAGCAGTCGGCGATCGAAGGGCTGATTGCCAATCAGGATGAAATTGATGCGATATTTTGGCTGGATTTTGAGCGGATACTCACACCGCCTGTGGCGTATGCGATGCCTAGAATGCTTGGCGTGCGGCGATTTACCTTGCATACACCGGCATGGCTTGGCGATGACGGGGCAGGCGAGCAGGTGGTCTGGGGGCTGACAGCTCGAATTTTGGCAAATTTGGCTGAGATTGGCTTTGGTAAGCAGTATCCGTGGTACTATCAGCTTCGAGCATAATTCAAAGCGCCAGACGGCTATTGGCTGATTCATTCAGCAAGAAAAAACCGTTCATACTTTTGCCGTGTTCGGCTTGGTATGAACGGTTATTTTGTGTGACAGGCCTAGTCTTTTGGTGCAACCGCCAATGCGCGCAGTGCTTCAGGTGATGACCACAGACCTTCTAAATCATAAAACTCGCGTGCCTGTGGCGTCATCACATGGACGACCACAGAGCCTAGATCGACCAGTGTCCAGTCGCTATCTTTGTCGCCTTCACGACCTAGTGGCATAAGTCCTGCTTCTTTGGTGGCGGCACCAAGCTTATCAGCGAGTGCTTTGACATGACGCTTGGAAGTGGCTTCGCAGATGATGATGCGTTCGGCGACTTCGGTCAGATGCTCAATCTCAAGCGTGGTGATGTTTTTGGCTTTTAGGTCATCGAGTGTCTCAATGACAAGTGCCAAGGTTTGCTCTAAAGTTAAAGTAGTCATAAATTCAAAAAAATTAATCAGAAAACTCAATATTATAACACAAATTAGCCGTCTTGGTATAGCTGATGTGTATCAATATAGTCAATGACCGCAGGGTGCAGATAGTCTGTCAGTGTATCTGCCTTGCCATCAGCGATTAGCTGTCTGATGTGGCTCGATGACATTGCCGCGATCGGGCTAGGATCTTGATAAATCAAGCCATCATCTGACAAAAACTGAGTCAAATCATCCGTCAGGCGCGCCGATATCGATGGATCGATAGATTCGGTTTCGCCCACACGATTAAATGCCCAAAATTTCACCAAATCAGGCAGTTGCTCACCACTTTTCCATCTTGGCAGACTGCTTAGGCTGTCCTGTCCAATCAGATAAATCAGCACATCATCGGCAAACTCGCCACGCAACTGCCGCACGGTATCGATGGTATAAACCGGTGGCGGCTCGTGAATCTCTCGCTCATCGATACCAATCGGCAGATGAGCGGTGGTAAGCGTTAGCATGGCAAGGCGATGTGCTGTGGGTGTCGGCACTCCTTTAAAGGGATTGCCAGCGGTGGGCAGTAGCGTCACTGTCACAGGCAGGCGCAGAGCGGATAACTGTTCGAAGGCTGTCATCGCCATCTGTAGATGTGCGTGGTGAACAGGGTCAAACGAGCCGCCAAGATAGATGCGATAGGTCATGTCAGTCTTGATTGAGATGGCTGGGGTCAAGATTGGGGTGCTTATGCAGTGCTTGTCCAGCACGCCAACCGTCTTCATCACCAAAATACAACAAGCCTTGTGCATCATCTCGATAAAACTTTAGCGTCTTGCCTTTTGGATCGGTGACGACAAGCGTATCTACCACTTCTTGGCATAGGCGCTTGATTTCATCTTCGTGATTACCAAGCATCGGACGAGTAATGGCGTTCAGTGTCTGACGCTGCTCATCGGTCAGTATGGGATTTTTTTGGTCACGAGCAAGAATGCGTTCGGCGATTTGTTTGGCATAAGCGACCGAAAAATCTTTGGGGTTAAGAGTTATAAAAAACACGGTAATGCTCTCACTACAAAAATATAGCCAATATTTTACAGTAAGTCTATCATCATGGCTTGATTCGATGGTATAAAAATTGTTGTACGCCTTACAATTTACCACTTTAAAATCCATCAACTTTGCCCCATTATGCCTTATAATATCTATTTAAAATATCAAAAAAGGCAAGTCTATGGCACACGACAAAATCAGTATCCGTGGTGCGCGCACGCACAATCTCAAAAACATCGATGTCGATATCCCTCGTGATAAATTTGTCGTCATCACAGGCTTGTCAGGCTCGGGCAAATCATCGCTTGCCTTTGATACGCTGTATGCCGAAGGTCAGCGTCGCTATGTCGAGAGCTTGTCCGCTTATGCGCGCCAATTTTTGAGCCAAATGGAAAAGCCTGATGTCGATAGCATCGAAGGTCTATCCCCTGCCATCGCCATCGAACAAAAATCCACCAACCACAACCCACGCTCCACCGTCGGCACGATTACTGAAGTGTATGATTATCTGCGCTTGCTATTTGCTCGTGTGGGCGTACCGCATTGTCCTGAGCATGGCGAGCCGATGGTAGCACAGACGGTCAGTGAGATGGTTGATGGCGTGCTCGGCTTGCCTGCTGATACTAAGCTTATGATTCTTGCGCCTGTGGTGCGTGAACGCAAAGGCGAGCATACGGCACTACTTGAGCAGCTGCCATCGCAGGGCTTTACCAAGGTGCGTATTGATGGCGTGATTTATGATACCGATGAATTGCCAAGTCTAGAAAAAAACAAAAAACACAGCATTGAGGTGGTGGTCGATCGCTTTAAGGTGCGTGATGATTTGGGTAATCGTGTAGCAGAGAGCCTTGAGACAGCACTCAAGCTTGGTAATGACATTGCTATCTTGCACCACATGGATGGCAACCCAAATGGTGATGATGAGCAGATTTTATCCGCCAAGCATTCTTGTCCAGTCTGCGATCGTGCGGTGAGCGAGCTTGAGCCACGCCTGTTTAGTTTTAATAACCCTGCTGGGGCGTGTCCTGCTTGTGATGGCTTGGGCAAACGCCAGTATTTCGCTGCCGAACGCATCGTTACCCATCCTGAAAAGTCGCTCAACCAAGGGGCGATTCATGGTTGGGATAAACGCCATGCGTATTATTTTGGCATCTTGAGTACGGTGTGTCGTCATTTTGATATTGATATGGATGCACCATGGCAAACCTTACCCAAAAAGCATCAGGACATTATCCTGCATGGTTCTGGCAAAGAAAAAATCGAGTTTGATTTTGTATTTGAGACCGGTCGAAAAAGCAAAAAAACCGTGCCATTTGAAGGTATTTTGCCATATCTTGAGCGTCGCTATGCATCGACGACGAGTAACCTTGTGCGTGATGAGCTTGCCCAATACCTATCTGACACGGCGTGTAATGTCTGCGATGGCGTGCGTCTCAATGACATCGCGCGTCATGTACAGGTCGATGGCAAAGGCATCGGCGAGATTATTCATCTGCCGATCGGTGAGGCGTGGCAGTATTATGAGAATCTGCATATCGATGGCGCCAAAGGCGAGGTGGCGGATAAGATTTTCAAAGAAATCCGTGAACGCTTGGGCTTTTTGACTAAAGTTGGGCTTGAATATCTTACTTTGGCTCGCAGTGCCGAGACACTCTCAGGTGGTGAAGCACAGCGTATTCGCCTAGCCAGTCAGATTGGTGCTGGCTTGATGGGTGTGATGTATGTGCTTGATGAACCGTCGATTGGTCTGCACCAAAGGGATAATGACCGCTTGCTTTCGACCTTGACTCATTTGCGAGATTTGGGCAATACCGTCGTGGTCGTCGAGCATGATGAAGATGCCATCCGTCAAGCCGATCACATCATCGACATCGGTGTCGGTGCAGGCGTGCACGGTGGGCGAGTGGTCGCTCAAGGCACGGCTAAGCAAATCGCCGCCACCAAAGGCTCTTTGACTGGTGAGTATCTATCGGGTAAGCGTCGCATCGAAGTGCCAAGCGTGCGTCATACGCCTGCGACCATCACCGTCGAAACAGGTAAGGGCAAAAATAAGTCCAGCATTGAAGAGCCGCTGTACATTAGGCTTGATGGCGCAAGTGGTAATAACCTAAAAAATGTCAATCTATCCATCCCAATCGGTGTGATGACTTGTATCACGGGTGTGTCAGGCTCAGGCAAATCCACCTTGATTAACCGCACCTTGATGCCACTGGCAGCCACTGCACTCAATAACGCCACGACACTTGTCCCCGAAAAATACGACAGCATCACAGGGCTTGAGCATCTGGATAAGATGGTGGATATTGACCAAAGTCCGATTGGTCGCACGCCACGCAGTAACCCTGCGACTTATACAGGTGTGTTTACCTTGATTCGTGATTTATTCACTCAGACACCCGAGGCGCGAGCTCGTGGCTACAAGGCAGGGCGATTTAGCTTCAATGTCAAGGGCGGTCGCTGTGAGTCATGCCAAGGTGATGGCTTGATCAAGGTTGAGATGCACTTTTTGCCAGATATGTATGTGCCGTGCGATGCCTGTCATGGCAAGCGGTACAACCGAGAGACGCTGGAAGTCAAATATAAGGGCAAATCCATCAGTGATGTGCTCGATATGACGGTTGAAGAGGCGATGGTGTTCTTTGAGGCGATTCCAGTGATTCATCGCAGACTTGAGGCGCTACACGAAGTGGGGCTGGACTATATCCGTCTGGGTCAGTCGGCGACGACGCTATCAGGGGGTGAGGCGCAGCGTGTCAAGCTTGCCAAAGAGCTTGCCAAGCGAGATACTGGCAAGACCTTGTACATCTTAGATGAGCCGACCACAGGCCTGCATTTTCATGACATTGCCAAGCTATTGCACATCTTGCATACCTTACGTGATCGGGGCAATACGGTGGTGGTAATTGAGCATAATTTGGATGTCATCAAGACCGCTGATTGGATTGTGGATTTGGGCTACGAAGGCGGTAGCGGTGGCGGTGAAATCGTTGCCACAGGTACGCCAGAGACGGTGGCGATGGATGATAAATCGCATACGGGGCGGTTTTTGAAAGCAGTTTTAATGGATTAAAAGTAATGTCATTCAAATTTGATTTTGAGCAAGCCAAGAAAGATGGACTGGTTAATGTTTATAATATTAACTTAGAAAATCTACCCATTGCTGATGATGATATTTCTTACCTTTGTCAAAATATCACTGCTAAGCAGATTGTAAATGTGAATTTAATTGGTACGAAAATCACTGACAAATCCTTAGAAAGTTTGGCAAAATTCCCCAATTTGCAATATTTATTTATTAGCAATACTAATATTACAGGACAAGGATTTTGTTATTTTGTAGGGCATAAAAAATTATCAACGCTATGGTTAGAAAACACTCAAGTGAGCGATGGAGCTTTGTCACTGATTGCACAAATTCCCAATTTAAATATCATGCTGATAGAGGGTACACCAATTACATGGCAGGGACTGTTGACACTAGCTCAGCACTCGCATATTACGCCGATAGCTCGAGGTGGACAATTTTCTGATGAGCAATTGGCTGAATTTCGCCATATTCAGCGTCAAGCAAATAAAAAGAATAAAAAACAGATTGATGATGGTGATTTGAAGCAGATTATTACCCATCTATCGACATTTTTTGATGCAATCCATGCTTGGGAAGAGATTGCCGAACTGGATTTGACTGATGAAATCATTCAAAAAAGTACAGAGATTTATCGGCAGTTTTTTACCGAAAATTGGCATGATACCAAAAGAATGCACTTACAAGGTGGTGGCAGTTATAAAGACCATAAAGTCGTGGACAGTGAATACATTAGCAAAAATCGGCTTTATCTTTACACCGAAAATGATTCAAATACACTGCATCGTTTTATATTCATTCGTCAAGAAAATAATTCATGGCTATTGGATAAAATGCAAATTAAGTTTGATAGCAAATGGTCAAGTTACGACCCTTAATTTGACAAAATAATTTGTAAATTTGCCAAAAACCCCTAGCAATTTTACTTTAAATTTCGTAAAGTAAGCAGTAAAATTGATGCGATATTTCAGCTGATTTTTATCGTTTTTAACAACAAAAAAGGAAATCTTATGAGCGTAAATAAGGTCATTCTTGTGGGTAACTTAGGTAACGACCCAGAAGTGAAGCAATTTGAAAATGGCGGCATGATCGCCAATGTCTCAATCGCCACCAGTGAGCGCTGGACTGATCGCAACACCGGTGAGCGCAAGGAACACACCGAGTGGCACCGTGTGGTGTTTAATAATAAACTGGCTGAGATCGCTCAGCAGTATCTGCGCAAAGGCTCGCAGGTCTATGTCGAAGGTAGCCTGCGCACCCGTAAATGGACGGATCCACAGACAGGGCAAGACCGTTATAGCACCGAGATTCGCGCTGACAGCATGCAGATGCTCGGCACTCGTGGTGGCAATGATAATGGTGGCGGTGGCTGGCAAGGCAATCAAGGTGGTAATGGTAACTACAACCAAGGCGGTTATCAAAACACCCGTAATCAAGGTGGATACGATGGTCGTCAACAAAACCAGGCACCACAAAATCGCCACTACGGCAATCCAAATCAGGGTGGCAATCAGTTTGGCGGTCAGCCGTATGCGCAGGGCGGTCAGCAGTCATATCCAAGCCAGCCAGCGCCGAGTCATCATGATGAGTACAATCAAGACTACGCACCACAAGCGCAAGGCAACCCGATGGCACAGAATAACTCATTCCAGCAGCCTGCTGTCAGCGCGCCTAAGCCGAATACGCCAGCACCTGCCGCGAATAAAAATGTCATCAATCCAGCCGTCGGCGTGACGGATGATGATATGCCATTTTGAGTGTGATTTTAAGATCTGATCTTATCCAAAAGCCCTAATGTTAGGGCTTTTATTTTGGATGGGTGGGTATGATGGCGGTTGTGCATCACATAAAGGCGTGCGGCACAAAAAGACTGGTGTCCTTGGTAATCAGCGTACTGTCTTCACGCACGCCAATCCCTGCAGGGCTATGACCAATCACCCAGCTACCGATTACCGTATAGACGGCTTGACCCTGATGATTGGTGAACTTTGGCAGCGGTCTAAGTGCTTGATAAACATAACCTTCTTGCCCATAGATGCCATCGGTTGCGATGTGCATATCACCTTGATGCAGGCTGATGTTCGCCCCTTCTCGAGAGAAAAACGGCTTTTTGACCACATCAGATGCGATGGCAGATGCGTTTAGGCTTGCTGGTAGTAGGTTCGGGTGATTTGGAAATAGCTCCCATAGCACAGCAAGCAGTGCTTTGTTGCTCATCAACAGCTTATAGGCAGGCTCGATAAACTGCGTGCCACTATGCTCGATATGACTGCCAAACGCTTCGGACAGTAGCCACTCCCATGGATACAGCTTGAATAGATGGCTGATGGTATGGTCTTTTAGATCCGTAAATCGCCCATCGGTCGCACGATGACCAATCGCACCGATATCGATATAATCGGTGGCAAGTCCTGCTTGGATAGCGACATCTTGTAGGTAGCGAGTGGTGGTGTAGTCTTCGACACTGGCAGAGACTGCGGTAAAATACAGCTTATCTTGGCCAATCACAGGCTTCATCGCCCCAAACTCTACCAACAGTCGCTCATGAATGCTATTAAACTGGTCAGCGCCACTCAGCTCACCGCCTTGAGCCTGTAGCCAATACCACTGGGCAACACTGGCTTCAAACAGTGATGTCGGTGTATCAGCATTGTATTCATACAGCTTAGGCTCAGTTGTGCCATCAAAGCACAAATCAAAGCGACCGTACAGGCTTGGCTCACGGTTTTTGAAGCTTTGCTCAATCAGTCGTGCAGCAGTGTCTGACAGCCCAAGCCGTGCATAGTCGCCCGTTTTGACGACATGGGCGACGGCTTGTAGATACATCTGGTGCAGTGCTTCGGTGGCAGTTTCGATGATATCGATTTGGCGTTCATCGAACACATAGCACGCATCTTCTTGCCAATAATTACCATCGATACTGTGATAATCAAAGCCAATGCGAGCCATCTCACCTTGCCAATCAGGGCGTGGCGCGACCTTGATGCGTCTCACGATGCCGCACTCGTGCTACCGCCAGTTGCTCCAAAGCCTTGGCGAGTCGTACCAGTCTTATTATCTGCTGTCGCCTGTGCCAATGATTGGCGGTTTTGGTTGGCAGCTTGTTGCTGGGTGTTTTGGACAGGCTGCTGAGTGGTGGTTGGCGTTTGGGCGGTTTGTGAAGCAGCGGCTGTCTGCGCTTTGCCTGCACTGGCAGCTTTACTTGCTAAGTAACCTGCAGCAGCACCAGCAGCGGCAGCACCCAGCATAGTACCAACACCGCTACCATTTTCAGCGGTGGCTTCGCTATTTTCGGCTTGTGAAACGGCTTGTTGTTCAGCTTGAGCCTGCGCTTCAAGCTCAGCGGCTTGGGCTTGTAGGGCAGCTGCTTGCTCCTGTAGGGCTTGCGCTTCAGCACTGGTGTACTGCTGGGTCTGCTCTTGTGGTGCAGGTGCGGTCGTTTGCGGTGCTTCGGCAGGCGAGCAGGCAGTCAGCCCTAGACCTGTTGCACCAAGTAGTACTAGTGAGATTTGGCGAGATGCTTTTGAAGGTTTTGTCAATTGAGTCATCAACGTATCCAGTTTGGTGAATGAATTTACAACGATTATCCTATCATTATGCAGTTAAATCACCGATTTTACAAGGGATGGCAGGCGGATTGTTGATGAAAATTGTCCAGATAGCTTGCCAAATTTTGTATAGAGTGGGGCGAATTGTGCTATAATAATTGAGATTTGCCACTGATTTTGGCAAAGTGATTCGCGTGATTTTCCTTCAAAACTTTTTTGCAACTTATAGCAAGCCTTTGAGCTAGGTAGAAAAATGCCAAAAAATAGCCAAGCCACCAATAGCACGAGCCAAGCCAGTTTTTTTGGACGACTTTGGCAAGGATTTTTGACCACTGTCGGCACCGAGCGATTTTTTCAGATTTTCTCACCTTGGGTAAAATATCTTGCCGCCATTGCAGCGATTTTGCTTGGTGTTGGCACGGTGTGGGGCTTGGGTTTTGCACCGCCTGATTATTTGCAGGGCAACAGCTATCGCATCATCTTTATCCATGTGCCAGCGGCAAGCCTTGCGATGAGTATTTATTTTGCGATGAGTGTGCTTGGGGTGATTTTTTTGGTATGGAAAATCAAAACTGCCAACATCGTCGCCCAAGCCATTGCACCGATTGGCTTTATCTTTTGTGTGCTGAGTCTTTTGACAGGGTCAATTTGGGCAAAGCCGACTTGGGGGACTTATTGGGTGTGGGATGCACGCCTGACATCGATGCTGATTTTGGCATTCTTGTACACAGGGGTGATGGCGTTGTTTGCAGCATTTGAGCATAGTAGCAACCGTGGTAAGGCAGCGGCGATTTTGTCCATCGTCGGTGCGGTGAATCTGCCCATCATCAAATATTCGGTGGAATGGTGGAATACACTGCACCAAGGGGCAACTTTTACGGTGACTAATGCACCCAAAATGAGCGCGTCGATGTGGGTGCCACTACTGATTATGATGCTTGGGATGTATTTTTTGGTGGCGGCATTGGCGATTTATCGCACTAATTCTTTGATTTTAAGCCGTGAAGCCAACAAGGCTTGGGTAACTCGATTGGTTAATTCGGATAAATAGGGCGAGCGATGACACCGTATTTTAAGACTTTTGGTGATTTTTTGGCGATGGGTGGGCATGGCTTTTATGTATGGCTGTGCTATGCGATCACTTTTTTGGCAGTCATTGGCTTGATTATTTATGCCAAAAATGAACGCAAACAGACGCTAGATAAACTTGGCAGACAGCAAGCGCAATCTCGCCTAACCAATAAACAACGCAAACAATCTTAATTGATGAATTATTAACGATAAGGGTGACATCATGAATGCAGTCAGACAAAAAAAGCTGATGTGGGTCATTGCCGTGCTACTCGGTGCGGTGGTGGCGGTGAGTTTGATTTTGTATGCCATCCGCAATCAGACCGATTATTATTTTGACCCGACAGCCATCGCTGCAGGTCAAGCACCTGAAGCCAAGCGTATCCGTGCGGGCGGCATGGTCGTGGCAGGCAGTGTCAAGCGTGATCCAGCTGATCAGCTCAATGTGCAGTTTGAGATTACCGACTTTAAATCAACCGTACCTGTCAGCTATCGTGGCGTATTGCCTGATTTATTTGCCGAAAACTCTGGCGTCGTGGCAACGGGCGAACTACAAAACGGCACCTTTATCGCCAGTGAAGTGCTTGCCAAGCACGACGAAAACTATATGCCGCCTGAAGTCGCCAAGTCACTCAAGACCGAGCACGCCGCGCGTGGCACAGATGTCAATAATGGACAGTTTGTCCCTGCGACACCGATGAGTGAGATCGATGAGCGTAATGCCAAAGAAGCTGAGCAAAAGTAAATGGCTCAAAACTGATAAAAGCGTATCGATGGATGCGCTTTTATTTTAAAAGGAAGTTTATTATGGTGATATTGATGGCACTAATGGCGCTCATTGCTTTGGTGTTTTCAGGGTTTAGCATTAAGTTGTGCTATGAGCTAGTCAAAGCACAAAGATGGTTTGCTGCAGCACTCATGGCGATTGTTAGTGTGTTGGGTTTGGGTGCTGTGGCTTATTGCACACTCGTCATTTGGGCGGTTTTTCATATCTCTGTTTAAAGTTCAATGACTTATGATAAATCGAATTAAGTTAAAAACAAACAACAGCGTCATAAACCCCAGACTACCAAGATAAATCCATTTGCTTTGTCTAAAAATCTGTCTGGGCAATTCATCATTTTGTAGATTGGCAACCAATAAATACACAAGATTTAATCCCACAAAAATCATCACATTCAGCTGAAACATCCATAATATTGTGCTAAATAAACCTTGCTTGGGTAACTGTAGTATCAGTGATACAGGGATAAAGACAATATGTAAAAATAATAAAATTCTCTTTGCCAAAATAAGTGTTGCCATCACAGCCCTCACACATCCGCACAATCAAGATAAAAAAACCTCAGCAGACCCAGCAGATAAGTGGCGATATGGATACCAAAGCTTGTGGCATATACCCGTTTTGATTGTGATAATAGTAATTTGGGCAAGCGGTGGTGATGCGTCCAAAGTACAAATAAATATAATAAATTCAATAAGATGTATATTATGCTAATCAGGATAAAGTTAATGGTTGGTCTGGCATAAAACCCATTTTCAAGAATGTATAAGCAGTCTTGGTAATGAGAATTTAAGCCAATACCAAACTGACCGACCAAGAAGAGTGGTAAAAATGGAATATGTAGTAGCACCAAAACTTTTTTGGCGAAAGAAACTTGGCTCATATCTATGATTGAAATAACAAAATCCCCATCACCGAGCGATGATAGGGATTTAAGGGTGCTTAGATTACCAACCTTTGACCACGCCGTCTTTAAATTGCTTTTTGGCTTCGGCTTCGACTTCATCAGTTTGATAGGCTTTGACGAAGTTCTGGATGGCTGCAGAGTCTTTATTGTCGGTGCGAGCGACGATGATGTTGACATATGGTGATTCTTTGTCTTCGACAAATACACCATTTTCGCTGGCAGTTAGGCCGACTTGACCAGCATAGTTGTTATTTACCACAGCGATATCCACATCATCCATGGCGCGAGCTGCCACAGAGGTATCCACTTCTTTGATCACCAGATTTTTTGGATTTTCGATGATGTCGATGGTGGTTGAGAATAGGTTATTGTGGTCTTTTAGTTTGATCAGACCTTGTTTTTCAAGCAAAATCAACGCACGAGCTAGGTTCGATGGATCGTTTGGCACAGCGATGATGGCACCGTCTTTTAGCTCAGAGAGGTTTTTAATTTTGGTTGAGTAGCCTGCCAATGGATAGACAAAAGTATTGCCAACGATGGCTAGGTTATCCAGACCTTTTTCTTGGCTGTCTTTATCCAGATATGGCTTATGCTGCATGGCGTTAGCGTCCAGCTCGCCTTTAGAGACGGCAGTATTTGGCAGCGCATAATCGTTAAATTCAACCAATTCAACGGTCAAATTGTACTTATCTTTTGCCACTTGGCTGGCCACTTCGGCGACAGCTTGCTCAGGGCCTGCCATCACACCAACTTTGATGGTCTCGGCAGCAGGTGCATCACCAACAGGGGCGGCAGTTTGTTGTGCTGCTTTGTCTTGGTTGCAGCCAGCTAAGGCGATGCCTGATGCGATGGCGCACACGCCAAAAAATTTGCTCAAATTAAAAGTCATAATCAATTCCAAAAATAGACCAGATCAGATGGGATAATAAAAAATTGCTAAATAGCAACAATTATCATATTAAAGCAAAAAAAGCCATCCAATGCAAGCATCAAGCGGCATCAGATGACCAAATTTCTCGATAAATCTTATAAAACTCAACCAATCAGCGATGATCGACTTTGGCAGCCAGCATGTCACCTGCTTTTTGGCAGATCATCACGATCGCGACGATGATGATGGTGGAGATCCATTTGACATACACCATATTGCGATGCTCACCGTAGTTGATGGCCAAGCTGCCCAGGCCGCCTGCACCAACGACGCCTGCCATCGCCGAATAGCCGATGAGCGACACCAAGGTCAGCGTCACGGCATTGATGAGAATCGGCAGGCTCTCGGGCAGATAGTATTTGCTCACCACTTGCCAATGCGTCGCCCCCATCGATTTGGCAGCTTCGGTCAGGCCAGTTGGCACTTCAAGCAAAGCATTGGCGGTCAAGCGACCAAAGAACGGAATCGCCGCCGCGCTCAGTGGCACAATCGCCGCTGTCGTACCAAGCGTCGTCCCCACCAAAAAACGCGTCACTGGCATCAATACAATCAATAAAATAATAAATGGCACCGAGCGGCCAACATTAATCAAAGCATCCAAGATGACAAAGATACTGCGATTTTCAAGGATGCGGCCTTTGTCGGTCAAAAATGCCAAGAAGCCAAGCGGCAGACCCACCAGTACAGCGATGGCAGTGGCAGTCAGCCCCATGTAAAGCGTCTCCCAAGTGGACTGGGCGACCATGCTCCACATCTTTGGGTGCATTTCGGTTGTAAAATCGATGAGTAATTCATCCCACATAGCCAAGTATCTCAATATTTACCCGATGGGTCTGTAAAAAATCAATCGCTTGAGTGATCGCAGCATCGTCACCAGTCATCTGTGCGATTGTAAAGCCAAACTTCACACCACCAGCATAATCCATCTGCGATGTAAGGATGTTAAATTCCACGCCAAAGGCCTTTGAGGCTTGGGAGAAGAGCGGCTGATCGACCGACGCACCAGTAAATTCAAACTGAATCACAGGCGACAATCCTGCCGCAGGCGATGACTGTAGGGCGCTCATGTAGCTGTCTGGCAGACCGATGTGAAAGGTTGAGCGGATGAACTCTTTGGCAAGCTCGGTCTGTGGATTGGCAAAAATCTCACTGACTGTGCCTTGTTCGATAAGGATACCGCGATCCATGACAGCGACCTTATCACAGATGCGCTTGACCACATCCATCTCATGGGTGATGAGCAAGATGGTGATGCCAAGTGCCTGATTGATTTGTTTTAATAGCTTAAGAATCGACTGCGTGGTCGCAGGATCGAGCGCTGAGGTGGCTTCGTCGCATAGCAGCACTTTTGGATCAGATGCCAAGGCGCGAGCGATGGCGACGCGCTGCTTTTGACCGCCTGAGAGACTGGCAGGATAGGCGTCTTTTTTGTCAGATAGGCCGACCAATGCCAACAGCTCCGTGACCTTTTGGGCGATGGCAGCTTTTGGCATGCCTGACAGCTCAAGCGGCAAAGCGACATTATCAAAAGCAGTGCGAGAATGCAGCAAGTTAAAATGCTGAAAAATCATGCCGATTTTGCGGCGTTCAGCGATCAGCGCAGGTTCGGTCAATGCGGTCAGATCCGTGCCATCGATGATGACGCGGCCCGTGGTTGGGCGCTCTAAGAGGTTTACGCAGCGGATCAAAGTGGATTTGCCAGCGCCAGAGGCACCGATAATGCCGTAGATCTCCCCTTGATCAATGGTCAAATCTGTGGGCTGTACAGCGGTAAAATCATGGATTTTGCCATCTTTTTCGATGCGAAAAACTTTGCTTAAGTTTTGCAGCTCAATCATGGCGGTAGAAGACCGTGTGTTCATGCTAAAGAATCAAAATAAAATAACTGATTATTATAACATGAAAACGCGGCATGTGGGGCTTAATATGATTTTCTTGTTGTGATCAGATTCAGTGATATGGATGGCAGCTGATGCCATCTGCTAAGGCGGATGTGCTGTTTATGACGACAATTTGGCTTTATCGGTCTCGGATGTCATCGATTTTGGTTTGAGTGGCAATACAACCAAGAATCGGGTATGACCTTGCCAAGTATCGGTACTGATCTTGCCTTGATGTGCTTCAACGATTTGTGAGACCAAGGACAGGCCAAGTCCCGAGCCTTTTTTCTCTTGTTTTAGGCGAACAAAGGGGCTAAAGATATCCTCTCGCTTATCTTCAGGGATGCCTTCACCTTGGTCAATAAAGGCCAGTACAGCAAAGTTTGGCTGTGATTTGGCTTTGTCTTTGTCTTTATCTTTACGAGCAAAGCGCTTTAAAATCTCAGCAGGCAGGCGACTACCAGCCTCGGCCGATTGAACTTCGCGAATGTCGCTGCACAAAATATCACCGCTGACATCGAGTGCTTGTCGCTGCTCAATCAAGGCAGATGGAATGATGGCAGCATCGCCAAGCGTTTGGGCGTAATACAGGTACACTTCAATCGGTGGCACGCCATGGATCATGGCATTGTTCAATAGATTGCGCACCAGATGGGTTAATAGCTTGGGCTGTGCAAGCAGGCTGACAGGCTCGGCCAATAGCGTCGCTTCAGGATAGTGCTGACACTCTTGGCGCGTCAGCTCATACAGATCGACCTGCTCGGTGGCTTGCAGGGCATGACCTGCATCGAGCCGCGAGACCAATAAGATGCTCTCGACCAACTCATTGAGTCCGGTCAGATCTCGATTCACGGCCGCTGCGCGCTTGTCAAACTTTGCCTTGGTGTCATCATCTAGGCGAGCTGCGAGCATATCCATCATCTCGATCTGTAGGCGAATACGAGTAATCGGCGTGCGAAACTCATGCGATGCGTGCGCCAGTAGCAGGCTATTGGCGTTGATCAGCTGTTCGATTTTTTGTGCCGATTGGTTAAAGCCATGCGCCAGTACCGCGATCTCATCATTGCCATGCTCACTGACTCGTACGCTAAAATCACCCTCACCAAGACGGCTCATCTGACGGCTCATTTGGTTGATCCGCCAAGTGATGCTGTGCGAAATCCACCACAGCACCGCTGACATGATGGTGAATAATAAAATGGTACCCGAAAACAGGTTAAACCATGCCATCAATGGGCGCTCGGGGCTTGGAATGCGATTTTCATACCAAAGCGAGTAGCCAAGCGCGCTATCGACGATGGTATGTGGCGGTGCAGGGGAGAAAATTTGACTGATCCAAGGCGGCTCTGGCGCTAGGACATCGGGCAGGTTGGTGTTTTCGGTTTGTAATACCAAGCGACCTTGAGGATCGTACAGGCCGATCTTGGCATTGAGACTTTCATCAAAAATATCGAAGCTTTTTTTGATCACCACCAGTGAAAATCGCGCCTCAAGCAGGTTGTTTTCGGCGGATAAAGCTTGAGCCTCTGCCAAAAATGGCTCAATTTGCGTCATGATTTGGCTGGCGATGGCGCGAGTTCTGGCGTGGTCAGAGTTGTTATGAGCGAACTGTGACAACACGACGAACGCAATGGTAAATGTCAACAGCGCCAAAAACACGCTAATGAACAAGCGTGATGAGATGGAGTGAAAACCGAATTTACCGTGATGAGGCGCGCGCATAAATCAAAAAATCTCAATCAATCTGAAGAGCATACCAAAAAACACCCAAAACCATCAAACACATGGCTCGATGGTTTTGGGTGAATTTGGGCTTATACTTGGTCAGTGGCGAACTGATAACCGACACCGCGCACGGTGATGATGCGCTTTGGTTGACGCGGATTATCCTCGATCAAGGCGCGCAGACGCGAGATGTGGACGTCGATGGCGCGATCGATGTTCTCTGAGCTGTCGTCATTTGGCATGGCTTGCCACAGTTGTTCGCGGTTTAATACTTTGCCTGCATGCGTGGCGAAGTAGTGCAATAGCTGGAATTGATGCGTGGTTAGGCGCACCGTTTTCTCGTCGATGGTGACTTCGTGGCTGTCTGGATAGACAGTCAGGCGGCCAAAGGTCAAGCTACCAGAGTTGGTATCAGCTTGATTTGGGGTCTCATGGCGACGCAGTACCGCACGGATGCGAGCCAATAGCTCTCGTGGCTCAAACGGCTTGGCGATATAGTCATCAGCACCCATCTCAAGACCCAGCACGCGATCGGTGGTGTCGCCTTTTGCCGTCAGCATGACGATGGGGACTTTGTTGATGAGGGTGTTTTTTGAGGCGCGGACTTTTTGGCAGACTTGCATGCCATCCATGTCAGGCAGCATCAGATCCAGTACGATCAGACTGATGTCGCGCTCTTTGGCCTCCAAAATATCCAAACCGCCTTGGGCAGTTGGTGCATGATGCACTTCATAATAGTTCATCGACAGATAGTCGCTGATCAGTTCGGCCAAATCTGGATCGTCTTCGATGAGTAGAATTTGTTTATTCATATCAATGCCTTTTTACCTTATTATCAAAATTACTGTACGCCAATGACAATCAGCGCTTAACTTATGTTTATCACTATTTCATATGAAAACTTAATAAGCATATCTTGCCAAGTTTTCTTGCGCTTATCAAGCATTAAATTGTAGTTAAATTGCATAAATCAGGGTGCGATAAGCAAATTTTAGCAAACAATCTCAAAAATCTGTAACATTTATGCGGCGCTGTGACACACCCGCCATTAAAGCTTCATTTAAGATGAACTTCCTGATCGTGCGCCTCTTTGGGCAAGGGCTGGGTGACGACTAGGCTGTCCTCGGTGATGCCTTGTACCAAAAATTGCTGATTTTTTGGATAATATTCCAATAGCTTCACAGGCGATAGCGCCAGACGATGGTTTTGTTTGATGACCCAAATCTGGCCATCGATGGGCGATTCGGGCTTGTGCGGCGGCTTGGCAAAAGGCTCAAGATCAATCGCATTCATCTGTGCATCATATACCGCCATTTTTGGCATCATCACACCAACCTGAATCTGACCATAATCAATGTGACCGACGACACTGCGACCCAAAAGATCGTTGGGGTCTTGGGCGGGTTCAAGTGGAATCATCACATGCACATCGATCAGGCGATTGTCATTACTGGCGCTCACCACCTGACTGATCTGACCTGTGTGCGTGACGCCATCGACGCCAAAAGTCACGGCATCGCCCACCTTGATATAATCCATCAAGGTCGCTGACAGCCGACTGATGAACTTGAGCGCATTAAGATCTTGGATCTCGACCAGCGGTGTCTTTTTGGGATAATGCGTGCCAGATACGGCATACAGTTGGGTGATGGTGCCATCAAATTCTGCCGTCAGCACAAGCTCATCTGATTGATTGGCTGCATTGTCGGTCAGCATATCAGGCGTGTAGCTGAGCAGCGCATCGCCTGCAGTCACCTCATCACCAGCTTGGACAAAGACCTCATTGACTTGGGCGGCATCGATCAGATCCATCACTGCGCTTTTGGCGGGTATGATGGTGCCATCAAAAGCAAAACTTGGCTGATATTTTGACATTTTTACCGTCATGACGCTTTGTTTATCTAAGCTGATGCGTGTATTTGCACTGCCATCTTGAGGGTCACTACAGCCACAGATACAGACGATCAATGTTGTGATGATCGCTGTCAGCCATGGCTTGGGGTGAGCTTGTGAAGTGGGATGATGCGCTTGTTGATGGTAGTGGGTGACTGCGCCAGTTGGCATGATGAGCTCCTGTAGATCCATAAGCTATCTTAGCATGCTTTGGCTCTGGCGTATAGATAAGACAGCGATCTTTGGTAGGGTGAGCCATCGCCAAGCTGCTTACTGAAGCTTTAGTGTCAATCGCGCGAATACAATACATCCACCACAGCTTCATCACCCATACTCTTGCTACTATCCAGCGAATAAAACAACAGTTCTGCCTCTTCACAAGCAGATAAAAATGTAATCTGCTCATTAAAGCCAAAATCACCATTAAAAATGCAAAGCTGTCTAGATGATCTGATGCTTTTTGATTGATCAATGATCATGTCAATCCGCTGATCGCCCATGCCGATGCATCTTTGATGATCAAATACGCAGCCTGCCAATGCTGTGAGCAACTCAACCAGATCAATTCTCAACAAACCGTTGGTGACGGCATTACAAATCAATTCAGCGACCAGTCTTGCATCATCACAGCAGATCATCGAAAACGCCTGTTCTGGCAGCTGTCTGTCATCGTCAGCATCCACCAGTGCCACCAGATGCACGTCATTTGCTTGTAGCTGATTGATTTGATTACGATCACAGTGATTATCTGGATGATAAAAAGCCAAAATAATCGACTCATTCTCTGGCACTTTATCAAGCGGCATCAAGTGATCGGTGTGATAAGTGGCACCACCAATACATAAGCATAATATTTCATTTAACATCTTTATTCCTCATTGAATGCATCGCACCAAGATAGCGCTGATATTATCAAGCTGTTGTTTTGGCTTGATTTGCTTGATTTGATCGATGCTGTCGATGAGCCATTGTTTTAGGCTGATTGCCTCATCCATCGGCAAAAACTGACCATGCAATACTTCATAAAAGCCATCACTGCACAGCAGCAGACACTCTGCTGATTTTAGACTCAATGTCTGATGGCTTGCTAACTGAACTGCCGACATATCCGCCACACGATCAACGACAAAATAACCCATCAATGCACCATAACAGCTGGCATAGTCATCATCGCTGGCTGCGCCATCTGCTCTAAGCTCATTGATAAAGCTGTGATCTTGGGTTAAGCACGCCCATGACACGCCATCATAATGATACGCCCGACTGTCACCAAGATGCTGAAGCACAATCTCATCACCCACCGAATAAGCGCACACCAAGGTGCTGCTCGCGCCATCATGCCGATCATCTGTCAGTGCTTGATTGAGCCGATGTTGTAACTCTACAAAATCCACCGCGCCTCTATCAGCGTACATCGCGCTTGTCAGCTGCAACAAAGTCCGTGATGCCAGTGCTGAATAAGGACTGGCAGATACACCATCAGCGACAGCGACACAAAATTGCCCAGTGTCATAACAGCGGCTAATCCGTCCTTGGTGCTGATAGATTTTAGGTGCGATCAGTACCGCATCCTGCTGGTGTGCCATACCGCCGCGCCAGTTGACAGCTTGAATGTGATATGTCATCTTGACTCCAAAAGCTTGGTTGTGATGGCTATGATAACTTACTCATGCGTCAGATTGTGTCGTGCTGTGTACACCCAGCGCTATTTTCGTGATTTGTCACACGCCATCGCCAAGACCAAAATGACCTTTTTTTGGATCTGCTTTTATAGATCACAATCACCTGAAAAATCATCCAGCTTCATCTGTATTGATGATCGTATGTTGATTGAAAGGTCAAATCGGCGATGGGCGTTGGTGTGCCATCATTTTGGTAAGTTTGATGGGATTGGATTGGCTGTTTGGTGTGATGGTATATCACAAGCGTCGGTCTAAGTCGCCAGATACAAAACCGCTACAGTTTGCCCAAGCAAGCTTTTGCATATATTTGGTAAAATATCAAACATTATTTATTAGAAATGATATGAGTGACTTGGCCAAGCGCTTTGCTTGCTGCCAAAATGATGGGAAAATTTCATGACACACACAGCAACTGCGACTGTACATAAATACAGCGTGGCAGCACGCGTTTTTCATTGGGTGGGTGCGCTGCTCATCTTGGCTGCATGGTTGATCATTGAGCAGGGTGATGATTTTGTCAGCCTGCATAAATCGGTGGGCTTTAGCTTTTTGATTTGGACGGTATTGCGTATTTTAAACCGTCTTGTCAGCAAAACGCCGCCGGCACCTATGCCAAAATTACACAGCATTGCCTCGGCTGTGGTGCATTTTTTATTATATGTCGTGATGCTTGCGATGCCATTGACCGCCTTTATGGCCTCGATGTATGGCGGCTATGGCGTGAATGTTTTTGGGCTGTTTCAGATTCCAGGCTTTGGCAGTGCCAATGATTCATTGGCAGGCACATTGATGGATTGGCATACTGGGCTGATTTGGCCGCTGCTGCTGGCTTTGATCGCAGCGCACATCATCGGCGCACTGTATCATCAGTTTATCCTAAAAGACAATCTGCTGGCTCGCATGCGCTAAGCTGCCCTAGGATACGAACAGCGCACTATGCGGTGTTTTTTTAATAAAAAATCCGCCAAAAGCTGGCGGATTATAGTATGACAGGGTCATCAGACATCATATTCAAACATGGCGCTGATCGATTCTTCGTTATTGATACGGCGCAGTGATTCGGCGATCATCGCAGCGATACTGACTTGGCGGATGTTGCCACAGGCCATCGCAGCTTCTGACAGCGGAATGGTGTCGGTAACGACCAGCTCATCCAAGGCTGAATTTTTGATGGTTTCGATGGCTTTGCCAGACAGAACAGGGTGGGTGATGTAACCGACAACACGGCGTGCGCCATTGTCTTTTAGAGCTTGGGCGGCCTTACACAGCGTGCCTGCAGTATCGACGATGTCATCGACGATGACGCAGTCGCGGCCAGAGACATCACCGATGATGTGCATCACTTGTGATTCATTAGCACGGGCGCGGCGCTTGTCGATGATGGCCAGATCTGCCTCACCAAGTAGCTTGGCCATCGCACGAGCGCGAACGACACCGCCGACATCTGGTGAGACAACCATCAGATTTTCATAGTTTTGTTGCTTTAGGTCGCGCAGTAGCACAGGCGTGCCGTATAGGTTATCCACAGGCACATCAAAGAAGCCTTGGATCTGATCTGAATGCAGATCAACCATCATCACACGGTCAATACCTGCGATCGATAGCATATCTGCAACCACTTTTGCTGAGATGGGCACGCGTGCCGAGCGTGGGCGGCGGTCTTGGCGCGCATAGCCAAAGTAAGGGATAACCGCAGTGATACGGCCTGCGCTCGAACGGCGCAATGCATCGGCAAGCAGGACGATTTCCATCAAATTGTCATTGGTGGGTGCGCAGGTCGGCTGTAGGATAAAGACATCTTTACCGCGGACATTTTCTTTGATCTCGACGGCGATTTCGCCATCAGAAAAACGGTTGATGTCAGCCTTACCCAGAGGAATGTGCAGATTATCAGCGACGGTTTGGGCAAGTTGAGGGTTGGCACTACCTGAAAAGACAGCCATATATGACATGGGAAAGATCCTATAAAAGCAAATCGAAAAGGGCTTTGGGCGTATGAGGCCGATTAAGGGTATATTTTAGCATTTTTGGTTGTGATTTTGCAGGGGGTGCGATAAGTTTTTTGTAAACTTGGAGGGCGGTGGAAAATGCTACAAAAAAAATCAAGCCAATCACGAATGACTGGCTTGATCGGATTTGGCAGAGGTAGCTGGACTCGAACCAACGAATGTCAGGATCAAAACCTGATGCCTTACCAACTTGGCGATACCCCTAGATGCAAATTTTTTAAAAGATTTGCAAACTTTGTTTTAAAGTCAATCTGTGCGATTTACTTTAAAAAAATTGGCAGAGGTAGCTGGACTCGAACCAACGAATGTCAGGATCAAAACCTGATGCCTTACCAACTTGGCGATACCCCTGTATAGGGCAAAAATTATACCAAATTTTTTGGATAATACAAGTAAATTTTATGATTTTTGGATAAAATTTTATAAACCATTGAAAAATATAGCATTATTTAATATAAATTCTCCGCAACCACGCAAGGACAGGGCGAAGACAGCTGCCATGCGCTGAGTGTGGCGGCATCGATATGCTCAGGTATTGGCAAAAACACCGTACTGCCAGTGCCGGTCAATCGTGCACTGGTGCCTGTCTTAGCCTCCAGCGTGCGCAGATAGCCGAGTGCCTCAGCCACAGCAGCTGAGTGCTGGGCAGCGATGCGCTCAAAGGCATTAAAAAAATCCACCGATAAGCGTTCGCCATAGTCACTGTAGCGATCGGCGATGTCGGGGATGGGTTGGGTGTTTTTGATGAGATCAGGGTGATTAAATAAAGCGGCGGTTGCCAGATGCGCGCGCGGCAATAACAAAAGATAGCGCGCGCTAGGCAGTTTAAGCGCAGTGAGTTTTTCACCAATGCCCAACGCATGCGCATCGGCATGATGGGCTTGGCTAAAAATAAAAAACGGCACATCGGCGCCCAGCTGCTGCCCAAAATCCATCAGCTGCTGCGTCGAAAGATTCAGCTGCCAGAGTGTATTTAGCGCCATCAATGTAGCAGCACAGTTGCTGGAACCACCGCCCAGACCTGCACCTGTGGGAATGACCTTGTCCAGATGGATGCTGACAGCACGCGCTTGATCGGGATGATGTGTGGATAGTAGCTTTGCTGCTTTGATGATGAGATTGTCATTAATATCATCGGTCAAGGTGTCGGCGCCAGTTAGGGTGACAAGCTGTGCCTGTGATGGCGATAGCTCAAAGCTCAGCACATCTCCAAAATCGATGGCACGGAACACGCTTTGTAGATCGTGATAGCCATCATCACGCTTGGCGGTGATGTGCAAAAACAGATTAATCTTAGCAGGTGAAAATACGATCAGTGACATAAGCTGCCTACGAATGCGCGATGGTCAGGGTGACGCTGTGACCCTCTTGGTGTACGATGCGCAGCCGCGTCGGTAGAGCACCTTTGCCATACTCAAAATTGGCTTGCCAATCGCCATTGGTGGCAGCGATCAGACGACCATTGGCATCGTGCGCAAGTGCGCTGTCAACAGGCGCTGGGCGTCCCATGATCCAATAAGGCAATCTTGAGATCGGGGCTTGCCAACCAGTGGCTTGATACAGCAGCGCTTCTGGCGAATCGGCAGTCAGTGTACCAGTGCGTTCACTGCTCAAGGTCGCGCTCTTGCCATCATAGCGGATCTGGGTGGCACCAATGCCCAAAGCGCCCGTCAAATCGATGCTGAATCTGTCCTCATCTTGAGCCCAAGCATAAAAAGCGCTGCCAGCTTGTCTGCCCTCGGAGCTGACACTGATCACCCCGATTTTGCCTGTGATGCCAAATTTGATCGGCGCTTGTGCGCTTGGTAGGCTGCTGGTCGTGGGCGTGATGCTCGGCTGAGTACTGGCGCATGCGCTGAGTAGTAGTGCAGCTGCCGATGCGGTGATGAGACTGAGTTTTTTCATGATAAGTCCAAATGTCTGATCTTAAGGTTGGGTAAATCATCTGCCATCGGCTGCCACGGCAGCGGCCAATGCTGATGCTTATCGATTAATAAATCTGACTGTCGCCTGTGGCAGCATCATTGCCGCCAAAGCGCGCTTGCAGATCTGCCAGCAGCTGTGCCATCGCGGTTTGATCATTGATGCCTTGATAGGCGCGCAATAAGGTGATGCCGACATCGAGCCTTGGGCTGACTTCATACGGCGCTTGTAGATGGTCGATGACGGCAGCAAAATCGCCTTGGGATAAGGCATGATTGGCCAGCACCAATAACGCATCTAGCTGCAGCTGACTGTCATAATCAGGGTGATCAAAGCTGATATTGCTGATGGTTCGCGCGATGTCCAGAGCCTTGGCATCTGTCGGATTTTCGCTTAGGCGCAGCTTGGCGTCGGCCAGTTGATAATACGGATTATAATCAGCCAGCTGCAACAGGCGATCGATGGCTTGGCGCTTGTCGTTATGATCAAGTTCAGCTTCGAGCAGCTGGAAGCTTGCGTACAACAGCCGATCGTCGTCTGGATATTCTCGATTGGCAATGGTCAGCAGATCTTTGGCTTTTTGTTTATCGCCTTGACGCAGATAAATCTCGGCCTGCAAAATATAGCTGTCGGTGGCATAATTTTCAAATTCATCTCGCAGACGCACCAAGGTCTTGATGGCGGCGGCGGTGTCATTTTCGGCCAAATAAAAGCCCACCACTTTACTGCTGGCATCGAGCATATGCTCATAATGATTGACTTTCTCAAAGTGGCTGCGCGCATGCTGAATGTCGCCCAATCGTTCATAGCCGATGCCCAGATAATAATGCGCTTGGCTTTTTAGGTCGGGCAGCTCGGTGAGCGGCATCAGCATGTCGATGGCATCACGGTAGCGGCCGCCATCCAGACCGACAAGGCCAGCCAATAGGCGGATGTCTTTATCTTGGGTGTGTTTGACCGCTTGAGCCAACAGATCCCATGCTTGGGTCAGATCACCAGTTTCGATCAGATAGCGCGCTTCGTAGAGATACAGCTCTTTTTCTTTGGGCAGCTTTTTGCGCATTTGGTGCAAGTATGACCACAGCTCATCCATGCGCTGATCGGCGCGCAGGATATTGAGCTTTAGGGTAATAAATGCCAGATTGTCAGGTTCGCTTTTTAGGGCTTGATTGACATGCAGGCGCGCGGCAGCATAATCCTCAAGCCCCATCAAAATACCCGCCCGCAGCACCGCGACCGAGGCATTGTCCTGCCGCAATCCTTGTAAGGCATAGAGCAAAGCGCGCTTATCATCGGCATTTGGCGGAATAATGCCAGTCAAAATCTGCCCCAAATCAGAACGCGGATCATAGTGCAAAATGGTCGAGATCATGCTGGCGGCTTGGTCGTATTCGCCAGCCTTGAGCGCCAGATGCGTCACATAAAACCAAGCAGGAATATGCTCAGGATTGCTGTCTTGCCAAGCGGTCGCAAAGGCCAGTGATTTATCAGGTGTCTCAAATTCGATGGACAATGACAGCGCTCGTTCAAAGACGCTGGTGGCATTTTGTTTGAATGATTCGGCCTTATACAGGGTCAGTGCGCGCGCAATATCGCCACGATCCGCCGCAAATTCAGCATCCATCAGTGCATACAGATCGGGCGTATCGAGCATCGGTTCGATGTCATCGGCGATAAGCGTATCATCCAAGAGTACGGCAGGTAGGTTCGGGACGCTGCTTGGGGTCAGTGCCTCATCAGGCTCATCACCCAAATCAGGCTGCGATGCGGGCAGCTCCACGATCTCGGTGTCGGCCATATACTCAGCCTCTTCTTCGATGCCGCTTTTGGGTTTGGGTTTATAAAAAGGTAATAAAATTTTTAATAATGGATCAAAGACATTGGCATGCGCGCTCGTGGCGGTGATGCCTGTGATGCCGATGGCGCCGACACAGGCGATGGCGATGGCAAGCTTGATCGGCCGTCTGGTCAACTGCGCTTTTTTTGGCGTGCCGATGCCATGATGACTCATCAGAGCATCATCAGCGCTGGGCGGTATGCCTTTGGGTGGATGTCGTCGCAGTATCATGACCATCAGCCAATTTAAAAAAGATTGGATTGGCAAAACAAGAACAATGCTTGCCAAATATGCTGTATTATAAAAGTACGCTCTATTATAAAAGTATTTTTGATAAGTGCAAATAAAACCGCTGAAAAACACCGACAAATCACAAATTTTAGCAATTTGCTGCCAATTTGTTAAGAAATCCGCGCATTTATCAAGCTTGTCGTAACACTTGGGTAGGTTAATACGCTTTATGGCAAACGACAAACCGACAGATGCTTGATGGGCAGCCGATGACTATAAGACAAAGGATGATACAGCTTCATCAAGTTATCAAAGCTGTGATCTTTAAACAACGGCTTAGCCAAGCGGCATCATTAAGATTGTCGCTAAATTTGGCAAAATAAACTTGCAAATTTTTTGCTTGAAATGCGTGAAAAGCTGCTATAATAACGAGTTTAATTTACACAAGCCTCATCGATTGTTGGTTATTTTATGAAATTAGCAGTTATCGGAGTCAATCATAAGACTGCCCCTGTGTCATTACGGGAGCGGCTGTCTTTTGGCTCGGATATGCCTGAGGCAATTCAGGCATTGTCTGCGCTGACCCGTGGCTGCACCATTGTCTCTACTTGCAATCGCAGTGAGCTGTATGTCGGCATCGAGGATGAGTCGCTTGGCGATGATGAGCAGGTCGATGGCGTGATCTCGCCAAAGCTGCGCGCCATCGGTGAATGGCTGGCTCAGTTTAAGGGAGTGAGTTTCGATGACATCGCCCCTTATCTGTATGCCTATGAGGATTCGCGTGCGCTCAATCACTGGCTGCGCGTGGCGGCAGGGCTTGACTCGATGATCTTAGGCGAGCCGCAGATTTTGGGTCAGATTCGCCAAGCAGTCGCCACCTCTCGCGAACATGGCGGGGTGAGTAGTGAGTTTGGTTGGCTTACTCAGCAGGTATTCGCCGCCGCTCGCACGGTGCGCCGTGATACCAAAGTCGGCGCTCAGGCAGTGACGCTGGGTTTTGCCACCGCCAAGCTTGCCACACAGATTTTTGATGATCCGCGTGAGCTGACTTTTTTGTTGGTGGCAGCAGGGGAGATGAATCGCTTGGTGGCGCATAATGTCGCTGCACTCGGCATCAAAAGAATCATCATCTGTAATCGCAGTGCCGAGCGTGCGCAGGCGCTGAGTGATGAGCTGGTCAAGATGGCGGATCAAGCGGCTCGACCGCTGCAGGTGGACATTGTACCGCTGGCTGAGCTATCGATGGTGCTGCCTGAGGCCGACATTGTCAGCAGTTGTAGTGGCAGCATGCAGGCACTGATCGACGCTGATATGGTCAAAAAAGCACTCAAGCAGCGCCGCCATCAGCCGATGCTTTTGGTGGATTTGGCAGTGCCAAGAGACATCGAGCCTGCCGTCGGCCAGCTTGATGACATTTATCTGTATTCAGTCGATGATCTGCAACATGTGATCGCAGGTAACTTGGCTGAGCGCAAACAAGCTGCCGTCGAAGCTGAGCTGTTGGTCGGGCAGCTGGTGCTTGACATCGAGGCGAGGATGCAGACGCAAAGGGCGCGCGCTTATATCCGCGACTATCGTCAGATGGCACAGCGCCGTAGCCAACAGCTTTTGGATGCTGCGATGGCGCGCATCGATCAGGGCGAGGATGCCAAAGTGGTGCTGGCTGAGTTTGCGCACGGCATGAGTCAGACCTTGATGCACAGCCCATCTAGGCTGATTCGTCAAGCCGCCAAAGTCTATGATGCCGACACGCTCGATGCCATCAGTCAAGAGCTGATCCACAGCCATCGTAAGCCGATCTGATCGGACAGCGCAGCATACTTTTTATTAATAATACATCCCTTAAAAAAGCACCAAGAGGCTCTTGGTGCTTTTTTGGGTTTACATGTTAGGATAATTTGGGCCACCGCCACCTTCTGGCGTCACCCAAGTGATGTTTTGGGCAGGATCTTTGATATCACAGGTTTTGCAGTGGACGCAGTTTTGACTGTTGATGACAAACTGCGGTTCTTCACCCTCTTTTTGGACGACTTCGTACACGCCAGCAGGGCAATAGCGCTGCGCAGGCTCGGCATACAGCGGCAAGTTGACAGCGATTGGCACCGTCGGATCAGTCAAGCGCAGATGGCATGGCTGATCTTCAGCGTGGTTGGTATTTGAGATAAAGACGCTGGATAACTTATCAAAAGTCAGCTTGCCATCTGGCTTTGGATAATCAGGCTTGTACGACTGCGCTGCTTTATCCAAAGTGTCATAATCTGGGGTGGTGTCATTGATGGTCAATGGCATTTTGCCGCCGAATAAATTTTGTTCCACAAAAGTGAACGCGCCACCCATCCACTGACCCATGCGATGCATCGCAGGCGCGAAGTTTCGTGCTTGATAGGCATCTTCATACAGCCAAGAGTTTTCAAAGGCGCTTTGGTACTCGACCACCTCATCACCGCTGCGACCTGCTTTGATCGCCTCAAAGACGCTTTCGGCAGCCAGCATGCCTGATTTCATCGATGTGTGCGTGCCTTTGAGTTTGGCAGGATTTAGAAAGCCTGCATCATCACCGACCAGTACGCCACCTGGGAAGGTGAATTTTGGCAAGCTGTTCAAACCGCCTTTAGTCATCGCACGCGCGCCATAGGACAGACGCTTGCCACCTTCTAGGATCGGGCGGATCAATGGGTGTAGTTTTAGGCGCTGCAACTCATCAAATGGCGAGATGTGTGGATTATGGTACGCCAAATCCACGATTAAGCCGAAGCTGACTTGATTATCTTCAGCAAAATATAAGAACCAGCCACCAGTTGAGCCAGTCTCGGACAATGGCCAACCTGTCCCATGCATGATGACGCCTTCTTCGTGTTTTTCGGCATCGATTTCCCACAGCTCTTTTAGGCCGATGCCGTAGTGCTGCGGATCTTTGTCTTTGTCCAGATGAAAGCGGCTAATGAGTCGTTTGCCCAGATGACCGCGGCAACCCTCAGCAAAGATGGTGTATTTGGCAAGCAGCTCATAGCCTGGCTCGAAGCTGCCCTTTGGCTGACCTGCAGCGTCGATGCCCATATCACCAGTTTGTACGCCGCGTACCGAGCCATCCTCGTGGTAGAGGATCTCACTGGCGGCAAAGCCTGGGAACATCATCACCTCAAGGGCTTCAGCTTGTTCGGCAAGCCAGCGCACCACATTGCCCAGCGAGACGATGTAATTACCCTCATTATGCATACTGGCAGGAACGATGGAACCAGGCAGTTTGGTGGTGCGAGTGGCGCTGCCTAGCATATAGACGCGATCCTCTTTGGCCTCGACTGTGATCGGTGCGCCGCGCGCTTTCCAGTCTGGGATCAGCTCGTCAAGGGCGCGCGTTTCCATGATGGCGCCTGACAAGGTGTGTGCGCCAAATTCTGAGCCTTTTTCTAAGACACAGACGGTGAATTCATCCATGCCGTTTGCGATGGCCAACTGGCGCAGACGAATGGCAGCTGACAGACCTGCAGGCCCACCGCCGACGATGACGACATCAAATTCCATAGATTCGCGTTCGATTTGCATGAAGTATCCTTAATAATAAAATAAAAACTCTCAAATGATATCCAAAGTAGCAGAGGCTGGCAGTTAGCTTGCGATGCTACAGTTAAGCATGTGTCTATTTTAGCAATCTTGGCTAATTAGGCAAGTTTTTTTAAAGCCAGCTTAGTATTTTTGAATGGCCGATGCATGGTTTTTTAAATTTTTACCAAAAAAATTGGCTACCGTGTTGGTGGGTTTGTGCGGTAAATCTTAGCCAAAAATCGCTTGAAATTCCCCAAAAAATCGCCCATCATAACAAAAAATGGCGATGGCATTGACAAGCATTGCTTGTATAGTTGAGCAATATGATCAATCAATCAGGGAGTATACAGATGACACAACATGAATTAAAATCAAATAAAAACAATGAGTTAACCAAAACCCTTACCCAAGATCTACAAAAGCTGGCTGCCGATGGCGTCAGTGATGATAAGCCTGTGCGCAAAATTCCGCCTTTGGAGCGCTGGCAGCCTGAACGCAGCTCACCGATCGATATTGAAATTCGTGATAATGGCGAGTGGTGGCACGAAGGCACAAAAATGACCCGTCAGTCACTGGTGGATCTGTTTGCCAGTGTGTTGTGGGTTGAGATGCATGATGGCCAAAAAGTGCATTACCTAAAAACGCCGACAGACAAATATCAAATACGCGTTGCTGATGCGCCTTTATTTATCAATCAAGTCGATCAAGTGTCCGACAATGGGCAGCTGTGGATCGAGTTTGGCACCACCAATGGCGATCGCATTCGCTTGGATGATCATCATCAGCTGTATTTTAAGAGCCATGAGGGTGGCGAGCGGCTGTATATCGATACGCGCTTTGGCCTCAGCGCGCGACTGATGAATAATGCAATGTATCATCTGATCGAGATGGGCGAGCTGGTGCAGATCAGTGATGATAGGCAAAATAAAACCGTGCTAAAGCTGTCAAGTGGTGGTAAAATTCACCAAATTGATCAGCACGCTTAAGCGGCAGTTTGTAGTTTTTATGGACCATGTACGCGCATGATACACCCACAGTTTGACCCGATGAAGCCCACTAGCCAAGCCCCGATCGGTATTTTTGATTCGGGTGTTGGCGGGCTGTCGGTGTTTCGCCATCTGGCGCGGCTGATGCCCAATGAGCGCTATGTGTATTATGCTGACACCCAAAATGTGCCGTACGGCAATAAATCAGGGGATGAGATATTATTTTTGACTTTACAGGCGGTGGATTGGCTATGTAAGCAAGGCTGCAAACTCATCGTCATCGCCTGCAATAGCGCATCGGCGCACAGTTTGACAGCACTCAGAGCCAGATGCAGCGTGCCGATCGTGGGTCTGGTGCCTGCGGTCAAGCCAGCCTGTGAGATCACCACCTCGGGTCAGATCGCTGTGCTGGCCACCCAAGCAACGCTTCAAGGCAGGCTACTACAGCAAGTGATCGATGAGATCGCTACCCCAAAGGGCGTGACCGTGCATAAGCATTTCGAGCCGATGCTCGTGCCGTGGGTGGAGTCTGGCATGCCCATCGATCATCATGTGGCAGATCTATTGATCAAGCAGACTGCAGCGTGGCACGAGGCGGGCATTGATGTGATCGTGCTAGGCTGTACGCATTATCCGTTTTTTAAGGAATTTTTGCAAGCATGGATCGATGACTCTCATCTTTCGATGGCGCTGCTGGACTCAGGCACCGCGATTGCTGAGCGCGTGCGATCGTTGCTTGGGTATTTTGGTTTAAGTGCTGATTCTAGTGAGCGGGATGCGGTGCTGTATTTTTATGCATCGAGTTTGGCAGATCATGTGGTCACGACCGCCAAGCGCTTATCAGGTACGCGGATGGTGTTTGTGGACAGTGATTTTTTGCCACTGGATGATGAGTTATCTCGTGCTTGATGGCTTGATGGTTGGCGTCGATTGTGCCAAGAATGTTATATTTTGTGAAAATCGGTAAAAAACGCGCCGATGATTTGCAATTTTCCTCAAAATTTGTTGTAATGCCACTAAGTGATGCCAATTTTGCATCTGATGAATGTTCCATACCACAACAAGGAGAATGAGATGGCAACAGACACTAACAGCACCCTGCGCGAACAAATCGAAAAATTCGACGAGCTATCCGAAGCGATGCACGACGCCGAAAAAAAGCGTACGCTCGAGGAGCAGGTCGAATACCTAAAAAAACAAGGCATCAACCCATCGAAGACCTATGCCGAGTGGGATGATAAAGAAGACGACGCTTGATGGCATAGTCGATGTCGATAATAAAAAGCTCAAAGTGCGTACTTTGAGCTTTTTTTATGCGGTGTCATTGAAAGATCAAGGCGTCGCCACCAAAGAAGTTGAGCCATCGGCATTGACGACTCGGCGATAAACGGTGCCAGTCGGTGAAGCGGTGGCAGGGCGCGCAACAGGTCGAACCACAGGCGTCTGATGGCTGTTGGCAGACTGGACTGTTGACGCAGGGGCACTTGATAGCGGTCTGCTGCTATTGATCGTGGCGGCGGTCGGTCTGTGCGTCCCTGTAATAAGGCGATGGAATTTTTGACCCGCTCGGCCATCGGGCGTCACGCCGACCTTACGCTGATAATCCATGATGGCACGGCGAGTATTATCCCCGATGATACCATCCACTGCACCGATGTCATAGCCAGCATCGATGAGCGCTTGCTGAATCTCTTTGGATTCACGGCGACCGATACCTGGGTCGTCTGTCGGCCAAGGCGTGGCAAAATTGGTGTTGGTATTTTCGCTCGTCACCAAATCTGACAAATGAGCAATGGCAAGTGCATAGCTTTCCGACGCATTATAGGCATAAAACGCATCAAAGTTTTTGCCCACCAAGAACGCAGGGCCATGCTTACCTGCAGGTAGCAGCAAGCCTGCCGATGCCATGTTATTTGGCAATGGACGACCATCAGGTAGGGTCAGCCCCATATTTTGCCAATGGCTGATGGATTTTTTGTCACGGCGACCGCTTGTGCCATCATAGCCGTTCAATTTTACTTCATAGCCCCAAGGCTCGCCACTGCGATAACCGCGTTTGGCAAGGAAATTGGCGGTACTGGCTAGGGCATCTGCTTTTGAATTCACCAAATCTTTGCGGCCATCACCATCAAAATCCACCGCCAATTCTAGGAATGTACTTGGCATAAACTGCGTCTGACCAAATGCCCCCGCCCATGAGCCTGTCATATCCTGCGGACGAATGTCACCATTTTGGACGATTTTTAGAGCATTGGCGAATTCACCACGGAAATAACTCTGGCGACGGTCAAAGCATGATAAAGTCGCCAGACTATCAAACAAGTTTTTCTTACCCAACGTCTGACCAAAATTACTCTCCACACCCCATACGCCTAGCACGTGCTCTGCCTTGACACCATAACGGCTCTCGATACGGCGTAAGACATCGGCCTGCTCGTGCTTGGCGCGGATACCATCTTCGACACGCTCGCTATCGACCAGTGATGCCAGATAATCCCAAACATCTTTTTTAAATTCAGGTTGATAATTGAGCGAGCGAATCACCGTCGGGTCAGGCTGACTTGGGCGATAGGTTTCAAAGGTTTGGCTTGAGACACCACGAAAAGCACTGCTGTTTTTTAGGCCATCAAGGCATTGTTGAAATTCGCTATTGCTAAGATTTGGCAAGTCATTTGCCGTCGCCGTTTGACTAAGCACCAAACCACTGACCGCCAATGATAGGACTGAAAGTGTTTTTTTCATAAAAAAATCCTTAGAACCATAATGAAAATTGCAAATAGCCTAAGCTTACCCAATTTTGCCCGTGATTTCAAAATAAACTTGCTAAAATCCGACAATATCAACCATCATGCAACAAATGCGTAACTTAAGCCGAGCAAACGCCAAACAAGATACACTGCTGTGCCGATGCTAGAATTACGACAGTTTGACAAGGCAACAGTGCTTTGGCATAATCTTAAAAAACCTTAGCAAAAAAACCACCACACAACAAACAAGGACTTACCCATGACCACCCAAGACCAAACTACTATCGTAGATAGCGTGATCACCGCTCGCCACTCAGTACGGGCATTTTTGGATACGCCCGTCGATACACAGACCATCAAAGATATTCTCACCGTGGCAAGCCGCGCACCATCAGGCGCGAACACACAGCCGTGGAAAGTCTATGTGGTGACAGGCGACAAGCGAACCCAGCTGATTGACAATATCTTTGCTGCCAAACAAGCCATCGCCGATGATCCAAGTCTTGCGGACAAATTCCAAGAAACTTTCCCCTACTATCCGACCGAATGGATCTCGCCATTCATCGATCGTCGCCGTGAAAATGGCTGGGGGCTGTACGGTTTACTTGGCATCCAAAAAGGCGATAAAGAAAAAATGGCAGCACAGCACGATCGCAACTTCAAGCTATTTGATGCGCCTGTTGGTCTGTTTTTCACCGTCAATAAAGTGATGGGCATCGGCTCAAAAATGGACATCGCCATGATGATCCAAAATGTGATGATCGCCGCCAAGGCTCGTGGGCTTGACACTTGCCCGCAAGCTGCATTCAACCACTTCCACCCTGTGGTGCTTGAGACGATCGGTGCAGGCGATGATGAAGAGCTGGTTTGTACCGTCGCACTTGGCTATGCCGATGAATCAGACATCGTCAATACCTTTATCACGCCACGCGTGCCTATGGATGAATTTGCGGTGTTTTTGGATTAATAGGAGCAAAGGTACCAATTAATATGAAACATACATTATTCAAAATTTCTGCCCTCGCCATGATGATGACTGCGATAATCAGCTGTAGCGATGCCAACATTGCCAGTTACAACACACGAAAATCAGCGGATAATTTTGAAGTTAATCGCCGTATTGTGTTTTATAATGGTATCACGGATAACTACATCCTTGAGATTGAAGGCAGATGCTCATTTGATTTGAATGATAGCAAAACTGCTTTTAATGTCATTTGCAAGACAGGTGAAAAAGTATTTAAAAGACATACATTAGTGCTATCTGACAATGTGACAGCATTTGTCGAACAAATTGAGCCCAATCAGGCTGATAGTTATTTTTACCGAGTTATATTCAAGCCGTCCGCTATCGTACCTGATATGGAAGTTAAACTGCCAGAGTAAACTGGCATAGCAAACATACTGGATTGATTATCGCACAATCCAGTATGTTTTGTTAGTATTTATAAACGAAATATCACTTTAATAAATCGGTGAATTTTTCACGCAGTTTTGCCAATTTTGGTGGAATGGCAAAACTACAATACGGCTGAGTGGGGTTATTGGCAAAATAATTTTGATGATAGCTTTCTGCTGGATAAAACTGCGGTGCCATCTCAAGGCGAGTCACGACAGGGATGCCATCTTTGATAAGCTCATTTATGAGTTGCTCAGCAATGGCTTTATCGGTGTTATCCTCATAAAAAATCACCGACGCATATTGTGTGCCGATGTCATTGCCTTGGCGGTTCGGCGTTGTCGGGTCATGGGTGGCAAAAAACACTGCCAAAATCTGCGATAAATCAATCACTTGATCATCATAGACCACCTGCACCACTTCGACATGACCTGTCGTACCCGTACAGACCGCTTGATAATTGGCGGTATCGGCACTGCCACCTGCATAACCACTGACGACACTTTGCACGCCTTTTAGCGCGCCAAACACCGACTCAGTACACCAAAAACAGCCACCACCCAACAAGATTGATCGAATCATCACCACATCCTTAATTTCAAATTGATAAATCAATGCTATAATAAGTCATTTTTACCAGTCTATCATAAGCCTATGTCAAATACCAAGCACGACACGCTATTTACGACACCGCTGGATAAATCGGCTCGTTTTAGCTTTGATGAAGAAGTGGTGGCGTGTTTTCCTGATATGATTCGCCGCAGTGTCCCAGGCTATGGGCAGATGCTTGCCATGCTGCCGATTTTGGCTCGCCGTCATTGCCTATTTCGCCAAAATACGCATGATGGTAAAAAAGTCAGTCGTGTCTATGATCTTGGCACATCGCTTGGGGCGGTAAGTTTTGCTTTGGCGGATAAATTTCGTCCTGATGAGCTTGAAATCCATGCCATCGACATCTCAAAGCCGATGATCGATCGTGCCAAAAGTGTCGTCGTTGAGCATTATCCTGATCATGACATTCGCTTTGAGCTTGCCGACATCACGCAGATGGACTTTGAGCCGTGCGATTTGATTGTTATCAATCTGACCTTGCAATTTCTCAATCCTGATGCCCGCCTAGCCCTACTACAAAAATGCCACGATGCACTGGCTGATGGCGGTATTTTGATTCTCACCGAAAAAACGCACCTAAGTGATGAACAAGATGATGCATGGCGAGTCGAACGCTATTATGATTTTAAGCGAGCCAATGGCTACAGCGAGATGGAAATCAGTGGCAAACGCAATGCACTTGAGAATGTACTCATCACCGACACGCTTGAGCTGCATCATCACAGGCTGCAGCAAGCAGGATTTGAGCGTCGTTTGACTTGGTTTATGTTTTTGAATTTTGCGTCGATTGTGGCGTTTAAATAGCGATTTTTAGTATGATGAACACCATTGCCCGTACCGAAAAAGCCTTATTTGACACCTTGTTTGACCTAGCTCAGCATCATCCTGTGGCGTATGAATGGCTCAAACGCCTACCTGATTGGCTTGGTAGTATCAAAAATAAAGAGCGGTATGCACACGCACCGTATTATGAATCAGTAATTAACAAACTGCCTGAAGTATCGCCAACGCATATCGATCTTAATGCCAGCTGTGTCACTGCTCATGTCAGCTTGACTCACAGTGACTATCGCAAAGCCGAAGCACTGCTAAGAAACCTGATGCCATGGCGAAAAGGCGGCTTTATCATCGGTGATGAGACGCATCAAATCCATATCGACACTGAATGGCGTAGCGATCACAAATGGGATCGCGTCTTGCCACACATCAGCGATCTTAGCGGCAAACGCGTGCTCGATGTCGGCGGTGGCTCGGGTTATCATGGCTTTCGTATGCTTGGAGCGGGTGCCAGTAGCGTGGTGGTGATTGACCCATCTTGCTTGTTTTATCATCAGTTTATGGCGATACGGCATTTTTTGGGTGAGATGACCAACCGCTTTGGCCAGTCACCGATTCACTTTATTCCTGTGGGTTTGGAAGAATTGCCAAATGGCGGATTGTTTCATACCGTCTTTTGTATGGGCGTACTATATCACCGTGCTTCGCCGTTTGATTGTTTATTACAATTAAAAAATCAACTGCTAAAAGGCGGTGAACTGGTGCTTGAAACTCTGGTCGTAGAAGGTGATGAAAATACCGTACTTGTACCAAAAGATCGCTATGCGATGATGAATAATGTGTATTTTTTGCCATCGGTGGCGGCACTGACACTTTGGCTTGAAAAAGCAGGCTTTGTCGATGTCCACTGCGTCGATATCAGCACCACCACAAGTGATGAGCAGCGTGCAACTGATTGGATGACTTATCATTCACTATCAGACTTTCTAGATCCTAATGATGACAGCAAAACCATCGAAGGCTATCCACGCCCTGTACGCGCGGTGATGGTCGCCAAAAAGCCTTGACCTGCGATGATATAAATTGGCATTTGTGCCAATTTTATACAATTTACTACACATCATTTGCCAAAGCTTGATTATAATAAGCCAGCTGTCATGCGCTTGGCTTATTTTGTATTTTTTGTATTAATAAATCCAACTTCAGCGCATGGCCAACCAGTTAAAACAATACTCTAAAATTAAGGTGAAAATATGGCAGGTGGTAGCCTACTGATGTTACTTGATGACATCGCAACGATTCTTGATGATGTCTCAGTAATGACAAAAATGGCAGCAAAAAAGACTGCAGGCGTACTGGGTGATGATTTGGCGCTGAACGCTCAGCAGGTGACTGGCGTGCGTGCCGATCGTGAGCTGTCTGTCGTATGGGCAGTTGCCAAAGGTTCGTTCATTAATAAAGTCATCCTAGTGCCAGCTGCCCTACTCATCAGTGCGGTGGCAGCTTGGCTGATTACACCCCTGTTGATGCTCGGCGGTGCGTTCTTGTGCTATGAAGGTGCCGAAAAAGTCGTGCATAAATTCGCCCCAAATCTACTGCCACATGAGCTTGACGATGATGCCGCACATCATGACCGCCTAGTCGCCAATGCTGATGAGCAGGTGGATTTGGTCGCTTTAGAAAAAGACAAAATCCGTGGTGCGATTCGTACGGACTTTATCTTATCTGCTGAGATCGTGGTCATCTCACTGGGCGTGATGACCGCAGCGACACTAGCAACCAAAGCGGCAGCACTGACAGCAATTGCTATCTTGATGACTGTCGGTGTGTATGGCTTGGTGGGTCTGATTGTCAAGCTTGATGATATGGGCGTGCATCTACTGAACAAACCTAGCTCATCATCACAGGCGATGGGTCGTGCACTGCTTGCTTTTGCACCAAAGCTGATGAAGTTCTTATCATTCGCCGGTACACTTGCGATGTTCTTGGTCGGTGGTGGTATCTTGGTACATGGGATCGATATTTTGCACCATCAAGCCGAAGATCTGGCGGCATTGTCAGGCGTATTTGGCGGCTTTACCGAAGCGCTATATAATGGGATCGTGGGTCTGATCGCAGGTTTGATCATCCTTGCGGTGGTGATCGTGGCGAAGAAGGCGTTTGGTAAGAAGCATTAACTCGCCTCAAGCGATGTGGCATTGAATAACTGACATTGCCAATCAAAAAAGACGCTTGAATGCGTCTTTTTTTGCATATTGTGATAAATTGTTCGGCTGATTTATGAATCACTGGGGTAAAGTGAAACGACCCTTGATGCGGATGGCTATCACCGCGTCCGCTGTTCGATGATGATCGAATCGATGCCATTATTACGCAGGCGGATGCTGGCAGCGGTGGCCTCGCTTTGGCTCATCGGCGTGGAGATGACTTGGTATAGAAAGCTGCCATCGTTTAATTCGCGACGCACGACGATGGCATCGACGCCTGCCATCAGCACTTCAGCGCGCTTTAGGTCGGCTTCGTGGGCTTGTTCGTAGCTTTTGATTTGTAGGATGTGGCTGCCTTGACTAGCTTGGACTTGGCTGATGCCGCGCTCCGATTCACTCATCGTCAGTCGATTGGTTGGCTCATCCGCCTCGGCTGTGTCGATGGGCGCAGGCTCGACTTGGCTTGGCGCGCTGTTATTGGCATTAGAATGCACGATCAAGTCCGTGCTTGGCGTGGGCAGACTGACCACCTCGCGCTCTTGGATGCTGACGCCCTCAGGGATGCTTTGAAATTTTTGTTCAGGCAGCACTTCATAAAACTCAAATTCCATCGCAGGACTGGTGGTTTTGATGGGTTCAACCGGCGCTTCGAGTTCAGCGGTACTGCGGCGAAAACCATCAAACAAAGGCGAAAAATACAAAAATACCGACAGCATCACCACCACCAAAGCGCCCACCAGCATCCATAATAGGCTGCTTAAGCCTCTGCTGCGGCGGCGCATCTCATCTTTATAGATGGCAGAAGGTTGTTTTTGGGGTCTTGGTGACATGGTAATATCCTTGGGCTGAGCGTACTGGCCAAAGCTGCATCGAGCGGCGCAACTGGACTTAAGATGACAAAATCAATGAATGATGACTATTGTAACAAATTTTTCTAAAAATATCGTGCTTATTGTTGCATGGTGGTTGGTAGTTGGGATAAATATTGTTATAATATGTGGATGAATTATCACAAAGGTGCTTAGCATGTCTGCGATGGCGACGCTATTTTTGGTATCGGCCGAGACGATTACCAAGTTGGGCTTGTATGTATTACTGCCTGTTTTTATTGCATTTTTGATTTTTATTATGTGGGACATTTCCAAAAAATCAAATGCAGGCAGAGCAGGAACATTCTGGATTTTTGTGGCTTTGGGTATGGGTTTTTTTGGATTCATCGCCAAACTTGTGATCGAATTCGTCCTTGAAAAATGGGTTTTATAAGCTTTAAATTGTTCATCGGCATTGATGGCTTGATTGACAATTTTAATTGATCTTAAACTTGGAGAAACGGTATGAAAAATTTTGCACTAATTGCCGTGATGGCAGCAGCAGTGGCGTTGAGCGCTTGCAGCAAGGACCATGAGAAAGTCTATGCGGTAGATCGCGTTGAAGAAGCGCAGGCAGCTGCACTACAAAAGGCGCCACAAGCTGAAGAGATGATTTTTGATGATCATGGACAGCCGACTTTTGTTGAGTTGTCAGGTGGCGCGGCGACTACCACCACGCCTGCAGCCGATGCTGCCGCTCCAGCCGATGCTGCCACCGATGCCGCTGCGCCTGCTGCAGCCGATGCGACCACGGAAGCTGCGCCTGCAGCCGATGCAGCCACCACCAATTAATCAAATTGGGCTATTTGCATTTTAAGGTGGGATTTTTAAAAATCTCACCTTATTTTTTAACTTAACAAACTCTAATTTTTGTAATCTAAGGTTGAAACTACTTGAGCAAATCAATTTTAAAATTTGCATTTCAAGGTTGAAAAATCTACGTTTATTGCATAATATTTAACTATTGCAAAATAAGGTTGAAAATAAAATGGCATCTGCACCAAACAATACTGAATCGACACTGGCAAGTTTTATTTGGAACAATGCGAATGATCTTTGGGGGGATTTTCCGCATACAGAGTTCGGTAAAATCATTTTGCCCTTTACGGTATTAAGACGTTTGGAATGTGTACTTGAGCCAACGAAAGATGCTGTCCTCAATACTTATGAGCAATTCAAAGATCAAGGGATGGCGCTTGACGATATTCTTACTAACGTAAGCGGCAATCCGTTCTATAACAAATCGACTTATAACCTTTCCAATTTAGGCGGTACAAAAACCAAAGCCAACCTTGAAGATTACATTTCTAATTTTTCTGAAAACGTGCGTGTAATCTTTGAACAGTTTGATTTCAATACAACAATCAATAAGCTTTCTAAAGCGAATTTACTGCTACGCATTTGCAACAACTTCGCTGCCATCGACTTACATCCGAATGTTGTTCCTGACCGCACCATGAGCAATGTCTATGAACATTTGATTGCAAGATTTGGTGCGGAAGTCGGTACGGGGTCAGAGGACTTTATGACCCCGCGTGATATTGTGCATTTGGCAGCGACTTTATTGCTTGAGCCTGATAATGAGTTGTTTGAACAAAAGAATGGTTTAATCAGAACTATCTATGATCAAACGTGCGGTACATCGGGCTTCCTAACCGACATGATGAACTATGTAGACGGTTTCAAAGACCGCTATAAAGTTGCCCCTGTACTTGTACCCCACGGACAGGAATTGCAGCCTGAAACTCATGCAGTCGCATTGGGTTCAATGTTGCTCAAAAAACTGGAATCTGACCCAAGCCGTGATTTATCGCAGAATATTAAATTGGGCAGTACACTCAGTAATGACTTATTTGCAGGACAGCGTTTCCACTATCAATGTTCTAACCCGCCTTTCGGCATGTCATGGGCGAAGGATGCCAGTGCGGTTCAATTAGAGCATAAAGAAAAAGGCTTAAATGGGCGTTTTGGTGCGGGTTTGCCTAAAGCCAGTGACGGCTCAATGCTGTTTTTACAAAATTTGATTTCCAAACTAGAACTACCTGAAAATGGTGGTGGTCGTGGTGCGATTGTACTATCAGGCTCACCATTGTTTAACGGTGGTGCAGGCTCAGGCGAGTCAGAAATTAGACGCTTTATTTTAGAAAATGATTATCTCGAAGCAATTGTGGCATTGCCGACTGATATTTTCTTCCGTACAGGCATTGGAACGTATATTTGGTTGATTTCAAACCGTAAACCTGAACAGCGCAAAGGCAAAGTACAGCTCATTGATGCAACAGGTATGGGTTCATCTATGCGCAAAAATGAGGGCAACAAGCGCAAGTTTATTGACCAAAACTCGATTGATGAAATTAGCCGTATTTATGCCGACTTTGAAGAAAGTTCGGTCAGTAAGATTTTTGATTACACTGACTTTGGCTATCGCCGAGTAAAAGTCTTGCGCCCTCTACGGATTGATCTTCAATTTGATGCGGAAAAACTGGAATCGTTTAAAGCATCGAAAGAATTTGGCAAGTTATCCGACAGCGACCAAAACACGGTATCAGCTTATATTGAGCAGCAATTTGGTGACAGTAAAGAATATGCTTGGTTTGAGAATACATTCCTAAACAATCTACCACTCAGCAAAGTCAGTAAGGGCTTAAAGAATGCTTTGATCGCTGCGTTTGGGGTGCAAAATCCTGATGCCGAAGCCGTTGAAATTAATGGTGAAGTACAAATGGACAGTGACCTCACCGACTATGAAAATATTCCTTTAAATCAAAATATTGAGGACTATATGGCAAAAGAGGTACTTCCTCATGCGCCTGATGCGGTAATTGATACCAGTTATACCGATAGCAAAGACGGTCAAGTGGGGGTGGTAGGTTATGAAATTAACTTTAACCGCTATTTCTATGTATTCGAGCAGCCACGCCATCCGAATGACATTATGGCGGAGATCAAAGAGTTGTCTGCCGAAGTCGCACAATTGCTTGGGGAGGTTTAAAAATGGAATTTAAACAATACCCAAGTTATAAAAATAGCGGTGTGGAATGGTTAGGTGATGTGCCTGATGAATGGGATATTTATCCTTTTTGGCATCTATTTAACCGAAAAGAAATCACTAACAAGACTCAAGAACAATTGTTATCTGTTTATTTGGATAGAGGAGTCATACTCCATTCTGAGGGTGGTGGGATGGTCCATAAACCAGCAGATAATCTTGAAAAGTATCAACTTGTTGAAGTCAATGATTTCGTAATGAATAATCAACAAGCTTGGAGAGGGTCTGTAGGAGTTAGCCCGTATCGGGGTATCGTCAGTCCTGCATATCTTATTTTTTCATTTAACAAAACATTATGTGAACCTAAGTTTTTTAAATACTTTCTGCGTGATAAGGGGATTGTTGATCAGTTTATGATCGCATCTATGAGCGTAGGTACGATTCAACGTCAAGTTAAGTGGCATTTACTAAAAACAATTCAGTTATCTATCCCAAGTCTTATTGAACAAAACACGATCGCTAATTTTCTCGACACCGAAACTGCCCGAATTGACAACCTCATTACCAAGCAAGAAAAGTTAATTGAGCTTTTAGAAGAACAGCGTAAGTCGATTATTTCTCATGCTGTCACTAAAGGTTTAAATCCTAATGCACCGATGAAAGACAGTGGTGTGGAATGGTTGGGGGATGTGCCTGAGCATTGGACGGTGTTAAAGAACAGACACATATTCAACTTTAGTAAAGGCCTAAGTATCACGAAAGAAAACTTACAGGAATCAGGAATTCCGTGTGTTAGTTATGGTGAGGTGCATTCAAAATTTGGATTTGAATTTAACCCTGAAATTAATGACATGAAATTTGTGTCAGAAGAATATTTAAAAACCTCAAAAAACTGCCTTTTGAATAGTGGTGATTTTATCTTTGCTGATACATCAGAAGATTTTGAAGGTTCAGGTAATTTCTCATATTTAAATAGTAATTCCCAAGTTTTCGCAGGGTATCATACTGTTATTGCTCGTTTAAAATCGAAACAAAAACCGAGATTCTTTGCATACATATTTGATTCAAATGCACATCGCAAACAAATTCAAACACAAGTTAAAGGTATTAAAGTTTTTAGTATTACCCAAGGTATATTAAAAGACATATATTCTTGGCTGCCGCCAGTTCATGAACAAGATTTAATTGTTGAGTATTTAGATAATGAATGTAAAAAAATATCATTATTAAAAGCCAAGCAAATAGAACTAATCGAAAAACTTAAAGCATATCGTTCTTCGATTATCTCCCATGCGGTTACAGGTAAAATTGACGTAAGGGAGTTTGGCGCATGAATTTTTTAGCAAACACTATCTAAAGCCAATATGGGAATGCCTGAGTTATGGCATCAAGCCCCGTTTTGGCAACACGCATTACAACAGAATTAAAAATTAGGGGAATCGCATGAATATCTTGGCAGACAAAGCCCATTATGAAAGTCACTTAGAAGCCTATATTGTGCAAAAACTGCAAGCGCAAGGTTGGGTGGTTGGGCAAAGTAAAAATTATCATACCGAATATGCACTCTATCCCGAAGATTTAATCACATGGATTCAAGCCACACAGCCTGAAAAGTGGGAAAAACTGCAAGCCTTGAATGGCAATAATACCGAAAAGCGCATCATCGACCGCTTGGATGATGAACTGAATAAGAAAGGCACAATCCATATCTTTCGTAATGGCTTTAGCATGGCGGGCGCAGGCACGATAGACCTCAGTGAGAGCGCACCCGAAGATGGACGCAATCAAGCTGTCATTGACCGCTATAACGCCAATATCCTACGTGTTGTTCCACAACTTAAATACCACCCTTCTAAAGATGCAGGCATTTTAGACCTTGTATTCTTTATTAATGGTTTGCCAATGGCAACGGTAGAAATTAAGACCGAGTTTAATCAGTCTTTAGAAGATGCCATTGAGCAGTATAAAAATGATCGTAAGCCGATTGACCCTAAAACAAGACGTAAAGAGCCATTGCTGACACCTAAGCGTGGTGCAATTGTGCATTTTGCTTTGTCTGAATCTGAAATTGCCATGACCACGGCTTTAGATGGTGAAAGCACCTATTTCTTGCCGTTTAATAAAGGTAATGAGGGACATGCAGGCAACCCCCCTGCGGATGCAGCCCTAGGTGAAGATTATCCAGTAGCTTACTTTTGGGATTATGTCTGCCAACGTGATAATTGGCTGAAAATATTCCATAACTTTGTCTATGTGGAAAAGAAAAACAAAGTCGATCTATATGGCAACTGGACGGTACAGGAACGCTTGATTTTTCCACGTTACCACCAGTTTGATGCGGTGAATAAAATCATTGCCGATGTGCAAGAAAAAGGCGTAGGACTGAATTATCTGTGTGAACATAGTGCAGGCTCAGGCAAAACCTCTACGATTTCTTGGGTGTGTCATTCACTGGTGCGTTTGCGTCACAATGACGGTACACCGTTTTATAACTCCGTCATTGTGGTGACAGACAGAACGGTACTGGATGACCAGTTACAGGAAGCCATTCAACAATTAGACCATCAGAAAGGCTTAATTGCTGCAATTAACCGTGATGACAAAGAACATGCAGGCAAATCGAAAAGCAAACAGCTTGAAGATGCACTGTTGTCCAATAAACAGATCATTATTGTGACTATTCAGACTTTCCCGCATGTGATGGAAGCAATTCTGACCAATACCAGTTTAAGCGACCGTAACTACGGTATTGTGATTGATGAAGCACATACCTCGCAAACAGGCTCAACAGCATCTAAACTGCAAGCGACATTGGCATTGCAGTCAGGTGAAGCAATGGCTAACCTGACTGTTGAGGAATTGCTTGAGCAGATTCAAAAAGCGCGTGTACAGTCTAAAAATATCAGCCACTTTGCCTTTACTGCAACTCCAAAGCACTCGACTAAAATGCTGTTTGGGCGCACTAAAAATGGTGAGCCTGCCAGTGATGACAACTTGCCTGAATCCTTTCATTTATATCCACAACGTCAAGCCATCGAAGAAGGCTTTATTTTAGATGTACTGCAAGGCTACGTGCCTTATAAAACAGCTTTTAAACTCGGCGGTGAAGCTGTTGATGATGATAAACGGGTCAATTCTAAAGCAGCCAAGAAAGCCTTAGCCCGTTGGATGGCTTTACACGCGACCAATGTCACCCAAAAGGTGCAGTTTATTATTCAACACTTTCACCACAATGTTGCCAATTTGCTTAATGGTCAAGCCAAAGCCATGATCGTGACCAGTTCACGCCCTGCGGCAGCACGATATAAAATTGCCTTGGAAAAATATATTGAAGATAACCCTGAATACAGTGCCTACCGTGTCTTGGTGGCATTTTCGGGTAAGCTCACGGGCAAACAGATTAGCCATGAAGCAGATGGTGATAGCGAAAACGGGGCGCTATTTCAAGTTGGTGAAGATGCTGAATTTACCGAAGCCAATATGAATGCCGATGCACCTAATTCTGATTTACGCATCGCATTTGACCGCCCTGAATATCGCTTAATGGTAGTGGCGAATAAATTCCAAACAGGCTTTGACCAACCCAAACTCTGCGCCATGTACATTGATAAAGTCATTGCCAATGAAGTTGAAGTGGTACAAACCTTGTCACGCTTAAACCGTACCACCACAGGCAAAGATCAAACCTTTGTAATTGACTTTGTAAATGACCCTGAATGGATTTTAAAGTGCTTCAAAAAGTACGACAACGGGGCAAAAATGGTGGATGTACAAGACCCGAATGTGGTTTATACCATCAAAGATAATATTGAAGAACTTGATCTGATTACCGAAGATGATTTGGAGGAGTTTAAAGCAGCTCGTTTTAAAACCATCCGTGATATTAGTAATCATGATTTCAAAGAAACCACACATCCCGACCTGTTTAAAGCAACCGATCGTGTCGCCCGCCTGTTTAACCAAAAACTGAAAATGCTCAAACAGGCGATTGAGCTACAGGAAACCGCATTTGATCAAGCCAAAGCAGACGGCAATGATGAAGGCGCAGAAAAAGCGGAATTTGAGCGCAAGCAGTTAGACGTAGAATTACAAACCTTGATGCGCTTTAAGGGCAATTTGGATAAGTTTAGCCGTATTTATTCCTATGTGGCACAGCTTATTGACTTTGGCGATCCTGAACTTGAAAACTTCTCGGCATTTACCAAGCTCTTATCCAAACGATTAAATGGTATGTCTGCTAAAGAAATTGATATTTCAGGCTTGGTACTGACTGGCTTTGGCATCTTTAAAAAGAAACTTAAAACCGATGATACCGATCATCCCGAAGCGGATGAACCTCAACCATTAGCCCCCATCCAAGGCACAGCCAATGGTGATTTACAGCCAACCAAAATGACTTATCTGAAAGAAGTCATTGATCTTATTGCTCAGACTTTTGGCGATATTTCCACCCGTGAAGAACAGGTGGTATACATCAATCATTTAGTAACCATTCTACGAAATAACGATGTAGTTATGGCTCAGATTGAAAATAATCCTGAATCCACAGCCTTGCAAGGTAATTTGCCATCGGCAACGAAAGGCGCAATTATTCAAGCACTGACCTCACATCAAGACTTATCAGCATTGTTGCTCAAGACCGATGCACAAGCGATGCAGAATGTGATCAAGGTGCTGTATAAATTGCTTAAAGATGGTGAAACCATTGATGTGCATCGTCTAACATAACGGAGTATTAGAATGATTGATATTCTGCAACTGGAAGGTGTACAGCCGATAGATTACCGTAATGAAGATGGCTGTATTATGATTACCGTACAGCCAAGCGGTGAGCATTTGGAAACATGCCCTGAATGCGGCGGACGTTTATACAAACACGGTCAGCGTATCAATCATTTTGCCGATACCCCCTTACAGATGCAGCCAGTAAAAATTGAGGTGATACGAACACGCTATCGCTGTTCTGAATGCAAAAGCATGATTACCCCTCAACTCAGCTTCTTAGATGAAAAGCGTAGAGCGACCCATCGGCTGATTCAGCAAGTACGCAAGCGTTGCTTAGATCGAACATTTACGCAGCTTGCCGAAGATACGGGTGTAGTGGTGAACACCATTAAAAACATTACGCTCGATTTCGTGGAGGAATTAGAACGAGATATTAAGTTTGAAACGCCAACGATTATGGGTATTGATGAACTTAAATTGATGGGAACATATCGCTGTGTCATCACCAACCTTGCTATGAACAGCTTATATGATATGTTGCCTGAAAGAACTCAAGATACATTGATACCATACTTCGCCAAACTGCCTGATGCAGAAAAAGTAGAATGGATTTGTAGTGATATGTGGCGACCCTTCAAAAAGTCATTCCGTCTGCACCTACCAAATGCCAAGTTGGTTATTGATAAGTTTCATGTAGTGAGAATGGCAAGTGAAGCTTTAGACACTGAACGTAAAACATTACAAAGTAGCTTGGATCGCGATGCCCGACTGAATATGAAAAAGCATTTACGGTGGATACTGCTTAGACGACCAAATTCATTGACCGAAGATCAACAAAGAATTTTAGGAAATTTAGAAAAATGGCATCCTGAATTTAAGGAAGCTTATGACCTCAAAGAGCAGTTTTATAATATTTATGAAGCAACAACCAAAGACGATGCCATACAAAGGTTTCATGAATGGGAAAGCAGTATTCCCAAATATTTAAAGTCTTTCCGTGACGTTGCTAAAACTGTGAATAATAACTTTGAGGAAATATTCACCTATTGGGATGCGCCAATAAGAATTACCAATGCTTATACTGAGGGGCATAATGGTATTACAAGGGTCGCAAATCGAATGGGACGAGGATATACCTTTGAGGTGCTTCGAGCAAAAATGTTATATAACAAAGTGGCTCGATCTATTACAACTTTAAAGACACCATCATCTTTATTAAAATCAACCAAAGGTTATGAGGGTTTAACTGCATTTCCAACCAAGCAAGAGAAAACTAAGTTGGAATATGGCGCTTATATTCCAACTTTGGTTGAATTGTATGGCGGTGAGGAAGATTTGGATGAAGAACTAATTTCAACCATATAATGCAAATAGCCTCAAATTGATGAATGCTGTTTATAAGCCTGTGGATTGCCGCAGGCTTTTTTGTATAAATCTGTCATAAGCTGGGTGCTTGATTTTTTTGGCGCAGCTTGATACAGTAGAGCTGATTTTAATGGAATAAGGAAAATACCCATGGCACTACGACACGACATCGACCCTGATGGACTTTTGGAATATTCGGTGGTCTATACCGACCGTGCTTTGAACCATATGTCAGCACAGTTTCGTCAGGTGATGACTGATTTATCCAGCGAGCTCAAATCACTGTATCATGCTGATGCCATCGCCATCGTACCAGGCTCTGGCACATCAGGCATGGAAGCGGTTGCGCGCGCTTTGGCAGCGGACAAGGACTGTGTGGTGGTGCGTAATGGCTGGTTTAGCTATCGCTGGACGCAGATTTTGGATGCCACAGGCGTGGCTAAATCTGTTGAAGTATTTAAGGCAAGTCAGTTGGACAATGATGGCGTGGTGCAGTTTGCCCCTGCCGATATTGAGACGCTGACAGCTTATATTCGCAAAAATCGCCCGCAGATGGTCTTTGCACCCCATGTTGAGACAGCCTCTGGCATGATGCTGTCGGATGACTATATCCGTGCACTTGGTGAAGCGGTGCATGAAGTCGGTGGTCTGCTTGCCATTGACTGTATCGCTTCAGGTTGTATTTGGCTGGATATGCAGGCGCTTGGCATCGATGTGCTGCTATCTGCACCCCAAAAAGGTCTGTCTAGCACCCCGTGTGCAGGGCTTGTCATGCTCTCAGCGGCTGCCAAAGAAGCGGTGCTTGCCAGTACGCCATCAAGCTTTGCCTTGGATCTTAAGGCATGGCTCAATATCATGATTGCCTACGAAAACGGCGGTCATGCCTATCATGCGACCATGCCAACTGACGGTATCAAGCAGCTAAGAGATACGCTGTTTGAAGCTCGTGACATTGGCTATGACACCCTAAAAGCTGCCCAAATCAAGCTAGGTACTCAAATCCTAGCCTTGCTAAATGCCAAAGGCATCCAAAGCGTCGCAGCACCTTCTGCTCAGGCTTATGGCGTCGTCGTCTGCCATGCGCCAAATGATGCGGTGCATAAGGGTGCAGCATTTGCCGAAGTGGGCTTACAGATCGCTGCTGGCACACCGCTACAAGTCGATGAGCCGAGCGATTATAAGTCGTTTCGCATTGGACTGTTTGGGCTTGATAAGCTGATCGATGTCGATGGCACGACCGAGCGATTTGCCCGTGCAGCCGAGCAGGTGTTTGGCTGATCCAAGTTTAAGCCTTTTGTCACTACTTGAAAAATCAACAGGCTAGGTGTATGCTTAGCCTGTTTTTTTTGTGTTTTTTAAGGATAAAAAATGAGCCTAAATCAACTTGCTTATGAGCAAAATTTATCAGTCGTCAAAGACCTAGCCCCCCAAAGCCTATGGCAATGGTTCGCCCGCATCTGTGCCACACCGCACCCAAGCTATCACGAAGAAGCCCTAGCCAATGACATCGTGGCATGGGCGAGCTCTCGTGGTATGACAGCCTATCGTGATGGTGTGGGCAATGTGATTATTAAAAAAGGCGCAAGCCAAGGCTATGAGCATCATCCGACCATCGCACTACAAGCACACCTAGATATGGTGCCCCAAGCCAATGCCGATACGGTACATGACTTTGCCACCGATCCGATACGCCTACGCATCCATCCTGAAGATGGCGAATGGCTGATGGCGACAGGCACGACACTCGGTGCGGATAATGGCATCGGCATGGCAAGCTGTCTGGCTGTTTTGGACAGTGATAACATCGCTCATCCACCGCTTGAAGTGCTACTGACCATGGCCGAAGAGACGGGTATGGTGGGCGTGTTTGGACTGCAGCCGCAGACCTTATCTGCACAGATGATGATCAATACCGACACCGAAGAGATTGGTGAGGTGTATATCGGCTGTGCTGGTGGTATCGATGCGGATATGAGCCTAAAGGTGGATTGGCAGGCATCAACATTTGATACGGCAATTGATTTGACCATCAAAGGCTTGCGTGGTGGACATTCAGGGATTGATATTCATAAAAATCGTGGTAATGCCATCAAGATTTTGGCGCGCATTTTGGCGGATGTTGAGGCACAATTTGCCGACCGCTTTGGTATCAGTGCCATCACAGGTGGTACGCTACGAAACGCCATTCCCCGTGAAGCATCGGTGAGTATCGCTTGCCAAACGACGGATAAAGATGCCATCTTAGCCATCATTGACCAAAGTATCGCTACCATCACGGGCGAGATTTGCCAAGTCGAACCCAAATTCACCACCGTCATCAATGATACCAATGCCCCAAGCCAAGTGCTTGATGCACAAAGTACCGCCAAGGCCATCCATCTGATGAATATCCTGCCAAGTGGCGTGGTGCGATATAGCGATGTCGTGGCGGATACGGTGGAGACTTCATTGTCATTTGGCAAGACACAGCTGACCGCTGATACGCTTGAGTGTACGCTACTGATTCGCTCATTGATTGAGTCGGGCAAGGCGGCGGTGTGTCAGACGCTCTCAAGTATTGCTACACTGGCTGGTGCTGATGTCAAATTTGACGGCGATTATGTCGGTTGGACACCAGACACAGGCTCTGCCATCACAGCGACCACCATGCGACTTTATACCGACATTCTAGGTCATGTGCCAGAGATTAAGGTCATTCATGCAGGGCTTGAGTGTGGATTGATCAAGACCAGCCATCCGACGCTTGACATCGTCTCTATCGGGCCGACCATCAAAAATGCACATTCACCTGATGAAATGGTGCATATCCCATCGGTGGCGACTTATTGGACGCTGTTGACGCAGATTTTGGCGAATGTGCCAAAGGCGTGATGATAAAACCGTTTGAATGTACTTCAAACGGTTTTTTTTGATGACTAATCACTGGGTTAAGCCAGTGATCGTATTATTGAAAGTTTACAAATTCCCCTTCATAAACCGCACCATCTTATCCCAGCTTGCCTTGGCAGCATCGGCATGATAGCCTAAGTCCACGCCATTTTCACGAGCACGGTCATCGGCGTGCGGATTGCTAAAGCCGTGTTTAGCACCTTCATAGACATCGATTTCATGGCTGACTTTGGCAGCGGTCAGCTCATCACGCAGACCATCGATGGCGGCCATCGACACCATGCTGTCGGCAGCACCATGAGCGACGAGTACTTTGGCGGTGAATTTACCTTCGGCGGCAGGGGTGATTGGGGTAGGGTTGCCATGGAAAGTGGCGACGGTTTTGAGCGGCGTGCCTAGGCGTGCCATATCTAGAGCGATTTTACCACCAAAACAAAAGCCGGCAATGCCAATGCGTGCGCCATCGACCTGCGGCAATGACGCCACCGCATCAAAAATCACTCGGCAGCGATTCATCAGCTCATCAGAGTTTTCAAGCATTTGTGTCATCCATTCGTTGGCTTGATGCGCATCGGTGGTCATTTTGCCATCGCCATAGATGTCCATCACCACCGCCACGAAGCCTTCATTTGCCAAGCGTTCGGCGACTGTCTTTGGATGTTCGACCACGCCCCACCACTCAGGTGCGACGAGTACGGCAGGTGATGTGCCATCAGTCGGTGTATCTATCGGCATGGCGACATAGCTGTGCAGGGCAGTGCCATCTGGTGCGGTGGTAGTGAGTGTCGTAGTGCTGATTGTCATGATGCTTATCCTTAATATAAACCAAAAATTCACGGATGTGATGGGGATAACTTAACAAGGGATTTTGGGCAAGTCAAGCGGTTTTTTGTATGGATTTAGGGTACAATAGACACTTTGATGATAACTAATGATTATGATGACAAACAATCAACTTCGCCCACGATTTTGGGAGACCTATTCGCTTAATGAGCTGACCGACGATGAATGGGAAGCGCTGTGCGATGGCTGTGGCGTGTGCTGTTTGGTGAAGTTTTTGGATGATGACGATGTCCGCTACACTGAGTACACCGATGTGGCGTGCCAGCTACTTGACTGCACGACAGGACATTGCTCAGATTATGCCAATCGCCAAAAGACAGTGCCTGACTGCATTCGCTTGACGGCAGATGAGTTGCCACAGATGCTATGGCTACCCCGTCACTGTGCCTACAAGCGACTGTATCTAGGGCAGCAGCTGCCACCTTGGCACAAGCTTTTGCATGATGGCATTAGCCATAAAGCAGGCTTTGCCAAAGTATCGTCAGCAGGTCGCTGTGTCAGCGAAGTGGGCATGAGCGATGAAGCCATCGAAGAGCGGATTATCCGCTGGGTAAAGCTTTAAGTAGTTGTTTGGAAAGGGTTTGGTGTGGGCTTGGTGGTACACTTGTAAGCAAAATTATCCAAAATCCGCAAAAAGCCACTTGAATAATCTGCCCCAATACGCTAAATTAAAAGCGAAAATTTCAATCACACGAGGTTAAATTATACCGCAGATGTCTGATGACAATTCGAGTAGTTGGTCAATGCAAGGGCTGAAGCGTTGGTTATCCACCGCACCTGAGACCCGAGATGATTTATTAAAACTGGTGCAGGATTCACGCCAGTTTTTGGAGCCGGATACGGTCGATATGCTAGAAGGCGTACTGGATTTGCCTGCCACCCAAGTGCGTGAAATCATGACGCCACGCCCGCAGGTACACGCTGTGGCGAGCGACGATGATTTATCCGACATCCTATCGGTGGTGCTTGAGACTGAGCATTCTCGCTATCCTGTCTTTGACAGCCACGATGATAATGCGGTGCTGGGGATTTTGTTGGTCAAGGATTTGATCCCATTTTTAAAAAACAAAGCCGAAGGTATTGATACACCACTGCGTATCTCAGACATCGTGCGTAAGCCGTTGTACATCAGCGAGACAGCGCGTTCAGATACGCTACTGCGTTCGCTACAAAAAGCCCAAGTGCATATGGCGGTCGTCGTCGATGAGTTCGGCTCGGTGTCGGGCGTGGTGACGATGGAAGATCTGCTTGAGGAGATTGTCGGTGATATCGTCGATGAGCATGATGATATGGATGAAGATAGCGATATTAATAACATCGTCCCACATCCTGACAAAGCAGGCGTGTGGCTCGTGCAGGCATCGACATTGATTAGTGATTGTAATGAAGTCTTGGGTAGTCATTTTGATGATGCCGATGTCGATACCATGGGCGGTCTTGTGATGCAGGCACTGGGCTTTGTGAGTCATCTTGAGGGTGAGACGGTGCTGATTGATGATTGGCAAATTACCATTGTCGACGTCGAAGGGCGATTTATCCATCTGCTTGAGCTGACATTAGTGGCGCAGGCAGAGGTGGCTGATCAGTAAGCCGATGGCCTTGATATTGACCCAAAAAATACGCATTGAACATACATCAATGCGTATTTTTTTGGCTCAGTCATTTATGGCTGGCTGGATGCTCGACCGACATCAGCTTGCAGCGCATCGGGAAGTGCCAGCTCAACCACGCCGTGAGCTGCCGCCGCCCTGATGGCATCGGGACGCGCGATGACCAAGGCCTGTGCGCCCTCATCTGTGCTGCTTACATTCACAATCGCCAAGCCCAGCGCCTCGGCTTGGCCATCAAAAAAAGCGGCATCAGCATGAGCCACACGATGCAGATAGGCTTTCGGACTTGCCTTGAAATACAATCGAGCGATGATTTCTTGACCCAAATAACAACCCTTATCATAGGCCACGCCGCCGCGCTGATGCAGGCGCAGTTCTTGGGGCTGAAACAACTCACTGTTGTCTTTGGTCACCCAATAGTTGCCTTGGGCAATGCTGGCCAGTTGCCATGCGGCATCAGCTTGGCTGTCATTGGCATCAAAGCTTGGCATGCCATCAATCATTGCAGGATAGATCGGCTGTGGCGCTGATAGTGTGATCTTGGAAAATGCGCCAAATTTTTTGACATGTTTGGCAAAATCCTCCGCCATGTCTTGGCTGATCACAATCTGTATGCCATCAGCAAGACGACGCAGCCATAGCCCAAACTGCACACGGCCTTTGAGATTACAAATCGCGCTCGGCAAAAATACCTCGTCAAGTTTTGCCATATCGGCAGTCACTTGTCCTTGCAAAAACTTCTCGGCATCAGCGCCTGTCATGATAAAACTGCTAAATTCTGTCATTGTATTATCCAAGTTATCTATCTAAAATCGCATCCAAAATCATGCATTATGAATTTTATGATCAAGTCATCTGACTGATATGGGGTAATTTTAAAAAATTATAAGGCAAAATATGGCAAAAGTGTTAAAATTTTGTATGAATTGCCAATCAACACAAGAAATTAGCATAAAAATCGGTTACAATAAGCAGTTAAGTTTTCATTTGCAATTTGCCCGTAGAGGATAAAATGACCCTGCCAGCCTGCCCAAACTGCCACGAAGAATTCACCTATGCCGACGGTGATTTATTGATTTGTCCCATGTGTAGCCACGAATGGAAAGAGGGCGAATCAAGCGATGATCTGCCAGTCATCAAAGATGCAGTCGGCAATGTGCTTGCCGATGGCGACGCGGTCACGGTGATCAAGGATCTAAAAGTCAAAGGCTCATCAACTCCCATCAAAGTTGGCACCAAAGTCAAATCGATCCGCTTGATTTATGATGCGCCAGATGATCATGACATCGACTGCAAAATCGATGGCTTTGGCGCGATGAAACTGAAATCATCGGTGGTCAAAAAAGCGTAGTACTTGGCAAGATGGCATTGACAGCCGCTGTCATGAGTTGGAAGAATTAATGAAAAAATTCATTATTATTTTGACGAAATTTATTAGAAATAATTGGCAGCTTTTGTTTGCTTTGGCAGCGGCTGGCGTGACTTATTCCATTTTATTGGGCGAGCTTAGATATTTTCGCAGTTATGTGCCAAGCTTGCATCGCCCGACGGCGTATTTGATCGTTTGGGATGTGTTTTTGCTCAGCTATTTGACGGTCACAGCGTGGATGTTTGCCAATGTTAAGCGCGAAGATATCGAAAAGCGCGCGCATCGAGAGTACGAGAAAAAAGAAAAAATGCTGGTGTTGGTGCTGATTACCAGCGTGGTCAGTATCGTCACCATCGTCCGTGAGATGAGTATTGGCGCAGAATTGGTGGGTTGGCAGACGGCATTTCATGTGGTGCTGACTTTCATCACTTTGGTGGCGTCATGGCTGTTTATTCATGTGTTATTTGCGCTGTATTATGCGCACGCTTATTATGATATGAATAATAACAGCATTTATCCGCTGGATTTTCCTTATGAGGATAATCCTGATTATTGGGACTTTGTGTATTTTTCTTTAGGCATTGGCGCAACAGGGCAGACTGCGGATATTTCATTTACCAGTCGTAAGCTTAGACGGGTTGGGACATTTCACAGCGTGTTGTCTTTCTTTTTTAATACAGCCGTGCTTGCGCTGATGATTGAAATGTCCGCCAGTCTGATTTCTTAATCATCGCCGCCAAACCATCCAGACAGCAGCAGATCTGACCGATCTCAAATCAAGGAACTTAATTTATGACTCATCAAAGCCAAGCTGACCAAATTTTATTTGAAAAAGCCAAACGCCACATTGCAGGCGGTGTTAATTCGCCAGTGCGCGCCTTTGCTGGCGTGGGTGGTACACCTGTGTTTGTTGCGCGTGCCAAAGGGGCGTACATCTATGACACTGAAGATCATGCCTATATCGACTATGTCGGTTCATGGGGGCCGATGATTTTGGGTCATGCACATGATGATGTCATCACAGCGGTCAAACAAGCTGCCGAAGACGGCTTGTCATTTGGTGCGCCGACGCCATCAGAGACGACGATGGCGGATTTGATCGCTAACATCGTACCGAGCATTGAGCTTGTGCGTATGGTGTCATCAGGCACTGAAGCGACGATGTCGGCGATTCGTTTGGCGCGTGGCTATACAGGGCGTGATAAGATTGTCAAGTTTGAAGGCTGTTATCATGGACATTCAGACAGCTTGCTTGTCAAGGCGGGCTCTGGGATGCTGGATATCGGTGAGCCGACCTCAAAAGGCGTACCTGCGGACTTTGCCAAGCATACTTTGACCCTGCCTTATAATGACATCGATGCACTAAAAGCGTGCTTTGAGAAATTTGGGCAACAGCTTGCTTGTGTGATTCTTGAGCCGATCGCGGGCAATATGAATATGGTCATCCCAAGCCAAGAATTTCACCAAACTTTGCGTGCGCTATGTACCGAGCATGGCGTGGTGTTGATTTTTGATGAAGTGATGACTGGTTTTCGTGTGGCATTGGGCGGCGCGCAGTCGCACTTTGGCATCACGCCTGATTTGACGACATTTGGCAAAATCATTGGTGCAGGTCTGCCGGTGGGTGCATTTGGCGGTAAGCGTGAAATCATGGAATGTATTGCACCACTGGGCGGTGTGTATCAAGCAGGCACCTTGTCAGGCAACCCACTGGCGATGCGTGCAGGTAAAGCGATGTTTGATAAACTCACCCAAGACGGCTTTTATGAAGAGCTGACTGCCAAGACTGAATATCTGGTCAAAGGCCTAAAAGATGCCGCTGCTAAGCATGGCGTGGCATTTGAAGCTTGCTCGGTGGGTGGTATGTTTGGCGTGTTCTTTAGCGATAGCTTGCCGCAGAATTTCAATGATGTCGCCACCAAATGCGATGCCAAAAAATTCGCCAAATTCTTCCATGCGATGCTTGATGAAGGTGTGTATCTTGCCCCATCAGCGTTTGAAGCGGCGTTTATGTCATCAGCACATACTTATGAAGATTTGGATAAGACCATTGCTGCTGCGGATAAGGTCTTTGCCAGTTTGTAAAATTTTGATTAAATTCACTGATTTTAAAGGCTTGTGGCTTGATTTTAAGCCATCAAAAGCCATATAACTCAAATCAAAAAATGATTGTCATGGGTTCGCCCATTTTTCGGAAAAAACTATGTTAGCAAAAATCGTCGGTGCGGTCATTGGCACCAAAAATGAACGCGAACTCAAGCGTATGCGTAAAGCAGTCGCCAAGATCAACGCACTAGAGCCTAGTATCCAAGCACTGTCAGATGACCAACTTCGCCAAAAAACCGAAGAATTTAAAGCGCGTCATCAAGCAGGTGAGAGCCTAGATAAGCTATTGCCTGAAGCCTTTGCGGTATGTCGTGAAGCGTCACTGCGTGTCAATGGGATGCGTCACTATGATGTGCAGCTGATCGGGGGTATGACTCTGCACGAAGGCAAAATCGCCGAGATGAAAACCGGTGAAGGTAAGACCTTGATGGCAACTTTGGCGATTTATCTCAATGCCATCAGTGGTAAAGGCGTGCATGTCGTGACCGTGAACGATTATTTGGCCAGTCGCGATGCTGAATTGAACCGTCCGCTGTTTACATTTTTGGGCTTGACGGTGGGCGTGGTCTATAGTCAGCAGATGCCACAAGAGAAGTTCGCTGCATATCGTGCTGACATCACTTATGGCACCAATAACGAATACGGCTTTGACTATCTGCGTGATAATATGGTGTTTAGCTTAGCTGAAAAGAAACAGCGTCCGCTCAACTACTGTATCATTGACGAGATTGACTCAATTTTGATCGATGAAGCGCGTACACCGCTGATTATCTCAGGTCAAGCTGAAGATTCAGCACATCTGTATGCCTTGATTGACAAGATTGCAGAGCGTTTGGTGCGTTCAAAAGATGAAGAAGCCAATAAAAATAACGAAGAAGGCGACTTTTGGATCGATGAGAAAAACCGCACCATCGAAATCAGCGAAAAAGGCTATGAGAAAATTGAGAAATTCTTAATTGAAGTGGGTGAGTTGGGCGAGAATGAAAGCCTGTATAGCCCAGCTCGTCTGCCACTGCTGGCTCATGCGCAAGCGGCGATTCGTGCGCATCATTTATTTGTCAAAAATATCCATTACATCGTCCAAGATGGTGAGGTTATCATCGTCGATGAGAACACTGGTCGTACCATGCCAGGTCGTCGCTGGAGTGATGGCTTGCACCAAGCGGTAGAGGCCAAAGAAGGCGTGGAAATCCAAGCCGAAAACCAAACGATGGCCACCACCACTTTCCAAAACTATTTCCGCCTGTATGATAAGCTGTCAGGCATGACAGGTACAGCTGATACTGAGGCAGCAGAGCTCAAATCAACTTATGACTTGGATGTCGTGATTATTCCGACACACCGTCCGATTGCTCGTATCGACATGGATGACCAGATTTTCTTGACCAAGCTTGGTAAGTACAGAGGCATCATTCGTGAAATCAAGGCAATCACCGAAAAGGGCGCGCCAGTGCTTGTAGGTACGGCGACGATTGAAGCCTCTGAAGAGTTGTCATACCTACTTGACCAAGAAGGCATCGCCCATGAAGTCCTGAATGCCAAACAGCATGAGCGAGAGGCGGACATCATCGCACAGGCGGGTCGTCCAAAGGCAGTCACCATCGCAACCAACATGGCAGGTCGTGGTACAGACATTATCCTAGGCGGTAACTGGCAAGCTGAGCTTGAGGGTGTTGAGGGTGTTACTGATGAGATGCGTCAAGCTGCCCAGGCAGCATGGCAACAGCGTCATGATGCAGTACTGGCGGCAGGTGGTCTGCATATCATTGGTTCAGAGCGCCATGAATCTCGTCGTATCGACAACCAGCTGCGTGGTCGTGCCGGCCGTCAAGGTGACCCAGGTCAATCTCGCTTTTTCTTGTCGCTTGAAGATGACTTGATGCGTATCTTTGCTGGTGATCGCATTACCAATATGTTCCGTGCGATGGGTCTAAAAGAAGATGAAGCGATTGAGCACAAGATGGTCTCTCGCTCGATCGAAGGCGCTCAAGGTAAGGTCGAGGCTCGTGACTTTGATGCGCGTAAGAGCCTGTTAAAATACGATGACATCGCCAACGAGCAGCGTAAAGTCATCTATGGTCAGCGTGATGAACTGCTGGCTGAGATGGATCTACAAGAGGGCATCAAAGCCATGCACCATGAGGTGTATAATGCGCTGATTAGTCAGTTTGTACCACCAGGCTCGGTCGATGATCAGTGGAATATTGACGGGCTTGAAGATGAAATCGAAGAAGCGTTCCGTTTTTATATGCCGATCAATGACTGGCTGGACGCCGATCGTCGCCTTGACGAAGAAGGCTTACGCGAAAAAATCATCAACACCGCCATCGAACGCTATGAGGCTCGCCGTGAGCAGATGGGTGCTGAGACCGCGGCATCGCTTGAGCGTCATTTTATGCTCCAAAGCCTAGATCGCCACTGGAAAGAGCATCTGACCCAAATGGATCAGCTGCGCAAAGGTATCCATCTACGCAGTTATGCCCAAAAAAATCCAGAACAAGAGTACAAGCGTGAGTCGTTTGAGCTGTTCCAAGCGATGATGGGCGCGATCAAATCTGATCTGGTGCAGGATTTGGCTCGTGTGCATGTACCAACGCCTGAGGAGCTGGCCGCTTTAGAAGAAGAACGCCGCCTACAAGCCGAGCGCATGCAGATGATGTTTGAGCATAATGAAATGAATCTGGATGGCAGTCAAACGCCAGATCCAAGTCTTCAGACACCACCATCTCGCCCGATGCAGCGTATGACGCTGACCTTGGGTGCAGGCGGACCTGTGATGAGTGAGCCAACTGAGATGGTGCCTGACGATGAGTTGTTCATTCCAGCCAATATCAATCGTAACGCGCCTTGCCCGTGTGGTTCGGGGCTTAAGTATAAGCAGTGCCACGGCAAAATCGCTTAAGTTAAAAAAGCTGGGTATAATCTTTGGTGCAAAGCTGGGTTGATGAGTTTTTCTGCCCTTTTGCACGGATACGATTTTTTGGTGAATTGGGCAAGAAATTCTCACCAAATTGCGGCCAATTATTATTTGTTTGCAGTAAAATTGTGTTATACTAAGCTTATTGAAAATCAATTTCATTTACCAAGATTCAGTGAATCTCTGCCATCACAAGCTTAAGGCGTGAGATGCATCACATGATGGCAGCTGCATTGATGGCAAATGAAACGATGGATGGCTTGATTTACCAGATCTACTTGATTGAGATTTGGTTGGCAAAAGACAAATAAGATCAGCGGAGTCACAAATGAAAAAATCTGTTTGGCATGTATTGCTGTTATCTGGGGTAGTGGCATTGACTGCCTGCGCCCAAAAAACCGAAGAAGCAACTGCAGATCCAGTCGAAGAGCAGGATGTACCGATGTCAGCCAAGCCTGCTGAGCCGACTGTGGTGGTGCAAAACGACGCTGGCGAAATCGAAGAGGTGGTGCCAGAGGCGTTTGCTCAGACTGAAGAAGAGGTGGAGATTGCTGAAGTGGTGGAGATTGATGAAAGCTCTGAAACTGCCACCCAAGATGCCGAAGTTCAAGAGGGCAGATAGGTTCATTGGCTATTTAAAATTGATAACCACCCATCATATTTACCTTGTGTTTGATGAGTTGGCCGACCGCTTGCGTTTGTGAGTGGTTTTTTTCGCCAAATACCAAAAATTTTGCTATAATAATTAATTTTTTTAATTGATTAATTAATACGATGACCAAAGCAGCCACCTCTTTTCGCGCCAAAGCGACCACTCACCGCACTTTACCTCTGGGCATCGCCTGTTTGTTGGCATTATTTGCTGGTGCTATTTTTAGTCTGGCATTGGCGCCATATTATCTATTCCCCATCGCCATCATCTCGCCGATGGTCTTGTATGTCCTGCTGCTTGGCGCCAAAAATCCGCGACAGGCATTTTGGCTGGGTGAGAGTTATGGCTTTGGTGTTTGGGCGGTCGGGGCATTTTGGCTGTATCATTCGATTCATAATTATGGCGGCGTGCCTGCATGGGCGGCAGTGATGCTCATTGGCGTGATGGCGCTGATTATGGGGCTATTTCATGCCGTGATGGCTTGGGTTTTTGCGCGCTTTACTGCGCGTCAGCCGCTGGCTTTTGCTGGCCTGTGGGTGGTACAAGAGTGGGCGAAGACTTGGCTATTAACTGGTTTTCCGTGGTTATTTGTCGGTTATGCATTCACGGATGTCAGCTGGCTAAATGGCATTGCGGCAGTGACAGGTGTGTTTGGCTTGTCATTTTTGGCGGTTTTATTGGCGGCGGCTTTGGTTGAGCTGCTGCGCCGAAAAGCAGGCTATTTTGCCATCGCCATGAGCTTGTGGATGGTGACGCTTTCGATTTCTTTGATTGATTTTGCTTGGACCAAGCCAACTGGACAGACAACGAGCGTATCTTTGATCCAAGGTAATATCCCTCAGGATCTAAAATGGCAAGAGGGCGCCGGCATTCAGACTTTGGGCATTTATGCAGGCCTGTCTCAGTCAGAATGGGGGCGTGATATCGTCATCTGGCCTGAGGCTGCCATTCCGATGTTCCAAGATGAAGCGCAGGCGCAAATTGATGCCATCGCCAAACAGGCGGCGCAGGCTGGCAGTGCTTGGATGACGGGGATTTTGTATCGTGATAGCCAAGATGGCGCCACCCAGTTGTATAACAGCGTGCTGCTGACCGATCAGGCCACGAGCGGCATCTATCATAAGCAGCAGCTGGTGCCATTTGGCGAGTATATTCCGATGGGCGGCTTGCTTGATGTGCTGCCTGGACTGGAAGGTATGCAAGGGTTGGCCAGCCTTAGCCGTGGTGATGCACATCAGGCACCGCTATCGGCCAAAGATCAGCGCGTGGGTGTGGCAATTTGTTATGAAGTGGCGTATCCTGATACCACACGCCGTAACGCCATTGGTACGGACTTTTTATTGACTGTATCAAATGATGCCTGGTTTGGCACATCAGCAGGTCCGATGCAGCATCTACAGATGGTGCAGATGCGCAGTCTTGAGACAGGGCGGTATTTTGTGCGAGCGACCAATAATGGCGTGACAGCCATCATCAATGACAAAGGACAGGTTATCTCAAGCCTACCACAGTTTGAACGAGCTGTCCTGCGTGGTGATGTGCCAAGTATGACAGGCAAGACGCCATTTATGATCTTTGGACATTATCCAGTACTGATTATTAGCATCTTGTTGATTTTATTAAGTATCTTGGCAAATCGTATGAATAATACCAGTGCCAAAAAAGAAAAATACTACACCGCCAAAGGTGTCGCTGACCGCTGAATGTGATGAATAATTCCATAAATAGTAAAAGGAATTGTACAAAAAGCGATAATTTGGTATATAATAGAGAAAATTTATTTCTATTGATCAAAATTCATTTCCAACCCATTTTAGGCAGGTGACTTATGGCACATGATGCTTCACAAAATAATCCATTAAAAGAATCGGTAACGGCACTGGTAGGTATCGTGCTGCTGCTTGTGATGATTGCAGGTATTGCCATCTCGGCATGGTTGCGCCCAGCTGGTGAGCATCAACCTGCCGAAGCGCCAGCAGCAGAAGTTGCAGCGCCTGAACAAGCCGCGCCAGAGGCCGCAACTGCTGAAGCACCGGCAGATACACAGCCTGCAGATGCTGCTGCACCTGAAGCAGATGCGACAGCTGCCACCGAACAGCCTGCAGATGCAGCGGCACAGCCAGCTGATGCTGCGACAGCTGAGCCAGCAGCTGCGACCGCCACCGCTGAAGCGACTGCACAAGCCGCGCCTGAAGCGACAGAGGCTCAGCCAGCTGAAGCGACTGCAGAAGCAGAAGCAACTCAAAGCAAATAATCAAAGCGGATATCGCTACATAAAGCCCTTGTTTCTACAAGGGTTTTTTGTTGGATTAATCAGCTTTTGTGATAAGCTTATCAAGAGCCCATGATTTAAAACACATCAGGCTTGTGATAAAATGCTTGGGATTTGGGTGGGTGTTGCCCACGGTTTTTCACATGATTTAGGATAAAATTATGACTGATTCGGTTCAAGTGCGTCGTGAACGCCTACAGAACGCTCGTACATTGATGGCAGAACATGGCGTGGATGCACTGATTATCCCATCTGCTGACCCGCATATGTCGGAGTATTTGCCAGTGTATTGGCAGGGTCGTTCGTGGTTGTCAGGCTTTACAGGCTCGGTGGGTACGCTGGTGATTACCGCTGATTTTGCTGGGGTGTGGACGGATAACCGCTACTGGGTGCAAGCACCGATGCAGCTTGAAGGTACGGGTATTGAACTACAAAAAATGCAAATTGGTCGCCCGACGTTCTCGACATTTTTGGCTGAGCATCTGCCAAGCGGTGCCAAAGTCGCCATCGATGGCAATGTCTTATCGGTCAATGAATCAGACACGCTAAAAGCGGCTTTTGGTGATAAGTGCATTGAGCTTGTGACAACCCTTGATTTGCTTGCCAAGATTTGGTCGGATCGCCCAAGCTTGCCAACAGATGCTATCTATGAGCATCCTGCCGAGTTTGTCGATACGACGGCAGCGGACAAGCTTGCCAAAGTCCGTAGTGCCATGAGCGAAAAAGGTGCTAATGCCCATCTGATCAGTAGCCTAGATGACATCGCATGGCTGGTCAATCTGCGTGGCAGTGATGTGGTATTTAACCCAGTCTTTTTGTCGCATCTACTGATTACGGATACGGCTGCGACATTGTTTGTCGATCAAAACAAGCTTGATGATACCATCAAAGCAAATCTTGCCGCTGCAGGCATCAATACGGCGGATTATGGCGACATCATCGATGCGGTGGCAGATGTGCGTGGTACGCTACTGATTGATCCTGCTCGTGTCTCGGTCGGCACACTCTCAAAACTGCCTGCTGATACCGCCATCGTGCGTGCGATGAATCCAAGCACCTTGCTAAAAGCCATCAAATCGGATGCAGATATTGAGCATATCCGTGAAGCGATGCGTCAAGATGGTGCGGCTTTGTGCGAGTTTTTCTCAGAGTTTGAAGCAAAACTTGCTAAGGGTGAGAAATTGACTGAGCTGGATGTCGATCGTATGCTCAACGAAGCTCGCAGCCGTCAGCCGCATCATATTTCGCCAAGCTTTGGCACGATTGCAGGTTACAAGGGTAACGGGGCGATTGTCCATTATTCAGCCACCGAAGATAATTTTGCTACCATCGAAGGTGATGGCCTGCTACTGATTGACTCAGGGGCACAGTATTATAACGGCACCACCGACATCACACGTATGGCAAGCTGCGGCACCGTCAGCGATGACGAAAAGCGTGATGTGACTTATGTGCTCAAAGCACACATTGGACTTGCCAATGCACACTTCCCAGAAGGACTGCCATCAGGTCAGATTGATGTGTTGGCTCGTATCCATCTATGGCAACAAGGCTTGGATTATGGTCATGGCACAGGTCATGGTGTGGGCTACTTTATGAATGTCCACGAAGGCCCACAAGTCATCTCAGTACACGCACCAGCCACCGCCGAGCGTGTGCTAAAACGCGGCATGATCACGACCAATGAGCCAGGACTGTATCGTGAAGGTAAATGGGGTATTCGCCTAGAAAACTGCGTCGTACATATGCCAGCACATGAGACTGAGTTTGGAACTTTCTTGAAGTTTGATGATTTGACCTTGTGCCCGTTTGATACGCGTCTGATTTTGCCAGAGCTATTGACCACCGAAGAAAAAGCATGGCTGAACAGCTACCATCAGCGTGTCCATGATGAGCTGATCGACCGTGTTTCAGGCGATGCTAAGGCGTGGTTGATTGAACGCACCAAAGCGGTTTGATTTGACAGATTCAAGCTGATTGAATGGCAAAAGCTCCATCGGGTGATGGGGCTTTTTTGTGGTGATGTCATCGAAAATGGCAAAATGCACCAAGTGATTTTTTTGATATAATTTAAAAAAACAAATAAAAATCAGCAGGGTTTATGCTTTACGAAGAATTATCCAAATTTCACTATTCGCCATCGCTGTACATCAGTGGCTTTCGAGCGTTAAATACGCAAGACTATGAGCGTAACACAGGCGATTGGCATAATGTTGAAACTTGGTTTCATCCAAAATCACGGATTAAACGCTATAATATAGTTGGCATCGGCCAAGAGTTAGATACCGTGCCGTATTTGGGCAGTATTGGCGTTTTTGAGAGCAGTGGAGTATTTGCAAAAATGGGTATTCCCAAATTTGCTGATACGGTGTACTGTGCAACTCATGCCAGAGCGATTGCTGATTTGGTGATTGCTGAAGCATTTTTTGCCACGCCGTATTATGGCACAAAGTTATTTAGAAAAATGCAACTCACTGATTTTGATGATTTTATGAGTACGCCAGCGGATAAACAGCGAGTATATGATTTATTACAAATCGCCATACCAAAGCTACCAAAGGCACAATCAGACCATGTGTCTGCATGGCTAAGGCTCGCCAAGGACAAAAATTATGATGTATAATCAGCAAACGCACACAGAATTAATGCTTGCAGTATTGGCAAAAATCCAAGATAAGCCATTGATTCTAAAGGGCGGAACGGCATTGATGTTGTGCTATGGCCTTGACCGTTTTTCAGAAGATTTGGATTTTGACATTCAGGGTGATTTTGTTGGCAAGGGCACGATTAACCTTGTTCATACGCTAAAATCTGTCACGGGACAAAATTTTGAAGTGCTTGATGTGATTATCAAAAAAGACACGCCAACTGTCACCAGATATATGCTAAGATACCATGACAGGCGTGAAAATCAGCATACAGCTTTGAAAATTGAAACATCTTACCGAACGCCAAACCATGATTATGCCATCGTCAATGGTCTCAAAACAGCAAAAATCCAAGATATTGCAGCGTTTAAAATCAACTGCGTGCTTGATGCACAACATGACAGCTGAACCAAAGCTAGAGATTTATATGCGACCAATTTTATCATCAGAGAATTTGCTGATGACATCTCGGTGGATATTCTCAAGCAATTGGCGGATTTGGATATTGACCAATTAAGTTCACGCTATGCTTCAGCATTTTGTGAAGATGAGTTTCTTAATGATAAGACGGATGTCGATTCTGTGGTTCTTGAATTACAACAAAATGCACAAAGGGCATTTGACCACAAAACTAAAGCGTCTGGAGCGGATATATGAAAACAGGTGAAAAGACTTATTTTGATTTGGATGTTGTCCAATTGGCTGGTAGTATTCTAGGTGTATTATTGGATGATATTGAGCATCTGTCCTGTGCTGATGAGTTTGATCAATGGATTTATGGTTCGACGCTTGGCGTGGGTGCTAATGGCGAACGGGTAGTGTATTTGCACGATTGGGAGTTTTTCGCTCGCCGCTATTTAAATGGTCAGCCTGCCAAAAGTTATCTTGAGATTCAAGGCGAAGTCATGAAACAACTATTCTCATCCAAACAATCAAAATAGCCAAAGCCAACATTGTGATTGATCGGCAGCCCGCTTGTGGGTAAAGCTCACCCATCCGCCAAGGTCCTTAAAATCATCCCAACTTTATCCATGCATTCTTGATACTCATCATCGACTTGTGAACGGATGGTGATACCGCCACCTGCCCAGACACTGATGCCATCGGCATTGGCTTGGATGGTGCGAATCAGCACATTAAATTGCCCTGTCCCATCAAAATTCAAATAACCCATACTGCCACAGTACGCACCACGCGGGCGCGCTTCAAGCTCATCAATCATCTCGCAGGCACGCTTTTTGGGTGCGCCAGTGATAGAGCCTGCCGGCAATGAGCCAAACAGCACAGCGATAGGGTGGCTATCATCTTTGAGCGTAGCGGTGATGGTGCTGACCATGTGATGTACATTGCTAAAGCTTTCGATGGCGAAGCGAATGGGCGTTTTGACACTGCCGATCGTGGCATATTTGCCCAAGTCATTGCGGAGCAAATCGACAATCATTAGGTTTTCGCTGATGTCTTTACTGCTCTGGGCAAGTGCTTGTTTGTACTCATCATCGAGTGCTTTGTCCGCTGAACGGGGGCGAGTGCCTTTGATGGGCTTGGTGATGATATGAAGCTGATGATCTTGTTGATAAAAGGTAAAAAACAGCTCGGGCGATACGGATAATAATTCAAAATCGGTAAGCTGTAAGTAGCCGGCAAATGGCGCTTGGGTCTGCTGCATCAAAGATGGCAGATGTGCTGATAGATGTGCTGTTTGCGTGGTATGCCAAGCTTGAGTGAGATTGATCTGATAGCCATCACCAGCCAGTAGATAGGCTTGGGCTTGCTCAAAGGCGTGTGTATAGTCGGCTTTTGACCAGATGGGTTGTAGGCACAAGGCGTGTTTGGTGGGTGATTTGACCAAGTTCAGCTGCTCAATCATCGAGATCAGTAGGGTGGTATCAAACTGTTCGTTATGACAAATCAGCTCATAACCATCTGCACACGGACTCAAAATCAAATCATAATGCCCAAAATAACACGCAGGCTGAGCATGGTCAATCTTGATGTTAGGATTGAGTGCATGAGCGGCGATGTCATAGCCGACAAAGCCCATCAGTCCATGCTGATAAGATGGTGTCGCGTGGCTTGTGTCGGCATAAGCTGTCTTTGATTGATAGGGGAGCGTATATTCACCAAGTATCTGCATTAGCTGTGTATAACTGCTTGGCATCTGCTCATATTGATAGTCATCAAGCGTGCGACGAGTGGCTGTGGTCAGCGTCATTTGTCCGTCGCATGGCGTCATCTGCCAGCTGATTTTTGGCAAAATCCCAATCACAGGTGCGTGATGATTATTCAAAAAACACACCTGCCACATAGGATAATGATGGGCGATGCGTGCAGTTAGTTCATCAGGGCGAAGGCTACTTGGGATAAAGTGGGTCATGATGATCAGCGAATAAAAAAAGACCAATTGTATAGCAAATTCCCCAAAAACAAAACCCTGCAACGATCAATGGCGTGCCAAATGCTCATCTGTTTGCAGGTTTTGTTTGTAGGTTTTGAATGAGTTTTCACCAAAAATCCACACTGCGTACCACGACAGGGCGGTCAGTGGTGATGGTCACTGCGGTAATGGTGCGATTGTAAGCCGTAGGGGGTAGGGGCAGATGTGCGGTACCAAGTCGATAGCTACCACTGTCATGCTCGCTGGCTCGATCCATCAAGGCAGGATGTGTGGCAGGGATGGTTAGGCTGATAGTTTCACCATTATCCAGTATTAAAGCGATATCAACACTTGTGCCTTTGCCATCTGCATGACTGCCTACAGGGGCGATGTGTAGTGCAAGAGCGGTTGCACCTTTGATGTTGGCGGCAGCTTTGGTGCTTCGCTCGATATACGCGACTGGGGTAAGTGTCTGCACCACGCCCATCTCAGGCTCAGGACAGGCAGGCATGATGGCAGCGGCAGGGTTCATTGGGTCTGAATAAGCACAGTATTGTACGCCTGCAGATTTATCCAGTGCAGTCTCGCTGAGCGCCTTGGCATCGACATAGCCGATGGCTTTTGGACTTAGGGCGAGCCATCTTGCACTGTGGGTGGCGACTTGCTCAGGTAGTGGTGCGTGTGGGGTGCTAGGCAGTGGACTGGTTTTGCCTTGTAAGCTTGCACCAAACCAATCACTGATGACATCAAGTATCATCTGCTCATGTGCCTTGTCATCTTGACAAGCGATCATATCACAGCCACGACGGTCATCAATGCCTGCTTTGGCGGCGGTGCGGTTGATGGGCATATGACCAAAATGCGGCAGTTCCACCGTGCTTGCCACCGTGTTTCTCGGCGTGGTGGCATAGTGCGACAGCCACAGATTGGCAGATGCACCGACATCGGTATCACGACTGCCGACCACCGCCAAATACGGGATATCAAGCGGTGCAGGTGAAATCTCGGCCAGCTCAAAGGTCTCATACGATGGTGCATAAGCCAGTACACTCTTAAGATGCTTGCCAAACAGTCGCTCGGCAGTGTCGGTCATCTGTGCCGAACGAGAATGGACAAACAAGCCAATATTGGTCAAATCCACAGGCGCAATGCCAAAACCAAGCTTCTCATCATGCGCATTGCTGCGCTCGATACTGCTGACAAATCGGCTGATGATATCTTGCCAAAACAGCGTCTGATCATAAGGTTCTTTGAGATCCAGTCCGATAAATGCTGGTGCCAAATCAGGAATCACCACCGCAAAACCAAGCTTGGCAAGATGTTCGCCTGCATATCGCATCCCTTCATCATAGCGTAGCTCATCGACACCATTGGCACAAGGATAGCGTGATTCTAGATCAGCACAGTTGGGTGCACGCAGATGACTTAGAATAATCAGTGGTACAGGTGCGTCCGACTGTGCAGGTGCGATGATGAATCCACGGGCAGGTGCACTGTATTCACCGACTTTGGCATTACCGTAGTCGATGGCGATGGTGGTGAGTTGACCATCAGCACTGTGTTCAATCTTGGTGGCGACTGGTGTGCGATTGGCAGGTGCTTTTGGGCCCATAGTAGCTGTATCATCCAAGACTTCGGTGCTGACATCCTGTGTCAGACTGGTGGCGGACTCGATGGTGTCATTGGACTGCTCGGGTTGCTCGGCTTTTGGTGTGCAGGCGGTGAATAGGGCGGTGCATAGCAGGCCTAGAGTGATGGCTTTATAAAGTGGCAACGGGTGCATGGTATCATCAGGTGTTATTGGTTGAAAGCTTTATTGTAAAGCACTTTGGCAAAAAACAAAACCCTATGGGGTGATGTGCATTTCATCGTAATGATTTTGCAAACTAATCCATGAGCTAATTTAATATAATAATTAGTGTTTATTTTAATATATAATCAAAACGTTCCGCCCATCCAAAACCTTCATCTTGTTCTTTGGTTCGTTGCAATACATTAATAATCCCATAAAAACTTACCCCCATGCTATTTTTTGATTTTTCAGAATTATTCCAAACAATACAAACAGGTCTTTCCACTCCCCAAGACAACAAATCCCAAAGAGCATCAAGATTATGCCCATAAAACTCTGTCACACCGCACTGTATCGCCAAAGTCTTATGAAAATCTTGCTCAGTCTTGACAGTATTGCCATCAATGATGATTTGATTCATGTTTATCTGCCTATATAAGTCCAGTAGGGTGCGTACAACGCACCATTAACCTAAAAATCATCCGAATTAGGTCTGTCACAATGCTGACATTTTTTTGCAAAAAGTACATTCCCAAGGTTTTTATCACCTAACTGACCAAAGTCAAAAAAACTTTCTTTACACCATGGACAGATATTCTTGCTTAAAAAATAAAATATTGAAAAATATATACATCCGACTACCAATGTTGTAACAATTACAATAGGCAAACCTGTTTTAATCAGGAATACAGCCAATACAAGTAATGCAAGTGGCATGTAAAAAAATACTCTTAGCCTTATTTGCATTAATGAATGATAGTGAGACAGGCATGATTGTTTCATATTTTCATCTTTTTCATAAATCTTAAATGCAAGCCCAGTAAGCTGCGAACCAAGCACCTTTGTTTTGAATTATTTTTTCATGGTGCGTTGTACGCACCTACCGCTACTGATTCTCTATAAAAAAATCCACTTAGTGAGATTATAGGAATACAGCTTGGGCTATATAAAATTCTTCCAACTTACGATAAACATCCCAAAATATTTTTTCACATTCAGGATTTCCATCATGAAACTCGTCCCAAAATTCGTTTAAAAATTCTTTTGGTCTTAATGAAACACTTCCATTATTATGTAAAATAAAATTCCAATTTTGTGGCAAATCTGAGTTAATTATCTCAAAATCACTCAAATCAAATACACATGGTGTGTGGTTATCTTCGCTTTTTACAACAATCTCTATTTTTTTATCATAAAAATTAGGTGGTGTTTCAAAAAGTATGCTGAAACAAAGCAGGTTGAATTTTGATAAAATAGAGAAATGCGAATAACTCTAGAAATCAAATGTCCAACCTGCCTCAGTGACAGTATAAAGAAAAATGG
>NZ_LTCC01000003.1:0-195717 GCF_002894025.1 Moraxella sp. RCAD0137
CTTGTGCAAAGTGTGGCACATGGCATGATAGAGATATTAATGCCAGTCGGAACATTCTTGCGGTCGGGCTTGGCCGTCTGGGAGCAGGAATCCCCTCACTTTAGGGAGGGGAGGAAGTCAAGGGTGATAATGCCAAACCGCGCGGCCACATCGGCAACATCCGCTACTGTAGCCACGCCAAAAACGCCTCTTTGGATCATAAAATGGTGATTAACATGCATGGTTTGGTGAGAGTAGAGCGCGGCGATGTGGAGAATTTAAACTGCTGATCACCAAACAACTACCCAAAGCGGCTAACTGTGATAAAATGGTCACAAAGTGGTGAGTTGGCATAAGGCAGACTATGGCGGTAGATTTTTCAAACACATTAATCGTGGCGATATCAGCAACGGCACTGTTTGATTTGGCAGAAAATGAAGCCAAATTGGCCGAGCTTGTCGCCAAAAATAAAGACACGGCAGCACGCAAGTTTCAGGCCTATCAGCAGGCGCGCGAAAATGACATCCTGCAAAAAGGCTCGGGCTATCCACTGATCGAAGCCTTATTGAATCTCAATCAGTATCAGGACAATCAGCACTACGAGATTGAGTCGCCATTTGTTGAGGTGGTGATCGTCTCCAAGTCATCGCCAGACATCGGCATTCAGGTGTTAAACTCGATCCGTGCTTATAATCTTGGTATCACTCGTTCGGCATTCATTTCGGGTGATTCGGTGGCAAGCTATATCAAGGATTTTGATGTGGATCTGTTTTTGACCACCAACCATGACGACGCCCAAGCGGTCGTCGATGCCAAAATCTGCGCTTGTGCAGTGCTTGATGCCACGCCAGTGCCGATGGATGAACTCGACACCGAGCAGCTGCGTATTGCCTTTGATGGCGATGCGGTGTTGTTCGATGACTCAGGCGAGCTGGTGTTTAAGCAAGAAGGTCTGTATGCTTTTCACGAGCGTGAGACGCAGATGGCAGATATGCCCATCGAAAAAGGGCCTTATGCAGATTTTTTAATAAAGCTTTCAAAATTACAAGCGAAATTGCCCAATCAAAGCACCGATGCACCACACAATCCGATCCGTATTGCTCTTGTGACTGCGCGCAATGCACCGGCAGATATGCGTGCGATCAAAACCTTGCGAGAGTGGGGCGTGACAGTTGATGTGGCGTTTTTCTTGGGTGGGCTTGATAAGACAGGTGTGCTAAAGACCTTTGCGCCGCACATTTTCTTCGATGATTCGATCAAACATATCGATGCAGCGCGCTCGGTCGTGCCATCGGCTTTGGTGCCTTATCACTCTGAATCCCAGCTTAATATTCTGGCACCTCAAGCAGTGCCTGATATGGAAGATCAGGCATTCACCCCCGTCAAAAAATCAAAGGCAAAAGCATGATGAAATCCGCCCTTAAAATCGCCATCGTATTGGCATTGGTGCTGATTCCAAGACGCAGCAGTAGATCCGCCAAGCCCCACCAAAAAGACAAACACCATGCCGCAGCTGATTGATACACATACGCATTTTGATGTGCCTGAATATGATGGGTTTCGTGCCAAGATGGCTGATAGTGCCTATCAACAAGGCGTGCGTCATTTGATTTTGATTGGCTTTGTTGCCAAATATTTTGAGCAAATGGTCGCTGCCAATGATGAAATTAATGGGCTTGATCGTGCGCCAAAGTCGCATTTGGCATTTGGGTTACACCCTTTATATATCCAAGAACAGCAGCATAATGATTTATACATTCTTGAAGAATATATAAAAAATCACAAGCCAATCGCCATCGCTGAAATTGGCCTTGATACTTATCCAAGCGAATTAAAAGAGCCAGCAATTTTTGCTAAGCAAGAGCTGTTTTTTGTTGAGCAGATAAAGCTTGCCAAAGCGTATGAATTGCCGATTTTATTGCACATTCGCAAAAATCACGCCGATGTGTTGCGACTACTTGAGCGGTATCAGTATCATGCGCATGAACAGGGCGGTATCGCACACAGTTTTAGCGGTGGCGAACAAGAAGCTTTGGCCTTTGTTAAGCGTGGCTTTAAGCTTGGCATCACAGGACAAATCACCAATCCCAATGCCAAAAAACTGCGTCGCGCTGTGATGGCAGTATTTGCCAAATATGGGGCGGATGCTTTTGTGATTGAAACCGATTGCCCTGATATGATGCCGCTGCCGTGTCAGCATTTAGGTAGCTTTAATGAGCCTGCCAATTTGCCTTATGTGCTGGATGAATTATCCAGTTTGTTTAATATATCTAAAGATGAATTGGCACAAATTTTGTGGAATAATAGTTGCCAAGCATTACGAGTTGATTGGAAATATCATGACCCAAATTGATGATTATGAACGCCGATTCACGGGTGTGCGGACGCTGTATGGCGATGCGTTTGACAAATTTACCAATGCTATTGTCTATGTCATTGGCGTCGGCGGTGTCGGTTCGTGGGCGGCTGAGAGTCTTGCACGCACAGCGATTGGCAAAATCGTGCTCGTTGATATGGATGTGCTGGTGGCCAGTAACATCAATCGCCAGTTGCCTGCACTGACTGACACCATTGGCGAGAGTAAGATTGATGTGATGGCAGATCGCATCCGTGGGATTAATCCAAAGATTGAGCTTGATTTGATTGATGATTTTTTGACACCTGAAAATGTGACATCGATTTTGCCAAATAAGACACAAGCACAAGCTTTGGCAGCTGATGATAGGCAAGTGGTTGTGCTTGATTGTGTTGATGATATGGCGGCGAAATTTGCCATCGCCATGCATTGCCGATACCACAAAATCCCATGTATCGTCTCAGGCGGTGCAGGGGCGAAATTTGACCCAACACGGCTGAAAGTCGCTGATTTGCGTGATGTCACCCAAGATCCACTACTTGCCAGACTGCGTGCCAAACTACGTGAAAAAGGTATTGCCAAAGGGGGTAAGGCAAAATTTGGGCTAAAATGTGTCTATTCGGATGAGCAGCCGACGGTGAATAAGTCTTGCCAAGCAGGGCTTAATTGCGGTGGCTATGGCTCGGCGGTGGTGATGACGGCAACAGCGGGCATGGTGATGGCAAGTACGGCACTACAGATGATTGCTAAGAAATAAATATAATTTCCAAAATGAGCTAGGCGTACATCTTAAGTAAGTTCTAAACCTAATATATCAATTACAGAGATTTAATACTTATAGAAGTGGTCTTCATGATAATGAAGAGATTAAAGCGGGCTGAGAATTAACAGATTTACTGATTCATGCTGGTAAGCAGTGCAAAACCAAAGAATTAAGTGACGGCACCCGTGCCATATCCCAAGAAATCATATCGCAACTTTCTTGGTATTGCCTATGAGACCAAGGCTTGCTTTCTCAAATAGCAAGCCTTTTTAATTTATAGTGTATTATATAGATATTGACTAATAGTGTGTTAATTGATATCATTAAAAACATCAATAATAACCATTTATAAAAATATTATGCATCCAATGATATACGAAAATTATTCCGAACCAACTTCTGATGGCATCAGATCGCTAATCGATCACATCTTTGAAATCATTAATAGAAAATGTGATGATTTTAGCAAATCAAAAAATTATAAAATCAGAGGTGCTAATAGAATCATTCAGCACCTGTTGCGCTGTCGCTATACAGCAGAATGGCTAGAAAAACTGATATTTTTATTCATTCTTCTATTGGCGTGTTTTATTCAAGCTAATAAAAAACCAAAACACTTTTTCAAAAGAACCAATCTAAACAATGAGCCAACATTCTTAGTTGCAAGGCTAAGTAGCCCATTGTTTAACGAACCTAAGGAGACCCTATGCTTAACACCATCCACAGCAAATACATTGCAAGCATCAGTGAATTTAAGAAAAGTCCAATGGATGCTTTAAAGATTGCCAATGGTGAAGCTGTTGCCGTGCTTAACCGTAATGAGCCAGCATTTTATTGTGTTCCAGCTGCACTATATGAAAATATGCTTGACCTTATTGAAGATCTAGAACTTTCTCAAATTGCAGAGGAGCGAAGAAATGAACCTAGAATTAGAGTAAATATTGATGAGTTATGACTTAGTTTTCACAGAATCAGCCCTAAAAGAATTTTCAAAGCTGAATGACAATATCAAGAACCAGTTTAAGAAGAAGCTGATGAGTATTTTGGAAAATCCAAAAATTCCAAAAAACAAGCTTAGCGGTTCTCATGCTGCCAATTTGTACAAAATCAAACTTAGGACTGCTGGTTATCGATTGTTATATGAGGTTATTGATAATGAAGTTGTGGTTTTGATAGTTGCTGTCGGAAGAAGAGATAAAATATACAAAAAGATCAATGATTGATGGGTGTAATAAGCGTGTACTGGTACAGACCGACATAAAAAAGTGAAAGTAGCATAAAAAATTGGGCGTATCATCAGATGCACCCAATTTTTTATGCAGATGAATGATTATTCAGCACGCAATAGGTCGTTTAGACTTGTTTTGGCACGAGTTTGTGCATCGACTTTTTTGACGATGATGGCGGCGTATAGGCTGTATTTGCCATCAGCAGATGGTAGGCTACCTGGTACGACGACAGAGCCTGCTGGTACACGGCCGTAGTGGATTTCGCCAGTTTCACGATCGTAGATACGAGTTGATTGACCGATATATACGCCCATTGAGATGACTGAGCCTTCTTCGACGATGACGCCTTCGACGATTTCAGAGCGAGCACCGATAAAGCAGTTGTCTTCGATGATGGTTGGGTTGGCTTGTAGCGGCTCAAGTACGCCACCGATGCCGACACCGCCTGATAGGTGGACATTTTTACCGATTTGGGCGCATGAGCCGACAGTCGCCCAAGTATCAACCATCGTGCCTTCATCGACATATGCGCCGATATTGACATAGGATGGCATTAGTACGACATTTTTGGCTTGATAGCTGCCGCGACGAGCAACCGCAGGTGGGACGACACGCACGCCAGCGGCTTTAAAATCTTCTTCGCTCCAGTTGGCGTGTTTGGTAGCAACTTTATCAAAAAATTGCAAATCGCCTGATTGCATTGGGGTGTTGTCATTGAGTTTGAACGATAGTAGTACAGCTTTTTTTAGCCATTGATGTACGACCCATTCACCGTCGATTTTTTCGGCGACACGGTATGAACCATTATCAAGACCTTCGATGGCTTGTTCAACAGCATCACGAATCTCGGCTGATACGGTTTCGGCGGTGAAATTGGCACGGTCTTCGAACGCTTGTTCGATGATGGCGGCTAGATTTGACATAAAATTTCCTTAAGGTTGGTGAAGTGAATGGGTGTTAAGCTGGTCTTTGAGCCAGCACAAAATATCTTGGTGTACCCGCTGATAATCACGCTCATGCAGTGGCTCATGACGCATATTTGGGTATAGTTGTACTCGCACATTGCGTCGGTTGGCACGGATGAGTGCTTGCTGTAGCTGTCTGATATCGGTGCCTAGATTACCGACGGGATCGTCTTTGCCACTGACTAGGAGTATGGGATAATTGGCATCCATCATCTGATACCAGTCGCTTTGGCAGGCACGGGCGATGAGTGCTTGCAAGGTGACAAAGCCATTATTGGTAAAACAAAATCCGCACAAAGGGTCGGCTTCAAAGGCCTTGATAGCATCGATATTCTCGCTAAGCCACGCAAATGGTGATGCACTGATTGGCGATCGCAGCTGATTAAGCAGGTATTGATTGAGCAGATAGCCCATGCGTTCGTTAATTTGCTTGGGGGCAAGGCGATTCATTAGGCTTAATGCACCCAGGCTGAGCTGATTGATCAGTCCAAAGCGATTGCCCGTACCCATCAAAATCACGCCATCAAAGCTTGTGGCATGATGCACAAGCACTGTACGCACGATGAACGAACCCATCGAATGACCCATGATAAAGTGTGGCACGGTGGGTGCTTTTTCTTTGAGCTTGTCTGCCATGATGATGACATCTTTGCACAAAGTTTGCACGGGGTGCTTTTCGTCAAAAAACCCAAGCTCGTATTTGTCCTTGACCGTCTGTCCATGCCCAAGCTGATCATAGGTCGCAACCAAGATACCTTGCTCGGCAAGGTACTTGGCAAAGGCATCATAGCGACCGCTGTGTTCGCTCATGCCATGCACGATGAGCAGGGTGGCTTGTACATCGCCTGTCGGCTCATAGAAGCGATGGTGTAGGCGATGGACTTGGTTGGATGATAAAATCACACTTTGCATGAGTCACCTGCGATGCTATTTGTGAATTAACAGCCTGTTTTGCCTTCGGCTGCCAATGCCTTGGCACTACGCACAGGCGGTGGGCAGTCTTCGCCATAGTATTGGCGATCGGCAAAGTAGCTTGAGCGTACCATTGGGTTTGCCCAAATGTTAAAAAAGCCTAATTTTTTGCCGTATTCGGTATAGCGTGCGAACTCATCAGGGTGCACATAGCGATCGACTGGCGCATGGTTTTTGCTTGGTGCTAGGTACTGACCGATGGTGACGATATCGACATCATGGGCTTTTAGGTCGTCCAGCAGTGCATAGACTTCTTCTTCGGTCTCGCCAAGTCCCACCATAAAACCACATTTGGTCGCCACATCAGGACGGCGTGCTTTATAGTCTTTTAGCAAATTCAATGAGTGCTGATAGTCTGAACCTGGGCGAAATGCCTTGTATAGGCGTGGCACAGTTTCGATGTTGTGGTTGAAGACATCGGGTGCTGTCTCGGTCAATAGGTCCAGTGCGATGGCTTCACGACCACGAAAATCAGGCACAAGAATCTCAATCAAGCAATTGGGACTAAGTTTCTTGGATTCGGTGATGACTTCAACAAAATGACCAGCGCCACCATCTTTTAGGTCGTCACGATCGACTGAGGTGATGACGGCGTATTTTAGCCCAAGACCCAAGATGGTCTCGGCAGTATGGCGTGGCTCATCTTTATCCAATGGATTTGGTCTGCCGTGTGCCACTTCACAAAACGGACAACGGCGTGTGCAGATATCCCCCATGATCATAAAGGTCGCTGTACCATCACCAAAGCACTGCGGTAGGTTCGGGCAGGCGGCTTCTTCGCAGACGGTGTAGAGCTTTTGTTTGCGAAGCGTGGCTTTGATGCGATCAACTTCGGCAGGGCTTGAGAGCTTGACACGAATCCAGTCGGGTTTTTTTGGTGTTTCAACGTTTGGAATGACTTTGATGGGAATACGAGCAACTTTATCATAGCCACGCAATTTTTCGCCTTGGACGGCTTTTTTTGGGGCGGGGCGGACTTCTGGGGTAAAGGTTTGGACAGTCATGGCTTATCCTAGTTATGTAATAGCTGATTTAATAGAGGGTGTTGCGATAAATGGTTTATAAAAATTATCGTGTAAAAATCGCCTTATTATACGCCAAAATGCCAAAAATAACACGCACAAATTGGCATTGTCTGTATCTCGGGGCAAATGTCAAAAATACAATCAGTGAGAAATAAAATGTCTGGCTGAGTTGAGTGGATTCATAGGATTGATAATCATTTATACTTACAATATACTAAGTTGCAGAGAATAAATCAATCAAGGTGGTGATGATATGCAAGCATTGGTGAATGCGTTGATCTTGGTGGTGGTGCTTGCGGTATTTATGCTGTCTGTCCGATGGATGCCGTGGGTACAAAAGATTTGGATAAAAAACGGCAAATGGCACACTTGGCGATTTATGCTGATAATTATGTCATTGATCATTATCCAAAATATCATCACAAACGCGTTTGCTAATCTAATCACGGCGTGGCTGACAACACAAGGCATAAGCTTTGGGGTGGCATATGCTGTCTATGCGCTACTGGTGGTGATGGCTGTGATGTTGAGTCAAAATACTTCTAAAACTTCTCAAACAACTCCAAAATGGCTGGGTGTTGGCATTAATGTGGTGCTATGTGTGTTGATGCTATCAATGCCGTTTTGGTGATGATTTGATGAGCGAAAGACAAAAAGCAAGCAAAACCGAAGATTTTTTGGCAAAACAGTGCTAAAATTAACCCGATTTTATAAAGATTTACCATTATGACCAACAAAAAAACCGCCATCATCCTCGCCAATCTTGGCACGCCAGATGCGCCGACTCCGACAGCAGTGCGTGCTTATCTAAGAGAGTTTTTGAGTGACACGCGCGTCATTGAGATTCCTAAGCTGATCTGGCAGGTGATTTTAAATTGCTTTGTCTTAACCACACGCCCCAAGCGCGTCGCAGAAGCTTATGACAGCGTCTGGACAGCCGATGGCTCACCACTTTTGGCGATCCTAAAGCAGCAAGCCCAAGATCTGCAGGCACGATTGAGCCATCAAGGCATTCACACGCCTGTCTATGTTGCCACGACCTATGGCAACCCATCGATCAAGTCGGTGATGACCCAGCTGATGGCCGACGGTGTAGAATCCTTTGTGGTGCTGCCGTTATTTCCGCAGTATTCTGCGACCTCGACCGCAGCTGCTTTTGATAAGATATTCAAGCTGATGCTAGATACGCGCAATGTACCTCAGTTGCAGCTGATCAAAGATTATCATGACCATCCTCTGTACATCGAGGCGTTGGCACAAAGTGTGGAGCGCTATTGGCAAGCTCATGGCCGCGCCGATAAGCTTTTGATGAGTTTTCATGGCATCCCAAAGCCGTATGCCGATAAAGGCGATCCATACCCTGAGCAATGTCGCACGACGGCGGTGCTGCTGGCTGATCGCTTGGGTCTGGCGTCAGATGCATGGGCGATCAGCTTTCAGTCGCGATTTGGCGCGCAAGAGTGGCTCAAGCCTTATACCGATGAGCTGCTGGCTGAATGGGGACAGGCAGGCGTCTCGGTACAGGTGATGAGTCCTGCGTTTTCGGCGGATTGTCTTGAGACATTAGAAGAGCTTGCGGTCGAAAACCGCGATCACTTTTTGCAGGCGGGCGGCAAGTCCTATGATTACATCCCTGCATTGAACACCGATCCTTTGCACATTGATATGATGGCTGATCTTGTCAAATGGCATCTGATTGATCGGTATGATCACGCCCAAAGCCATGCCGCCATACAGTGATTTGTGTGGCGTTTTTTATTCTTATTCATAAAAACAGTTTTTACAAATTGCAAGACTAATTGATGGACTGTGACAGTTATTTTCATAGTCATACATACAGTTTTTTGATAGAAATATATTAACATAAAATAACATATCCAACCCCAAACGACCACAAAAAGCATCTCGCTAACCTCTTAAAACTTGTTATACTCAAATCATCTGATGAGTTATGCAAATTTTTAATAACCACCGATATTCGCGTGATGATTAAAAATACCATAAATAAATCATGCCAAGATGATCAGATCGTTGAGTGCTTGACAGTCTTAATACAGGTCAAAAATTCACTCAATGCTGTGGCATGAATGGCAGACACTGTGTATGCAAATGATCATGGAAAATTGCTTTTAAGAGGAGAATATATGAAAGCTGTGCTAAAACAACTGCGTCAAACCCAAGCCAATCCTGCGGTGAGTGTGTTCGTAAAGACACATCGTACCCATCCTGAAAATGAACAAGATCCGATCGCCCTAAAAAACCAGCTGAAAGTTGTCGAAGATCGCGTGACTGAAGAGTACGACAAGCGTACAGCCGATGCCATCATGGAGAAGATCACCGAGCAGACTGATAAGCTTGACCATAATTATAATCTGGATGTACTGGCGATTTTTGCCACCGAATCAGAAGCTGAAGTGCTGCGCCTGCCATTCACCGCCAAAGAGCGCGTGATTATCGGCAACAAATTTGCGACGCGTGATCTGATGCGCAATCTGTCAGAGGCGGTAAACTACTATGTCCTTGCCATCACCAGCGAGTCAGCGCGCCTATTGGTTGGCACCAATGATGTATTGGTCAAAGAAGTGATGGGTAGCAGTCCGCGCCAAGAGCATCATGATGAGCTGTCTTTTCCGATTACCAATACCACTTTGCCATCAGGCAGCAAGTCAGATCGCACAGGGTCATCGGATGATCATAGCTACCTAAAAGAGTTTATGAATCGTGTGGATAAGAGCCTACAGCGCATTTATAATGCATCGCCATTGCCTGTGATTTTGGTGGGTGATTCGCGCACTTTGGGCTTTTATGAGCAAGTCTGTGACAACCCATCGGCGATTTTGGGTAAAGTGGATAATTTGGCAAACCTAAAAGATGGCAATGCTCAAGACATCATCGATGGCGTCCAAGAGCTGGTCGAAGAAAAGCGCCAAAGCCGCTATGAGACTGCCAAAGGCGATCTGGAAAAAGCGCGCAATGAGAAAATGGTGCGCACAGATCTGCAGCAGATCTATCGCTCAGCTGTCGAAGGTAATGCAGTGACATTGCTTGTGCGTCAAGGCCATAGTGTGCCTGCCACCATCGATGAACAAAACGCCACGCTACTGGTTGCAGATAATGCCAGTGATGAAGGTGTCAATGATGATGCAGTGGCAGAGATCATTGAGCTTGTGGATCATCACGGCGGGGAGGTGGTGTTCGTACCACAAGATCAGATGGATGAAAAAGAGCCGATCGCCCTGATCACCCGTTACTGATTTATCTTTTCATCTTGCAAAACACACTCCGGTTGGGGTGTGTTTTTTTGTGCAACTAAGAGTAAAGGAATATTTGGTATTTTCAAATGGCTCATCTTTCAAGTGTAAATGAGTGCATCTTAGGCGCTGCCAAAAAAAATGATGGCCTGTAAAACAGACCATCATATCATCCGCGATGGGATTAGTTTAGTAGTTCAAGTGCTTGGTTTAGTGTTGCACTTGGGCGCATCGCTGCTGATGCTTTATCAAAGTCTGGCGCATAGTAGCCGCCGATGTCAGTGGCTTTGCCTTGAACTTGGTTCAACTCTTCGACGATCTTGGCTTCATTGGCGCTCAAGGCTTCTGCCACTGGCGCAAATTTGGCGGCGATCTCAGCGTCTTTGGTCTGTGCTGCCAAGGCCTCTGCCCAGTACTTCGCCAGATAGAAGTGGCTGCCGCGGTTATCAAGCTCACCGACTTTGCGTTTTGGTGATTTGTCTTCTAGCAGCAGTTTTTCGGTGGCGGCATCAAGTGCATCTGCCAAAACTTGGGCTTTGGTGTTGCCAGTGGTTTGGGCTAGATGCTCAAACGATACCGCCAATGCCAAGAACTCACCTAGGCTATCCCAACGCAGATGGTTTTCTTCGTTGAACTGCTGCACATGCTTCGGCGCAGAACCGCCAGCACCAGTTTCGAACATGCCACCGCCATTCATCAGTGGCACAATCGACAGCATCTTAGCAGAAGTACCCAGCTCAAGGATCGGGAATAAGTCGGTGTTATAGTCGCGCAGCACATTGCCTGTGACCGAGATGGTGTCCAGACCGTCTTTCATACGCTTTAGACTCGCCAAACAAGCATCGGCTGGCGGCAGGATTTGGATATCTAGGCCATCGGTATCAAGATCAGCCAGATAAGTCTTAACCTTAGCAATCAGCTGGGCATCGTGCGCGCGTTTCTCATCCAACCAGAAGATGGCAGGGGTATCGCTTAGGCGAGCGCGGTTCACCGCCAGCTGTACCCAATCTTTAACTGGTGCATCTTTGGTTTGGCAAGCGCGCCAGATATCGCCAGCTTCGACGGTGTGTGAAGTCAGCACGGTGCCATTTTCGTCGATGATCTCGACTTTACCATCAGCTTTGATTTCAAAGGTTTTATCGTGTGAGCCGTACTCTTCAGCTTTTTGAGCCATCAAGCCGACATTTGGCACGCTGCCCATCGTCGTCGGATCAAAGGCGCCATGTTCGCGGCAGAAATCAATCACTGCTTGATAGATGCCTGCATAGCTGCTGTCAGGAATGACCGCTTTGGTATCGACCGCTTTGCCTTCTTTGTCCCACATACGGCCTGAGTTGCGGATCATCGCAGGCATGGATGCATCGACGATGACATCGCTTGGAACATGTAGGTTGGTGATGCCTTTGTCGCTATCTACCATGGCTAGGCTTGGGTTGGCAGCATAAGCATCGGCGATGGCTTTTTCGACGCCTGCACGGGTATCAGCATCTAGCTTATCTAGGTTTGATAATAGATTGCCAAAGCCGTTATTGACATCGACACCAGCCGCCGCCAACGCATCGCCATACTGTTCAAATACAGGAGCGAAGAATGCCTTGACAGCATGACCAAAGATGATCGGGTCAGAGACTTTCATCATCGTCGCTTTCATGTGCAGCGAGAACAGTACGCCTTGCTCTTTGGCATCTTTGATTTGGGCTTCCAGGAAAGACACCAGCGCTTTTTTGCTCATGAATGTCGCATCGATGATCTCACCAGCTTTTAGCGCCAATGGCTTGCGCAGTTCGGTCTTGTTGCCTGAAGTATCGGTGAACACGAATGATACGGTGGTGGCTTGATCGACAGTTTTTGATTGTTCATTGGCAAAAAAGTCACCGCCTTGCATTGTTGCGACATGAGACTTAGAATCTTTACTCCAAGCACCCATGCTGTGTGGGTATTTTTTGGCGAAGTTTTTCACCGCTTTTGGTGCGCGGCGGTCAGAGTTGCCTTCACGCAGGACAGGGTTTACTGCTGAACCTTTGATCTTGTCGTAGCGAGACTGAATGTCTTTTTCTTCGTCGGTTTGTGGGTTGGTTGGGTAGTCAGGCAGTGCATAGCCTTGGGCTTGTAGCTCTTTGATGGCAGCCAGTAGCTGTGGCACCGACGCTGAGATGTTTGGCAGTTTGATGATGTTGGCTTCTGGTTTGGTGACCAATTCGGCAAGCTCGCCCAATGCATCAGGAATGCGTTGTTCTTCGGTCAGATATTCTGGGAAAGTAGCTAGGATACGGCCTGCAAGAGAGATGTCACTGGTTACAAATTCGATGTCGGCAGTGTTGCCAAAGGCTTGAATGATGGGTAGTAGAGAGTAAGTTGCTAGTGCTGGGGCTTCGTCGGTGTGTGTATAGACGATTGTAGATTTACTCATACGAGCTCCTTTTTAATGTCGTTTGGTTGTTATCACTGAAATAAACGCGGTGTATTATGCCACATTTTCCCTGTTTTGCCTACTTATTTAGCTGTCAGCAGCATAGGATCATCACAAAAAGTTATAAAACGATACTGCAACTGATGCTGTCATCATAATGTGACTGCACGGTACACACTACAATTTACTATGTTTCAACACTAAAAACAAGCGTTTACTGAGCTTATCACCGTTGCTTTTGGTGATGATATTTTGATTGCCATTTATTATATGAATAATGGTCAAAAACTAGACAATCTTTGATTGACTTGCGGTGTATTATCATCATTCTATGCTATAATTAAGGACTTATTTTGATGATTTTTTGAAATTGATAAGCCATGAAAATTTTAGGCCTAGAAACTTCCTGTGATGAAACAGGGCTTGCCATTTATGATGACGCACTAAATGACGGCAAGGGCGGCGTGCTCGCCCAAGTGCTGTATTCCCAAATTGAGCTGCACGCCACATACGGCGGTGTCGTGCCTGAGCTTGCCAGTCGTGATCATATCCGTAAGCTGACCCCTTTGTTTCATGAATTATTAAATAAAGCCAATATTGATAAATCAGACATTGATGCTGTCGCCTATACCAAAGGGCCGGGGTTGATTGGGGCGTTGATGACAGGGGCGTTATTTGGGCGGACGCTTGCCTATGGACTTGGCGTGCCTGCCATCGGCGTGCATCATATGGAAGGACATCTGCTGGCGCCTGTGATGACAGGTGATGGCGTTGAGTTTCCGTTTGTGTGCTTACTTGTGTCGGGCGGTCATACCATGCTGGTGCGTGCTGATGGCGTTGGGCAGTACACGGTGCTGGGTGAGTCGATCGATGATGCTGCCGGTGAGTGCTTTGATAAGGCTGCCAAGATGCTAAACTTGCCTTATCCTGGCGGCCCGAATGTCGCCAAGCTTGCCGAAACAGGTAATCGCCATGCGTACGAACTGCCACGCCCGATGCTACATAAGGGCTTGGATTTTTCGTTCAGCGGTATGAAAACAGCGGTGCACAATCTCATTAAAGACACGCCCAATGCTGACAGTGACCCTGTGGTGCGGGCTGATATCGCAGCAAGCTTTGAGTATGCAGTGGTTGATACATTGGTCAAAAAATGCGTCAAAGCACTCAAAGAAACTGGACTGACACGACTGGTCATCGCAGGTGGTGTGTCCGCCAATCGCTCGCTTCGCCAAAGCCTAGAGCATGAACTGAACAAAATCAATGCCGTCGTGCACTATGCACCACCTGAGCTGTGTACCGACAATGGTGCAATGATCGCCTATGCTGGCTACTGCCGCCTAAAAGCAGGGCAGTCCGATGGCTTGTCGGTGGCGTGCGTCCCACGATGGGATATGCAAAGCCTAAAAATCGCTTAATTGTCATCATTGTTCAATAAATTTACATAATCAGCTCATGACCGCACCTGTCACTGTCTTACCGTTTACCACAGCTGATCATCCAGAATGGCATAAAGGTCGGCAGCGTTATGGCGTGTGGTATATCCCGATTGATGATGCGGTAGTGGCTGACTATTGCTGTCAGCTTCGAGGTGAGCTTCACGAATTATTGGCGGATGATTATCGCCGTCAATGGCATATTACCCTGTTTGTCAATGGCTTTTATGTGGATGACTGCCAGTATGATGATGACTTTGATGATGCTATTTTATCCAAGCAAATCAATGCGTTGGAACAATTATCATTATCCAATTTTCATCTGACGACACAGGCTTTAGGCAGCTTTATCAATTGTGCGTATTTGGGTATTGCACCGCATCTTGAGTTGGTACGCATTCGCCAAAGCCTTGGCAGTCAGCATCGAGAAATCGCACCACAAGCCTATACACCGCACATCACCTTGGGGCTGTATCGACAAGCCTTTGATTATGATGGTGTGATAAACCACTTGATGAGCGTGACAACAAGATCTCTATGCTTGCCTGTCAATCGGCTGATTTTTGCGACTTTTGATGCCAATGATTTACAAGGTAAACTGTACAATCAGTATGAAATCACATTAAAATAAAAAGGATGTCGCATGATTTATTTTATCCTAGGTGGAGCAAGATCAGGCAAATCACGCCATGCCGAACAGCTTGCCAAAGATTATGAACAACAAGGCAAACGCATTGTTTATGTGGCGACTGCAGGGCGTTTTGATGATGAAATGGTCAAGCGTATCGAACATCACAAGCAGAGCAGACCCGTGCATTGGCAAACGATAGAAGAGCAATATGATTTAGCCAAAATTTTTGCTCAATATAACGATGAGCAAACGGTGATTTTGCTGGATTGTTTAACGCTGTGGCTGTCAAATTTATTATGCCAAGAAGATGGGCAATTTCAAACCTATAAAAATGAATTTTTAAATGAGCTTCAAACCAGCAACGCCACCGTGATTTTGGTGAGTAATGAAACAGGACTTGGTGTTGTGCCTATGGGTGAGTTGACACGACGATTTGTGGATGAAAGCGGCTTTTTGCACCAAACCATCGCTCAAATGGCACAAAGGGTAGTGTTTTGTGTGGCGGGGTTGCCAATGGTGTTAAAGGGTTAAAAACTGTTTGAAAATTGATTATAATTTGACAAAATTTATCATTAAAAGGACAAAACTATGTGGTATTTAAATCCAATTCAACCGATTAATCAAACCGCACGCAACGGGGCACAAGACCGCCAAAACCAATTAACCAAGCCAACAGGCGCATTAGGGCAAATGGAAGAGGTGGTGATTGAATTGGCAGGTATGCAAGGTAAAGTGTGTCCAACCGCAAAACAGCTTTATATTTGTACCTTTGCAGGCGACCACGGTATCGCTAATGCTGGAGTATCTGCCTATCCACAGGCGGTAACTCGGCAAATGCTTTATAATTTTGCGACAGGTGGTGCGTGTATTAGTGTGATGGCACGCCATTATGGTGCGATAAGCCAAGTGATTGATTGTGGTTCAGTAGGCGAGCCTTATACAGTGGACGGTGTGGAACAATTTCACATTGCCCCGCAAACTCAAAACTTTTTAGATGAGCCTGCCATGACTGCCGAGCAATGCCAAAAAGCCCTAGAAATTGGTAAATACAGCGTTGAAAAAGCGGTAGAACAGGGCGCGGATATTTATATTGCAGGGGAAATGGGCATTGGTAATACCACAGCAAGTTCGGCTTTAGCAGGATTGTTATTGGATGAAAATGCAGAGAGTCTAACGGGCTTGGGTACAGGCGTGGATGAAAAAACCTTTGTTCATAAAACTAAAATTATTGAACAAGCCATTGATAACTATAAAGAAACTTGTAAAGATAATCCACTGTTAGCATTACAAAGCGTAGCGGGGTTTGAGATGACGGCAATGGTTGGAGCTTATCTGCGAGCGGCTCAATTAGGCTTGCCTGTGATTATTGGTGGATTTATTTCCGCTGTGTGTGCCTTATGTGCAGTACGCATCAATCCTGATGTTCGTGAGTATATGCTATTTTCACATACATCTGCTGAATATGGCAATCAAAAAGTATTAGATGCGTTAAATGCCAAACCACTGCTGGATCTAGGTCTTAGACTCGGTGAAGGGACAGGAGCGACAACTGCATTTGGCATTATTCAACTGGCGTGTGTGGTACACGCGCAAATGGCGACCTTTGGGGAGGCAGGTGTGAGTGATAAAGATGGCTGATGAACAACCAAGTCTTGTACTGTCGTTTTTACGCCATGGCGAAACCGAACTGTTAACACAAGGTTTGGTTTTGCGTGGTCGGCTTGATGATCCATTGATATTGCAGGGTGAGCAGCAAATGCACACTGCCATCGATACGGCACTGCCTAAGCAAAGTTGGCAAGCCATCATCTCATCGCCATTATCTCGCTGTGCCAAGATTGCCAAGCAAAAATCAGTACAATATGGCCTGCCTATTGTACTGATGGATGAGCTTTGTGAGATGGATTTTGGGGATTGGGAAGGGAGATTTACCGCAGAATTATTTGAACAATACCCTGATGACATGGCGCTGTGGTGGCAAAGCCCAACGAAGTTTACACCGCCTGATGGCGAAAGCATGGCTGATTTTGCCAAACGAATTGATACTGCATTATTCAAAATCAAGCAATTTGCCCAAGCAAATCACTATGATAAACTGTGCATCATTTCGCATGGCGGGGTGATTAAATATCTATATTGCAAAGCGCAAGATTTATCGCTTGATGAGATTTTAAAACAACCTGCCGAATTGGGTGAATTTCATACATTTATCCTGCAAAATAATCGCTTGTTATTGCCATGATTTATCATAAAATCATCATGCCTTTTTTAATCGCCGTGCAGTTTATGACCACGATTCCGATTAAATTACCCTGCCTGCCAAGCCGTGAACAAAACGCCTTATCCATGCTATTTTACCCTGTCATTGGCCTGATGATTGGCGGTGTATTGTGGCTTGTGGCAGGCTATATTCAGCTGCCGATTATGCTGTTATCTTGTGTCATCATGGTGGTGTGGGTGTGGCTGACAGGCGGATTGCACTTGGATGGCTTGGCAGATACTGCCGATGCATGGGTTGGTGGTTTTGGTGATAGACAACGCACATTGACCATTATGAAAGACCCAAACACAGGGGCGATGGGCGTGATTGCCATTGTGCTGTGTCTGGCGCTCAAATGGGCGGCGGTGTACTGCCTGCTTGAGCTGGATGCTGTGTTGGCATTGTTGTTCGTACCGATGCTTGGCAGGATGTCGGCTTTGGCATTGTTTGCGACGACACCTTATGTTTGGCAGCATGGCTTGGGTTCGGCGTTGCAAGATGTGCCAAAATGCTTACTGTGGCTTGTCATGCTAAGCTTTGGGGCGGTTGTATTTGCATTGTCTTGGCAGGTGGCTGTGGTGATGATTGGTGTGTGGGCAGTGATGCTTATGTGGCTACGATGGCGATTTGTTGGGCGAATTGGCGGTATCACCGGCGATACAGTGGGGGCGAGCATTGAGATGGTGGAAGCGGCGATGCTGGTAGCTGTGGCGGCGGTGTGCAGTCATTGAGTGGTGATTTAAAGTATGTTATGATAAAACTACTTTTGACTACCCATGACTACCAAAGATAGGGAGTGACTATGGCAACTACTGTGCCAATTTCTCTAAAAATACATCCTGATATTAAACAGAGTCTGCAAGTGATTGCCAAAACTCAAAAACGCTCAGTGCATGGAATTTTGTGTGAGTTGGTTGAGAATTTTGTCAAAGAGCAACAGATGCAAGATGAGCATCAGGCATGGATTGAAGAGCAGGTTATGGCGGTGTATCAGCGTGTGCAACACGAAGGATGGCAAGGTACGCCATCGACACAAGTTCATGCCGATATAAGAGCCAAGATGAGACAATATGCAGGCGAGTGATATGAGTGATTATCACATCGAATACAGCCCAGAGTCGCAGCTGAATTTGGAGAAAATTGCTCAATATTATGTGGATGTGCTTGGTTATGAACAAGCGATGAACCTGATGGAGAGAATCTTTGTGGCGATTGATTCTCTGTCGTTTATGCCGATGCGTTGCCCAAAAGTGCATTGGCATAGCCACATTCATAAATTGGTGGTGCCAAGCCTGCCGTATGTGGCGTACTTTACCATTTCCCAAAATCCCATCAACAGAGTTGAAATCTTGCAAATTATGCACGGCTCAAAGTCTGATGCCAAGTTAATCGAACACTATCAAGGCTTCACGGCTTTTTGATCCCATCTAACAATCCTAAAAATCCCTTCATAAAATCCAACTGTCGATCATCAGTGCGAAACGCCGCATACAGCTGACAATACACGCCGCTGCCCAGTGGACGAGACACCACCCAGCCTTTACGCTCATATTCTGCCACGACCCAATCGGGCAGGGCCGCCACGCCACGCTCAGATGCCACCAGCTGAATCAGCATGGCGGTCAGCTCTGTGGTGCGAATATGTGCAGGTGCGATGCCGGCAGGGGCGAGAAATTTGGCAATGACATCAAGGCGACTTTCTTCGACAGGATAGGCAATCAAAGTCTGATCGCCAAGCATCTCAGCACTAATGGTATCTAGGCCTGCCAAGCGATGTGCAGGCGAGAGTACCAGACGGCTTTCATAAGTAAATAGCGGCTGATAGCTGATACCATCCATTGGCAAGTCACTGGCGGTGATCAATAGATCAATCTCATTATCAATCAGCATCTGATGTGGTTCAGGCTCAAATCCTGTGGCAAAATCCAATTCCACATCGCTGTACTGCTTACGATACACATTCAAAATCGGCATCAGCCAGTCAAAGCAGCTGTGGCACTCACTGGCCAGTCGCAGCCGTCCTGCCTGACCGTGAGCCAGTCTGCGGATGTCGGATTTGGTGCGTGCGACTTGCGGTAGAATATTATCCGCCAGCTGTAACATCAAAAGCCCTGCAGGCGTGAAACTGATGGGGCGAGTGCGACGATTCACCAGTGTGATGTCATAGAAGCTTTCAAGCTCTTTGAGCTGATGACTGATGGCAGATGCGGTGAGATTCATCTCTTCGGCAGTGGTGGCAAGCGAGCCGTGACGCTTGAGCGTGCTGAGCATTTGTAGATGTCGGATTTCGAGCATGGTCATTGATCTGCTGAAAATTTATACAATTATAGCATAAGTACGCATAAAGTGAATATTTTTTCATGCCTATCAGCCTAAAGTGAGTTTTATTCAGCTTTGGATGGCTTGCTAAGATATCATTGCAAAATCGCTTAAATTATGATGAAATTTGGCTGATTGACTATGATAAGGGTAGAAAAATGAAACAGTGGTTATTGTGCTTGAACTTAGGGCTGTCGATGTCTGCGATGGCGATGACAAATGACAGCCAGCAATGCGAGTTCTTGGTAGAAGGAGGTAATCCAATTGCCAATACACATTTGGGCTTTGCCGATGGCGTAGTTTCTCTTGAAGGCTGCGAAGAAGGATTGTTTGTCTTTTCTGATACCACATCACCACAAAGACAAGTTGGCTTTGTGGATAAATTTGGCAATAAGGTGATTGAGCTAAGCCCTGATATTGTCTTTGCTCGTCCCTTTAAAGATGGCGTGTCTATTGTAACATCACAAGATACAAAATATGGCTTGATCAATTCCAAAGGAGAATGGATACTCAAGCCTACTTACGATGGTATTTATGATTTTAAAAATGGTGTAGCCATCGCAATTAATAAAAAAGGTGATACTTTTGACCATGCTTTGATTGATACCACTGGGCGTGAAGTTATTGCCATGCAGTCGGCGAGTATTTATGAATTTGGTAATGCACCGATTGAGCAATATTTAATAACAAAATATGAAAATAATCACCTATATTCAGGATTGTATCATAAAGATGGCACGGTGCTGATCGCTATGGATAGGCAAACCATTTCTTATGATGAACAAACAGGCGAGATAACCGTTTGCCATTGGCAGCAAGACTGCCATTAAAACAATGACAAATTTGCCCAAATCAAATTTGATAATAAAAAATTACTTACAATCGAGCGGTTTTCTGCTAGGATAGGCACTATTTTTGGTGGTTTATCTACGCTTGATTGATATTGGTTGGCAGTTATGGATATTATTTTGCAAATGATTGATTTTATTTTAAATATTGATCAGCATTTGGCAGTGTTTTTGCACGATTATGGGATGTGGATTTATGGCATCTTATTTTTGATTATCTTTGTGGAGACGGGGTTTGTGGTGATGCCATTTTTGCCAGGGGACAGCTTGTTGTTCGCGGCAGGGGCGTTGGCGGCATTCACAGGTGCGCTCAATCCGGCTTTTTTGATCGTGCTTTTGTTTGTGGCGGCGGTGCTTGGTGATACGCTCAACTACCACATCGGCAAGTACATCGGGCCAAAAGTCTTTGACATTGAGTCAAAATGGATCAACAAACAGCACCTGATCAATACCCAAAAATTCTTTGCCAAGCATGGTGGCAAGACGATCATCTTTGCGCGCTTTATCCCGTTTGCGCGGACTTTTGCGCCGTTCGTGGCAGGCGCAGGCAGTATGGATTACAAGTATTTTTTAAGCTACAATGTCATCGGTGGCTTTTTGTGGATCGCCTCATTTGTGCTGCTCGGTTACTTTTTTGGCAATCAACCCGTCATCAAAGACAACTTCACCTATGTGATTTTTGGCATCATTGGCTTTAGCGTGCTGCCTGTGATTTTCTCATTCATCAAACAAAAACTCAAAAAAACCGCCTAAGCCATCAGCATTGCCAAGCCATTGAAAGTCATCACTTAGTCATTGGCCCATAAAAAAGCTGCACTAAATAAAGTGCAGCTTTTATGCCTAAAGATCAAAAGATCAATGGCGTGTGGCAGGCAGGCTGTCGCGGCCATCGATGCGCACCACTTGGCCTTGATTGTTAAAGTAAATGCTTAGGTACTGTGAGGCATTTTTGATGTTTGCTTTGTCTTTGCGCTTGCCATCGGTACCTGCGGTATAATCATAGATATAATCCCAGCGATTCGGAGCCAGTGTGTCTTTGAGTGCAGGCGAACCCAAAATATACAGCACCTGATTGGCACTCATGCCGACTTGCACTTGGGCAGCCTGTGCGGCGGTCAGTGGCGTGCCTTGAGGCAGATCGATGGTATAGACACGAAATGCGCTGCAGCCGCTTAAAGTCAGCACAGCAGCCATGCCCAAAGTCAGCAGGGATAAAGTTGGCTTTTTCATTGTATTTCCAATTTTTGTTTCAATTTAAGGGCTGATGATCTGATGGATGCCACCATATTAAACAAAGGTCGGCGATTATGCAAGCATCTTTTGGTTTTTGGTGGGATTTTTCGGCCATCATCGCCACCAAAGCATTGTGATTATCATCGTTGGCTGATTTGTGTGGTGGTTGTGTGATTATCAGGTGCAAGATGTCGGATTTTATGGTAAATTATCCTGCATGGATCATCATTGATGAATGTGCGCTCGTTGCGCGTTTTAGATTTTAATGAATTTGGTTGTTTAGTTGATTTTGGGGTTGTGATATGGCATTTACCAACAAAGATTTGCGTAAGGCGGGATTGAAAGTGACGCTGCCGCGCATCAAAATTTTAGAGCTTTTGGAAAGCGCTGAGAATCATCACATGAGCGCGGAGGATGTGTACCGTGCCTTGGCGGATCAGGGCGAAGATGTGGGCTTGGCGACGGTGTATCGCGTGCTGACACAGTTTGAGCAGGCAGGCATCGTTGAGCGTCATAATTTTGAGAATAACCTATCGGTGTTTGAGATCGTCCAAGATGAGCATCATGACCATCTGGTGTGTGATGTGTGCGGTAAGATCGTCGAGTTTCATAATGCCTTGATCGAAGAAGAGCAGTTTAAGGTCGCAGAAGCGCATAATTTTAAGCTGTCGGGTCATTCTCTGGTGCTGTATGGTGTCTGTGAGAGCCCAGATTGCCAAAAGTCATTGGGCGATTAAGCCTCGCTCATCACTGATGAAGTTACGACATCCTTGATCTGATCGGTAATGTGATCGATGCATCCACCATCCAAACCCAGCGTTTTGCTGGGTTTTTTGTGGCTAAAAGCGCAGATGATCAGCGTGCGCATTGGCCGTTTGGCTTGTGATCTTAGCTTGATGGATCAGCTTGCTTAGATGCTGATCTAGACTGATCATGCCTTGGCTTGCGCCCATTTGGATGATCGAGGGCAGCTGTGAGAGTTTGTTTTCTCGGATTAAATTGGCCACAGCTGGCGTGTTTTTTAGGATCTCAAACGCAGCAACGCGCCCGCCACCGACAGCAGGCAGCAGCCTTTGGGCGATGACGGCGGCGAGCGAATCGGCAAGTAAGGTACGGATCAGCTGCTTTTCGTGACCATCAAAGACATCGACGATGCGATCGATGCTTTTGGCCGCGCTGACGGTGTGCAGCGTCGCTAACACCAGATGACCTGTCTCGGCAGCGGTGAGTGCTAGGCGTATGGTCTCAAGATCGCGCAGCTCACCGACCAAAATCACATCAGGATCTTCACGCAGTGCTGAGCGTAGCGCTTGGCCAAAACCCATCGTCGAGCTGCCGACTTGACGCTGATTGATGAGTGACAGCTGACAGTGATGCTCAAACTCGATGGGATCTTCGATGGTTAAAATGTGTGATTTTTGGCTTTGATTGATGTGATCGATGAGGCTGGCAAGCGTCGTTGATTTGCCCGATCCTGTCGCGCCTGTCACCAGCACCAAGCCAGATCTGAGTTTGGTGATCTCGATCAGGCTTTGGCGCACAAACTCATCATCGATGAGTGTGGTTAACCTTGGCACCTGATCGGCGATGAGGCGAAACACCGCAGCCGCCCCTTGTGCTTGAAAAAACGCATTTACCCGAAAGCGACCACTGCTCTTCGTACTGATGACAAAATCATGCTCAAGTTTATTCTGCCACTGCTCAAAATCCACCTTTGACATGACCGATGAGAGCATCGCGCGGATCTGAGCATCTGTCATCACTGGCATATCCAGTACTGACAGCTCGCCATCGATACGCAGCATCACAGGCTTTTGGGCTGAGAGATGCAGATCGGAGGCGCCTTTGGCATGAGCAAAAGCCAATAGATCGCCTAAAGTTGGGGTATTCACAGGCAATGTTCCTTATGATTGATCTTGTTAAATTTGTTAGGCTATTAAAGCAAAACCCGTCTGATTTCACAAGTGCCATCACAAATTATGCTACAATGTTGATGGATGTGCGACATCATAGATGATGACGAGTTGACACATGGTTTTATTTAATCAAACAAGCCAAGCAAAATTTCGAGGTGTGTATGCATTGGGATAAATCTAAGCTGCTAAACAATTATCAACAAGTCCTACAAGCATTAGATGCCGCCAATCAAGCAGCCAATCGCCAATCGCCTGCTGGCCTTCTGGCGGTCTCAAAAACCAAACCTGCGACGATGATCCGAGCGCTGTACGAGGCAGGTCAGCAGGATTTTGGCGAAAATTACCTGCAAGAAGCATTGGATAAGATCGATGAGCTCAAAGATCTGCCGATCACTTGGCATTATATCGGCAGCATTCAGCGCAACAAAACCCGAGACATCGCCAAATATTTTGATTGGGTGCATACCATCGAGCGCGAGGTCATCGCCAAGCGCCTTAACGAGCAGCGAGCAGGGCTTTCGCCTTTGAATGTGCTGATTCAGGTGAATATCGATGATGAAGACAGTAAATCTGGCTGTCTGCCTGATGAGCTGCCATCACTGATCAGCTCGATGTTAGGCTATGAAAATCTGTGCTTGCGTGGGCTGATGGTGATTCCTGATAAGGCAGGTGGTGATGCCTTTGTGCGTACCAAAGCGTTGTTTGATGAGATGGCTGAACGGTTCAAGCTACCGCAGTGGGACAGTCTTAGCATGGGCATGAGTGGGGATATGGCGGAGGCTGTGGCAAATGGCTCAACCATGGTGCGTGTGGGAACGGCGATTTTTGGGGCGCGAGAGTACACATAACGACTGCATCAAGATGATTGGATGGCATATAAATTTTAATAGATATATTCTAAATATATGTTTATAATAGCAAGCTGAGTCAAGTCATCTTTTGAGCCAGTGAGATTGCTAATGCTAATCAATATCGCTAAACCCCAAAAATCCCCACATCCAGTGCTGAATCTGGGTTTTCGGCTATTTTTCTTGGGGGCGGCGCTCTTTGCCGTCATCACGATGGGGGTGTGGCATCTGTTGCTCACTGGACGAGTGCAGTTTTTGGCAGCACTAAACCCCATTTTTTGGCATGGGCATGAGATGCTGTTTGGCTATGGCTGCGCGGTGATCGCTGGATTTTTATTGACTGCGGTCAAGGCGTGGACAGGCGTGCCAATGCCTGTGGGCTGGCGATTGTTGGGTATTTTTATGCCTTGGCTGATCGCTCGAGTGCTGTGGTTTGGAGCTGGTGTCATGGGCGCTGATACGGGGCTGGTGGCGGCTTGGCTTTTTGATGTGCTGTTTTGGGCAGTGACGACTTTTGTGGTGACGCGTGCGGTGTGGCTGGCTCGCCAAAAGCGCCAAGCAGGCATCATCGCTAAGCTTATGCTGCTTTTGGTGTGTCAGCTTGGCTTTGGCGTTGGTATGATAAGCCATTATCAGGCGTGGATGAGTATGTCGCTGTATATCGCTTTATTTGTGATTGTCGGGGTGGTGTTGACGATTGGGCGGCGTGTGTTGCCGTTTTTTATCGAAAAAGGCGTGATGGTCGATCGTGATGGCAAGCCAACAGGCGAGCAGCTGTCACTGCCCAATGCCGTGTGGCGAGATCGGCTGAGTCTCATCAGTTTTGTCGGTGTGGCGATCGGTGTGATGCTGTCGCAGCCTCTGCTTTTGGCGGTGAGTGCGCTCGTGTGCGCAGGGGTCAATGCGTGGCGGCTGATTGGCTGGCATCATCGAGGCATTTGGCAAAAGCCGCTCTTATGGTCGCTGTATTTATCATTTTGGGGCTTGGTGGTGTCACTGCTGCTCTTGGCGTGGCTGCCGTGGACGACATATAGCCTAAGCCTGGGCGTGCATGCACTGGCACTGACTGCCATCGGGATGACGACGGTGGCGATGATGGCTCGGGTAAGTCTTGGGCATACGGGACGCAACATCCATGCACCGCCAAGGCTGACGACACTGATGTTTGGGCTGATGATCCTATGTGTGCTGACGCGTGTGTGTTTGCCGATGCTGATGGATGATTATCTACAAGCACTTGGCTACTCGCAGCTACTGTGGATGATGAGTTTTGTGCTATTTGTGATGGGCTTTGGGCGGATGCTGATGCAGTCGAGAGTCGATGGGCTGATGGGGTAGGATGAGTTGCAGAATGATTCGAATCTGTGTAATATTATGAAAAATAGATCTTTTGAATTTTAACAATTGACTCGAGTATTTATGAAGCGATTATTATTAAGCGCGTCTTTATTGATGGCGGTGCAAACTGCCAATGCAGCTGATTGGTCGCCAATCATTGATGGCTGGTATGGTAAGGGTTTTTGTTTTGAAGGCTCAACACAAGCCGAAAAAGCCATTATCGCCAGTGTGTCTGTTGATCGGACTGTTTCAGGACTCAGAAAAAGTGCAGCAAAAGGGCGTTATCCACAGGCGCCTTTGCCATATCGACTCGATATGCTGCCTGCTTACACGCAGCTGTTACCAGAGAATTGGGAATCAACAGGCTATGAATTAAGCAGCGACCAAAAAATCATCATTCCACTAAAAAATGCAACCTATCTGAACATCCCCATCAAAAGTTATGCTTTTGCTGATAGGGATGGTTTTACTTGGTATTCTGAATTTAATTTTGGACACTTGTCAAATGATCAAATCAAAAAATTAACCAGAACGCTGAATAAAAAACAGGATGATTGGGATACCACAACGCTTGATTGGAACTCAGATGGGGAGTTTTTGCTGTATTGCCATATTGTAAATGTCGGCTAAATAAGCTGCCAAGATAGACTCTAAGTCATTAAGATCCGATGTCTTAAGTAAATTATCATCAGTCTATAAAGCCCGCCCAATATGGCATTGAGCGGGCTTTAGAACTTGCCGATCAGCCTTTGATCGACCAGCCATTCACTAGAGGATAGCGGCGTTCGCGGCCAAAGGATTTTTTGGTGATCTTGGTGCCGATGGCGCCCTGACGACGCTTATACTCGGCGCGATCGACCATGCCCAGTACTTTCTCGACCGTCTCAGGGTCAAAACCTGCCGCGCAGATCGCCTTATAGCCCAGATCCTCATCGATGTACATGCGCAGGATGTTATCCAAAGTCTCGTAGTCGCCTAGGCTGTCTTGATCCTTTTGGTCAGGGCGCAGCTCAGCCGATGGCGCGCGCGTGATGACACGCTCAGGGATGACAGGATTGTCCTCTAGGCGGTTGCGGTAATTGGCTAGGCGATAGACATCGGTTTTATAGACATCTTTTAGCACATCAAAGCCGCCCACCATATCGCCGTACAAGGTGGCATAACCGACAGCATTTTCAGATTTGTTGCCGGTTGAGATGACCATGTGGCCAAATTTATTGGACAGCGCCATCAAGATGGTGCCGCGCGCACGGGCTTGTAGGTTCTCTTCGGTGGTGTCAGGTTCGCTGTTGGCGAACAATGGCGCCAATGCCGAGCGCAGGCCTGCCACCGCATCGAAAATCGGGCAAACGGTATAAGACACATTCAGGCGGGCTGCTTGAGCCTCGGCATCCTCAAGGCTAATCTGAGAGGTGTATTCATAAGGCATCATCACTGCATAGACGCGATCTGAGCCCAGAGCATCGACGGCAATGCACAGCGTCAGCGCACTGTCGATGCCGCCAGACAAGCCGACGATCACACCCTTAAAGCCTGAGCGATTGACATAGTCTCTAAGCCCCACCACCAGCGCTTGATACATTTCTGATTCTTCGGACAATACCAAAGGTGCTTTGGTTTGGGTGTCAAAGGATTTGCTTTGGATGTCAAACTGCGCGATCATCAGCTGATTTAAAAAGCGCGAGCCTTCGTGTGCCACGCTGCCATCGGCTTGCATCACTAATGAGCCGCCATCAAAGACGATGTCATCTTGGGCGCCGACGGTATTAACATAGATGATCGGCAGTGCATGCGTGGCGGATTGTTTGGCCAAAAGTGCCTTGCGCGCGGCTTGCTTGCCGATCTCAAACGGTGAGGCATTGATGACCACCACCAGATCAGCACCTTCATCTTTGAGTGCTTTGATGGGCGCGTCGTGCCAAATGTCTTCACAAATCAAAAGGCCGATGGTTGCACCTTTATAATCGAACAAAACCTGATTGCGACCTTTTTGGAAATAGCGACGCTCATCAAAGATGCCATAATTTGGCAAAACCTGCTTATGATAAAAGCCTTTTTGGCTGCCGCCTTGGAGGATGGCTGCTGAGTTAAAAGTGCCGTGATGGTCGATGTGTGGATAACCCAAGATGATGACGATGCCCTCAATCTCAGCAAGCTTCGCCATCGCAGTGCGTACGCGCTCGCCCAAGGTGGGGCGCAGCAGCAGATCTTCAGGCGGATAACCGACCAAAGCAAGTTCTGGAAAAATCACAATATCAGCACCGCGATTTTTGGCATCGATGGCAAGTGCATGCATTTTTTTGACATTGCCTGCAATATCACCCACCCAAAAATTGGTTTGAATCATCGCAAAAGTGATCTTATTTGCGGTGCCATTGACGGTGTGAAAACTGGTTTCGGCGCCTGTGGCGTCAGTTTTGGTTTTTGGCATTGTTGTATCCTTTTAAGTAGAACACCGCTGCATCATGCTCGGTGTTTTATAATCATTTGGCAGTGACATCTTGTCGTCGCGCAGCATAAAAAATTGTTTGGCAAAAGCTGCCAAAAGCACGGTTTGATAAATCAGACAAACCCGATATTAGTATAGCATAAAGTGCTTGATTTTGTGGTATAGTAATGCTGAGTTTGTAAGAATTTGTTCAGTCTAAGGGTTTGTTATGTTTGCTTTTATTTTAAATATCTTAATCATCGCTGTGGTGATGTGGTTGTTTTTTAAATTCATGTACCCAAAGCCGCCCAAAGCCTTTTATCCAAAGCCTGAGGATGATATCACCATGCGCCGCTGCCATCACTGTGGTCACGAGCTTGCCACCTATCGCGGTTTGTTGTTCCACGAAAATCAAAGCAATGAGAGATTTTTTTGTAATGATGAGCATCTGACAAGCTACGCATCGGCGCATCCTGAAGAGGCCTTGCCAGTCGATGATGAGCAAAAGCGATCGTAATATTTGGCTAACTTTCATCCATCAAAAAAGCAGGCCATCAACCTGCTTTCATGTCCAAAGCGGATCTGATCAAGCTTAGCTTAAGCAGCAAGCCATCACAGCATAGAGCGCGCTTGGTTATTGATCTTATCGATCATGGCAGCGATCTGTTTCTTTTCTGACTCAAGGGCTTCATTATGTCTGCTCAGTGCCTGCACTTGGTCGTACAAATCTAAGCAAACCAACACCAAAAATTCTTCATTGCTTGGTGTCTTGTGCTTGATGTCACGGCGCAGATCACGGATTTTTTGGTTGATGAATTCAGCGCCTTGCTCTAGGTTTTTGATTTCATCGACAGGGCAGACGATGCGATGTGGCGTACCTGCGATGCTGATATCGATGGGACGAAATTCTTCTTTGGCGATGATCGCAGATGCTTGCACGGTTTGATCTTGGGTGGTTTCTTGGCTCATGGGATTTCCTTGATAATCTGAATGAATAAAACGCGATGCGCTGAGTTAGGCGCAAAAGACGATGGCATCAATTTGGACGATCGATCTTTGACAGCCAGTCGCGGATCACTTCAGCGCGTGAAATGGCCAAGGCATTTTTGTCTTTTAGGTCTTGATTTTGGGAAATGAGTGTTTGGTTTTGTTGGTACAGATCCTCAACTTGCTGCTCTAGCGCGACTTGGGTCTGCTGCATGCTGTCGATGCGATCGTGGTAAGTCTCAATGTCTAATAGCGCTTGATTCAGCTTGGTTTGTAGGGCATTGATTTGTTTTGGGCTGTCGTCATTGGCGACGCGCTGCTTGAGGTTGGCAAGTTCGGTGGCCGTCACCGCGTACTGTTTTTTCATGGCGATGATGGTCTGCTCTAGGGCTTGTAATTGCGCTAACATAAAATATCCTGAAGTCAAATAAAATTTAGCTAATCTTATCTTAACATGGCTTTTGGGTCTGTTGTCAAAATTTTTGTAAAAAATTTATAAATTTGGCAAACTTGTCCTAAGCCAACAACATTTGATGGCAAGTCATCGATCGCGCTTGGCATCTTGGCTTGGCATCTTAGAATGGATGTGTGGTATAATAGCTGGTTTTTAAACGGTTAAAAAGGCAAAATATGGCGACGGATCATTTATCGGGTTGGGATGATTGGACAGCAGCGTTCAGCGATTGGACGGATGTCTCCATCAGTGAACTGCATGGGATCATGTCAGGCATCATGACGGCGTGTCACGCCACCGATGTCGATGGCTGGGCGCAGATTCTTGAAGAGCTGAGCTTTGAGCTGCCGAATGAGGTGGCGCTTGAACTGTTAACTGAATATGCTGAGGATGTCAGTTTCGCGCTCAAAGACAAAGACGATGCTTATGGCTATGAGCCGCTGGTGCCTGATGATGAGCATGAGCTGTATGAACGCGTCCTTGCGCTCAAAGATTGGGCGGGCGGCTACATCACAGGCGTGGGTGTGACGCAGATTGGCTTAACTTCTGAAGAAAATGAGCTGATGCGCACGCTGATGGAGATCGCCGCGATCCGCCTAGATGATGAAGAAAGCTTGGAGGGCGGCGAGGAAATGTGGCTGCAGCTATTTGAGTTTGCGCGGATGGTGCCTGTCAGCTTGGCGACCAGATCGCGTAAGCATGTCAAGGATCTGGCGCTGCTTAAGGGTCTGGCACCCGATGCCAAAACAGCGCAAGAGATCGCGGCAGCCAAGCTTAGCGTGCCTGTCGTCGATGCGATGGCAAAGAAACAATAAGTCTGGCCATGCAAATCATATCATTAGACATTCATGCGCTGCCCACACTGCCACCGCTGGCACTGACGATCGGCAACTACGATGGCGTGCATTTGGGGCATCAGGCGCTGCTATCGGCACTGATCGATGATGCTAGCAGCATGTCTTTGGCTTCGGCGGTGATGGTGTTCGAGCCGCAGCCTAGAGAGTTTTTTAGCCCACAAAACCCACCACCGAGGCTAACTAGCCTGCCAGAAAAAGCCGCGCAGATCGCCAAGCTTGGCATTGATTATCTATTGGTGGCAAGCTTTGATGAGGCGTTTCGTTCATTATCAGCGCAGGATTTTGTTCAATTATTAAACAATTTAACCGTCCGTCATCTGGTGCTGGGCGATGATTTTCGCTTTGGCCATGATCGAACAGGGGATCAGGCGTTTTTGTTGCAGTCGGGCTTGTCAGTGGATAATCTGCACAGTGTTGTCGCTGCAGGCGTGCGCATCAGCTCATCACTGGTGCGCAAGGCTTTGGCAGACGGTGATCTGGATCGTGCAAAAGTGCTGCTTGGCCGAGACTACGCCATCACAGGTGAGGTGCTGCATGGCGATAAAATCGGCCGCACGCTTGATTTTCCCACAGCCAATGTCGCTTTATCGCGCCAAAAACCTGCCTTGCACGGTGTACTGGCTGCTGATGTCATCGCATATCGAGATGGCCAAAAGATCGACTGGCAAGCGTTGGGTACAGGCGGCGTGGCAGGTCTGAGTGCTGGCAGTTTATTTGGGGCGGCAAGTATCGGCCTGCGCCCGAGTGTCAATGGCACAGATTGGCGGCTTGAGGTACATTTACCTGAATTTTCAGGGGATCTGTATGGCGTGACCTTGCAGGTGATTTTTCGGCATTTTTTACATGGCGAGCGTCATTATGACAGTCTGGCAGCTTTAAAATCAGGCATCGAACAGGATGTGCAGTCGCTGCTGGATTGGCGAGATGGCCAGATGATCTAGCAGCTCATCAAAAAGCCAAGCTGTGATACTTGGCTTTTTTTACTGGGGTGAATCGGCGATCCTAGGCACATTATGCCTTGATATAAATCAAATCCCATACGCCATGACCATGAGTGATGCCACGCTGTTCAAATTTGGTCAATGGGCGATAGTCAGGACGTGGTGCAAAATTCCCCACGCCATGTGGATTGGTCAAGGTTGGCATGGTGTCAAGCACTTCTAGCATCCAAAAAGCATAATGCTCCCAATCGGTCGCTGCATGGAATTTGCCACCTGTGTTCAGCACGCGCACGACTTTATCCATGCGGTCATGGGTGACGAAGCGGCGTTTATAATGACGCTTTTTTTGCCATGGATCAGGGAAATATAATTGCACGGTATCTAGATGATTATCAGGCAGATTATCCAGTAGGGCGATGGCATCACCGTTGATGACTTTAAGGTTAGTTAAGCCCATCTCATCTGCTAGTAGTGCTAAGCGGCCGATGCCTGGCTCATGCACTTCGATGCCGATGAAGTTGGTCTGTGGGGCGTTTTTTGCCATCTCAAGCAGACTATCACCCATCCCAAAGCCGATCTCAAGGGTAAGCGGTGCATCACTGCCATTTGGCGTATTGGCGAATAACGCACGCAAATCGGTGATCTGGCTGACATCGCCAAGTTTACCAAGCTCGCCTGTGCTATTGACATAAATATGCCCAAGACTGCCATCCACCAGCACTTGTTCGACCTGCTGGCTCATGTGGGTACGGCGTTTCATAAAGGTATTGATTTTGCGAAACTGCTCAGGTGTCTGTGCAAGCTTGGCAAGTCGTGTGCTGATTTCGTCGGTATCGATGACAGGGCTGTCTGCTTGGGCGGTTGAATTTGTCATAAAAGGGCGTAAAATGTTAGCTTAAAAAATAGCCGTCATTATAATGTGTTTTGTGATTTTGAACAAGCGGACAAACTTGTCTGCGATGCAATCGGCTGTTGCTGTTTTGCGTTCGTCTGTTCTGATTTTTATTTTTTTGCCAAATTTGCCAAGCCAAGCCAAATTAAGTTAAGCCAAGTTATGTTTCGTTTACCGTTTTTAGAAGATACCACGCCACCGCCATTTTATCAGGCGACCATCAGTGCTGCCAAGCGTCGCAAGCTTGATCAGTGGTTTATCGGTCATCGTTCGCAGGCGTATTATTTGAAGCGATTTGATGAATTTGATCGGACAGGCAAGCTACACGCGCGTTGGCATTGGGCGGCGTTTTTTATGACTTTTGGGTGGCTTTTGTATCGCAAACGCTACTTGGACTGTGTGGTGTATTGTGTCGCGGGTTGGTCATTTATCAAGGTGAATATTGCCATCATCTTGGCGGTGAGTGAGTTTGTACTGATTGGGCATCTGCCTGATGCTTGGCAGGTGATGGCTCGTGTGGGTATTGGGCTCCTGGTATGGCTATTTTGGGCGGGCATGGTGGCAAGATGGGCGGATGCGTATTATTATCGCATGGCTCGGCGTGAGATCGCTGATGCGCTAGAGCTGTACCCTGATGATGACGAAGCACAGCGGGCACATCTACAGCACGAAGGCGGAGTGAGCTTGGTGGGCTTGTCGGTGGCGTTTGTGATTTTTGGGATTTTGTTGTCGGTGATTGCGACGGTGTTTGTGCCGATGTATGCCAAGCACCAAGAGCAACAAGTCCTGCATGAAGTCTATACCGAAGCCAGTGCCATCGCCAAGCAGGTCGATGTGGTGATGGCAAGCACAGGACAATGTCCCACCGACCGTCAAGTCACAAGTAGCACGCATCGAGCCGAGATTCACATCACTAAGGCGCCAGCTGGCATACACACTGACTGTGCGGTGGTGGCAAGGATTACAGGGGTGTATTATCCGATTCGCTATCTGAATGGGCGGACGCTGACGATTTATCACGACAAAAGCAGTGACGGCACTGTGCTGTGGCGATGCCAGTCGTCTTTATCCAAGAAACAATCACCAAAGCATTGTTTGGACTAGCCGATGATCAAAGCAAATACATTGACGACTTATCACCTAAAACTCATCACGCTTGTGGCGATGGTGATTGACCATGTGGCATGGGCGTGGGTGGACACCTACAGCATCACTGGTGAGCTGATGCACGCCATCGGGCGTCTGGTCGCACCGATGATGGCGTATTTTTTGGCAATGGGTATCGCAAGCACTCGAAATGCAGGGCGTTATCTTGGGCGGCTATTTGGCTTTGCTGTGATGTCACAGCCTGTGTTTATGTGGTTTCAGTACCAAATTGGTATGGTGGATACCATCGGTGATGTCATGTGGGGCAATGTGCTATTTACGCTGACTGTCAGTTTGGCGGTGTTGATGGTGTGGCGACAAGCGTGGCCGATGGCGACCAAGATGATGGCTGTGATCGGCTTATGCTTGGTGGCGGATCTGAGCGAATACGGTATGGCGATGGTACTGTGGGCGATAATATTCGATCGCTTGCGACTGCACAAAGCACAGATGCTGATGGTATATGTGCTTAGCCTGCCCATTGCCTATATACTGATTTATGGCATCAATGCCACGGTGGGGCTGGGCGTGATGCATTTTGGGTGGTTGTTGGCGGTGCCGCTGATTGCTTTACATCACGGCGTACAGGGGCGAGCGATACCCTTATGGTTTGGTGGCCGATATTTCTTTTATGGCTTTTATCCTGTGCATTTGGCACTGATTGCGGTGATGGTGTGGGTGCTTGGCGTTTGATTATTTATTAATTGACCCTCCAAATTCTTGGGCGGTTTGCTCAATGCTTAAACCAAAAAATACACTCACCAGCCCATCGGATCGACATCAATACTCATCCGTACCGCCTTGGTGCTAGGCAGTGCCTGCACTTCTCCCCACCAAGTATCCAAAAAACTGTGCAAGCTTGGTCTGTGCTTGGCAAGAATGAGCATCTGCACCTGATAGCGGTTGTTTTTCTTGGTCATCGGTGCATCGGCGACATTGATGGCAAAGGGGTGATTGGCAGGGATAAGCTGTCTTGCCTGTACGATGGCATCTTTGGCACGCGCATAATGACTGCTCTCGGCACGAATCAGTACGGCATGGCTAAATGGTGGCAAGCCAAGCATTTGGCGTTCGGTGAGTAGCTGATGAGCAAAGGCATGATAACCATCACACATGAGCGAGCTGAGTAGCGGGCTGTCTGGCTGTAGCGTCTGTATCAGCACCAGTCCGGATTTTTCGGCACGACCTGCACGACCTGCCACCTGAATGATCCGCTGTGCGGTATGCTCAGGCGAGCGAAAATCAGGCGATAAAAAACCCAAATCAGCATTGGCAATCACCACCAGTGTGACATTGGGGAAATGATGCCCTTTGGCAATCATTTGAGTGCCGACGAGTATCGCAGGTGCGCCTGTGTTGATTTGTCTGGTGATGGTATTCCATGCGTCCTTTTTACGCATGGTGTCACGGTCAATCTGCAGGATGGGATACACTGTTTGGCTCACCTGCGGATTGGCAAATAGGGCGTGCAGATGCTCGACCAGTCGAGTCGTACCTGTGCCGACGCTGTCGAGATTGGCGCTATGGCAGTCAGGGCAGTGACTTGGCATCGGTGTGATATAGCCACAGTGATGACAGCGTAGGGTGCTATACATCGGCTGTAAGTTATTTTTGTGCACGGTCAAATGCGCATCGCAGTTGGGGCAGTCTGCTTGATGACCACAGGCAGAGCAGATGAGTATCGGTGCATAGCCACGACGATTGAGAAAGACCAACACTTGCTCACCTTTATCCAGTCGTGCTCGTATCTCACGCACCGTCACAGGGGAGAGCGTGCTGTCACCGCTTTTGCCATCGGTGTGCATGGTGTGCTGTGTGCCCAGTCGCATATCGACAAGCTGGTATCTCACCGCTTTGGCATCCCCTGCACGGCGAGTGAGCATCAGACGGTGCAATTTACCATCTTGGACAAGCTTCATCTGCTCAAGGCTTGGTGTCGCTGTCCCAAGCATCACCACAATCTTGGCAAACATCGCTCGTACCATCGCCACATCACAGGCGTGATAGCGTAGATGGTCTTGTTGTTTATACGATGTGTCATGCGCTTCATCGATGATGATCAGACCGAGTTGATCAAAGGGATACAGCACGCTTGAGCGCGTACCGATGATAATCTGAGCTGCGCCAGTTTGGCAGTCATGCCAACCGATGAGTCGCTCGCCATCGGTGAGATTGGAGTGCAGTACGCAGATATTGGCATCGAAGCGATCGCCAAAGCGTGCACGAGTCTGTGGTGTCAGCCCAATCTCAGGCACGAGTATCAGCACCTGCTTGCCTTGGGCCAGCGTATGCGCCATCGCTTGCAGATAGACTTCGGTTTTGCCCGAGCCTGTCACGCCATCGAGTAGGAATGCCTGATATTGACCGCCATCACAGGCATCGGTGATGGCATCGAGTGCCTGTGTCTGCTCGTCATTGAGCGTGAGCGCAGGGTGCTTGAGTGTCGCAGGACTGGGTATCGGTGGCTGTGGTAGAGTGTCAAACGGCTCAATCAGCCCCTTATCCTGTAGTGTCGTCAGTACCTGCCGAGTTGCCCCAAGACTCATCAGAGTTGTCTGACTGATGCCATCAGGATGCTCTATGAGCGTCTGTAATATTGCTCGCTGTTTCTTGGCGGTCTTTGGCAGGCGAGCGATGATGTCATCAGCCGTAGCGGTTGATGCACCATCAGATAGGACGGCTCGATAATGGCGGATCGGCTGCGTGATGGCTTTGCCTTGGTTGATGAGTGTCGGTAGCATCACGCTATACACATCACCCAGTGGATGATGATAGTAGTGCGATAGCCACTTGGCGAGTCGTACCAGCGCATCATCAATGATGGGCGTATCATCAATCATCTGCTCAATCGGCTTTAGCTTGGCTATCGGCACTTGGCTATCAGTGCGGCCAATCAGCCCGACCACGATGCCGATGAGCAGACGACGACCAAAAGGCACAACCACCCGCACGCCCACCTGTGGCAGGGGCAGATGCCTTGGGCACAGATAATCAAAAAAATCCCCCACAGGCACCGCCAAAGCGACTTGGGCTAAGCTGTCATGGTGCAAGTGGGGCATGGTATTTCCCTATGATGGGTAACAGATGGCAGGCAGATGAGCTTAGAGCGCCGACAAGCGCTCAACCGATGGCGCATAATAATACGCCCCTGATACGGCGGTGCTGACATGCTTGAGCAGTAGGTCGATTTTACCATCAGTTTCGCCAAACATCGATAACAGCTGTGCCTCGATATTCCATAGGCGCGCTGCATAAGCAATGTACATCAGGCCATGCTCGCCAGTGACAGTGCCAAAAGGCAGGCTGCGACGGACGACTTCCAGTGTTTTGCCATCTTCTTTTAGGTTCGTGCGACCCAGATGCGAATCAGCCAAGCGTTTGGCTTTATCAAACTCGATATTGTCATCTTTGGAGCGACCGACGCAGTTTTCTTGATCACGAATATCAAGCGCGTCCCACTTTTTGAGATCATGGCGGTATTTTTGTAGCATCACATAGCTGCCACCAGCATCCATGCCATCAGCGATGGCGGCGACTGCTGGCACATTGTCGCCTTGGGGATTTTCGGTGCCATCGACGAAGCCCTCAAGCCCGCGATTATCCACCCAGCGAAAGCCATGCGTCTCAGTCTTGATCGTAGCGATGTCATCAAAAATGGCCACCAATTCTTTGGCTAGGCTAAAATTAATGTCATGGCGCATTGACTGAATATGAAACAGCAGATCATGCTGTGTGGCAGGGGCAAGTCCGCCACCAAGCGGACGAAATGGCTTGATTTGACTGCCCTCACCCTCTTTGGCAAATCTCGCCCATGCATCTGCCCCAAAGCCGATGGTCAGACCCAAAGATTCTCCAGGGAATTTGGTCTGTAATTGATCCAAGGCAGTGAGCGCATCACGGCAAGCAGCGGCGATGGCTTGGGTGTCATTAGTACAAAAATCAGCTTCCATAAAAATACCAGCGCGGCAATGATCTGGAATGATGGCGGACTGTGGTGTGGCTGTCATGTGTTATCCTAGTAAAATCAAGGTGTGTGAAAGTCAGTTTGAAAATTACACTAAATTGGTTATTATAACAAATTTTTGGCGATCCAAAAAGCGGATAAGCCCTTAGAGCATAACGCATTAAGGGCTTAATTAAGAGCTTATCATCGATCTGGCGGCTTTGTTATGCCAAGTTATGCCAACTGCAAAATCGCCTCAATCTCAACCACACCACCTTTTGGCAGGGCAGCGACCTGTACAGCGGCGCGGGCAGGATAAGGGGCGCTTAGACGCTCTTCAAAGACCGTGTTTAGTAGCGCAAAATCCGCCAAATCTGTCAATGAGACATTGAATTTGACCGTGTCATTTAGGCTACCACCTGCAGCTTTGGCGATGGCCTCTAGATTGTCAAATGCTTGGCGAGCTTGAGCATCAAAGCCTTCTTTAAGCTGCATCGTCGCAGGATCTAGACCCAGCTGACCTGAGATATAGACAGTATTACCGACTTTGATGGCCTGTGAATAAGTGCCGACTGCGGCAGGGGCATTATCGGTATGAATGACTTGTTTGCTCATTTTATAACTCTTTTAGATCAGTTAATTTATTAGTAAAATACCAAAACCTCATCAGCGCGCGATCACGCCTGCTTGGTGCGAAAATAGGCGCACAGCTTATCAAACAAGCTCATCGCCTCACCAGTATAAATGGTATTGGCAGGGGCGACATTGTCGGCAGTTTTTGGCAGAATGTTCGGTTCGACTTTGCCCAGAAAATGCGCAGCGTCTTTTTGGCTATTTAGATCAATTTTACAGCACATAATCAAAAGCTCCCATGCGGATAATATGAGTTATAATAAAACAAATAGGCGACCAATTTCAAGTATTTTTCATCTTACAGCGGCGATTATCGGCTTATTGGTATAGGCGCATGATGTTCGGGTAGCCCAGTAAAGTGCGCAGCTTTTCGATGCCTTCAGCAAGGTGCGAACGCGAGCGGACGACCACATGTAAGGTGGTGGTGCCGACCTTGTTTTTGTCTGATTTTGAGTCGAATTTGTTGTCGGCTTTGACATGCGTCTGCTCGACACCAATATTCAGCGCGCGCATCTCATAAATGACTTGGCTGATCTGCTCTTCGTTTAACATCGCATAGATGCGCAGCATGGCAGGAAAGCGCAGGGCATCGGGCTGATTTTGTAAGGCGCTGTCAGGCTTCCAGTTGAGCTGGATGATCTGATAGGGTGTATCGGCACGCACTGCTTGCAATGAGTAGCATTTGTGACGATGCACCACAAGTCCTTGGCGCGACAGATGGCCGACGATGTGATCGCCATAGATGGGGTTGCAGCAGCGTGCAAAATCGACTTCCACGCCTTTAATACCGGCAAGCAAATGCTTGGAGCGAGTGATCTCATTGCCATCAGCTGTATCGACTTCTTCGCTAAATAGCCGTGAGACGACAAGCTGTGGCAGTAGTACACCTGTCGATAATTGCATAAATAGCTCATCGGCTGTCTGAATGCCGCGCCACTTGATGATGTCAGCCCAGTCATCGTCATTCAAGTCATTGATCGATTTGCCATAAGTGTTCAAGGCGCGATCGAGGGCTTGTTTGCCGTACTGGATTTTTTGATCTTCGGGCAAATGCTTTAAAAATTTTAGAATCTCACTGCGAGCTTTGTTGGTCGCCACAAAGCCGAGCCACTCAGCGCGGGGCGTAGCGTCTTTATCAGTGTCGATACTCACCGTATCGCCATCAGCAAGCACCAGACCTAACTTGCCATGCTCATTATTGATATCGGCACCAGTTGCGATATTGCCGATGGCAGGGCCGACTGCATAAGCAAAATCCAGTGCTGTCGAGCCACGAGGCAGCTCATAGGCGCGGCCTTGTGGGCTGTAGCAGACGATTTTGCGTTCGTGCAGATAGCTGATCAACTCTTCGATGATGGCGATGTGGGCATTTTCGCCATCGCCTTCGGTTTCGCTGGCATTGGCCAGATCTTGCATATTGCGTAGGCTTGCTTGGATCACCGATTGGCTAATACTGGTGCGATCACTGCTGATGATGCCAAGGCGTGCCGACTCTTGCATGCGACGCGTCATCAGTGTGACTTTGATGTGGTTATAATCACGATCATAGAATAAAGTCAGTGATTGATTGCCACCTGCCAAGGGTTTGCGGATGTTATCGTGGATTTGGCGGCTGCTGATTTGGTATTTTTCGATGAGATAATTGGCCAGCTTGTCACAAGCTTCGATGTCTTTTAAGATGACCTCAAAATCATATTGGCGGATCAGTTGGTTGATCTGTCCGCGATTTCTAAAAAATTGGCGATACATCGAGGCGCGGTTATCGAGTACTTGGACATTGCCATCAAGGTTGAGATAGCCAAGCAAGTTTTGTAGATAGGTGCTGATTTCGGTTTTTTGAAAATTACGCCCAAGACCGTGTTGTAGCAGTTTATCGGTGAATTTATTGTACATCGCAGGGTTTAGGTTGCGATAGCACAAAAGCTCAATGTAGTCGGCGATGTTATTTAGCCCCATTAGGCGAGCAAATGGGATATAAAAATCCAAGGTCTCACGGGCGGTGCGTTTTTGTTTGTCCTCACTGACCGCATCGAGCGTGGACATATTGTGCAGGCGGTCGGATAGCTTGACGATCAGCACTCGCGGATCGATGAGTGTGGCGGTCAATATCTTATGAAAAGTTGCTGCTTGGCTTTGTTGCTTACTCATGCCAGAGGACTTAAGCTTGGTGACGCCATCAACCAAACGCGCCACCGTTTCGCCAAATTCGGTGGTGACAAGTTCTTCGGTGACTTCGGTATCTTCGACCGTGTCATGCAAAATCGCAGCGATGATGGTATCACGATCTAGGCGAAATCCCGCCAAAATCTCCGCCACCGCAATCGGATGCGTGATATACGGCTCGCCAGATTTGCGTTTATCTTTGATATGAGCCACATCGCCAAAATGACAGGCGCGCAACACATCAGCACGCTCAGCAGGCTTAAGGTAAGCGACGGCGCGCATTAGACTATCACGGGCTTCATCCACGAGCGGGTGGCTTAGATGTGTTGGAATGTCGTGTGGATGATAGCTGTCTAACATAGTGGCTCTTTTGGCTAGTGGATGTTTGGTCAGCTGATGACAAGCCGCCCCCCGATTTTGCAAATTTTTGTGCATCTGTATAATAAATCATCGATTGGGGGTGTTGTCAATATCCTAAAGCGGATTTTGTGGAAATTGTGTGGATTTGGCGATGGATGATGCTCAAGTCATCTGATGCATCGACCCTGATGCCGCGCCGATGCCGCATACAGACACAAAAAAAGCCATGCATGACATGGCTTATGATCGATGCGCTAATAGATCGATGCGATTATAGCGTATTGCCCAGCTGCTCTGGGGTGATCTCATATGACTGCATCGATTTGGCGAACAAATCTTCATCTGGCTCATCTAGGATGCCACGATTGACATTACCAGCGGCGATCTCACGCAGGGCAAGAACGGTCGGCTTGTCATTGTCCACAGGAACAGTCGGATCGACTTTGCCATTAGCAAGTTGGCGGGCACGCTTGCTTGCCACCAAAATCAGCTCAAAACGATTATCAACATTTACAAGACAATCTTCAATGGTTACTCGTGCCATAGCTTACTCTCAATTAAAAAGGGAAAAATCAGATAATCGCTTATTATAGCAAGCTTTTTGTGCTTTTTTAAGTGATTTTTGCGTGATTTGCTAAAATTTTACCGATTTTACCCAATTGACCAAAACCATCAATCTGCCAACAAATCCGCGATCAAAGCTTGATTGCGCGTGGCTTGTACCGCTAGGCTTAGGCGATGGCTTTTGATGATGGTTTGTAAATCGCTCAAGGCATCGGCAAAATCATCATTGATGACGACATAATCGAATTTATCATATTGGCGCATTTCAGTGATCGAGCCTGCCAGGCGTTTTTCGATGACTTCATCACTGTCTTGACCACGACCCGATAAGCGTGAACGCAAGGCATCACGGCTTGGTGGCAGAATAAAAATCATCACCGCATCACTGAATTTTTCTTTGACTTGTAGCGCGCCTTGCCAGTCGATTTCTAGGATGACATCCACGCCATCATGCAGTAGGTGTTCGACCGCTTGGCGTGTCGTACCATAGAAGTTGTCAAATACTTGGGCGTACTCTAAGAATGCTGATTCATCAATCATCTGTTTGAATGCATCCACCGTGGTGAAATGATAATGGACGCCATCGCTCTCACCAGGGCGGGGTGCGCGAGTGGTGTGCGAGATGCTGACGGTGAGATTGTCGGTGGTGGCAAGCAGTTCTTTGACTAGGCTGGTTTTGCCTGTGCCTGAAGCGGCGGTGATGATGAATAATTTGCCAGACATGAGTATTTCCTTTTTGATAAAATCGCAGTATGCGTTTAAATCAGGATATTTTAGCACAAATTGGCTGAAATTTGCTAAAATAGCACACAGTGATTTCGATAAACTATTGAGAAAATTATGAAAATTTTATTAGCCAATCCCCGTGGTTTTTGTGCAGGTGTCGATCGTGCCATCGCCATTGTCAATGAGGCCTTACGCCGTTTTCATCCGCCGATTTATGTGCGTCATGAAGTGGTGCATAATAAGTTTGTAGTCGAAGATTTGGCAAGTCGTGGGGCGGTGTTTGTCGAAGAGCTGGATGAAGTGCCTGATGGGGCGATTGTGATTTTTTCGGCGCATGGCGTATCCAAGGCAGTCGAAGATGAAGCGGCGCGCCGTGATTTAACAGTGTTTGATGCAACTTGCCCGCTAGTGACCAAGGTGCATATCGAAGTGGGGAAATTTGCCAAAGAAGGCATGGATGCGATTTTGATCGGGCACGCAGGACATCCTGAAGTCGAAGGCACGATGGGGCGATTTGATACAAGCTTTGGTGGTCGTATTCATCTGGTCGAAGATGCTGATGATGTGGCAAAGCTTGACTTGGATAAAGAAAATTTGGCATTCGTCACCCAGACGACGCTGTCGATGGACGATACGGCAGTGGTCATCGATGCGCTCAAAGACAAATACCCAAGCATCAACGCACCACGCAAAGATGACATCTGCTATGCCACCCAAAACCGCCAAGATGCGGTTAAGCTACTCTCCAAAGAGTGTGATGTCGTACTTGTGGTGGGCAGCCCCAATTCTAGTAACTCAAATCGCCTAAGAGAGCTGGCTGAGCGTATGGGCAAGCGCGCCTATCTGATTGATAATGCAGGACAAATGGATAAAGCATGGTTTGATGGTGTCAGCCATGTGGGTGTCACGGCAGGGGCATCAGCACCTGAAGTACTGATCCAAGAAGTGCTAGATACCTTGCAGTCATGGGGTGCAGATAAGCCAGTTGAGCTGTCTGGCATCGAAGAGAATGTCACCTTTAGCTTACCAAAATCACTGACCAAAGCTTAAGTAATCGATACAAGCATTTGCCAATCGCTATCTACTGGATGAACCATGACTCGTTTGACCTTGACACCACGCCTAGCCGAGCCGACTTCACAGACGCTGATTGATGCACTCGGGTTCCCGTCGCTTGCTCGTGTGCTACAGGCTCGCCATATCCACAGTGTCGATGAGCTCGATGTCGGTGTGGCGCATCTATTGCCTGCAGATGGCTTGATGGGGATTGATAGAGCGATTGAGCTGATTGATACTGCCATTGATCAGGGTGATAAGATTCTGATTGTTGGGGATTTTGACTGTGATGGTGCAACGAGCACGGCACTGATGATGCGAGTGCTACGGCAGATGGGGGCGGATGTCGAGTTTTTGGTCCCTGATCGCTTTAAGTTCGGTTATGGTCTGACGCCACAGATTGTTGAGTATGGGGTGTCGCTATATGAGCCTAAGCTGATCATCACGGTGGATAACGGCATCTCAAGTCATGATGGCGTTGCCAAGGCGACAGAGCTTGGCGTACAGGTGGTGATTACTGATCATCATCTGACTACCAAATCATCACCACCTGCTGATGCGGTGGTCAATCCCAATCAGATGGGCTGTGAGTTTGGCAGTAAATGGCTTGTGGGTGTGGGCGTGGCATTTTATGTCATGGGGCGACTTGCCAAGCACCGTAAGGCGCTTGCTAAGCCATCGGCGAATGTGGCGCAGTATCTGGATCTTGTGGCACTTGGCACGGTGGCAGATCTTGGCGTACTTGATCGCAATAATCGCATCTTGGTCAGTCATGGGCTTGCCCAAATCAGACAGGGGCGTGCTTGTGTGGGGATTTTGGCAATCCTAGAGCAAGCAGGGCGTGATTTTGCCAAGATTACCAGTGATGATTTTGGCTTTGCCATCGCACCCCGCATCAATGCCGCAGGGCGTATGGATAATATGCGTATCGGTGTCGAGTGCCTATTGACCGATGACTGGAGCGAAGCAAACCACCTAGCGATTGAGCTGAACAGACTCAACCATTCACGGCGTAGTGTCGAGATGACGATGAAAGATGAAGCCGTCGCCATCATTGATAATCTGCCACAGATGGCGGATAGTTCTGACGGCACGCCAAAAGCCATCGTGCTATACCAAGACAACTGGCATCAAGGTGTCATCGGTATCGTCGCAGGCAGGCTCAAAGAAAAGCTGTACCGCCCAAGCATTATTTTTGCGCCTGCGGATAATAACGAAATCGGCGAAGATGACTATATCAAAGGCTCAGCGCGCTCAATCGCTGGTATCCATATCCGTGATGCCATCGAAGCGGTCACCATGCGTCATCCGACACTGATTGAGCATTTTGGTGGTCATGCGATGGCAGCAGGCTTAACCATCAAAAAAGCCAATTTTGACGCCTTTGCCAAGGCATTTGCCGATGAGATTGATCGCTTTGATGCGTCGGTATTTCACGAAGAGCAATTTACCGATGGCGAATTGGATGCGCGTGAGTTTAGTCTGCAGTTTGCACAGACGCTATCGCAAATCAGTGTCTGGGGCAATGGCTTTGCACCGCCGAGCTTTGATGGGGAATTTGAAGTGCTCAATCATCGAGTGCTCAAGGATAAGCATCTAAAGCTGACCTTAAAGATGGCAGGCGTGCAATATCCGATTGATGCGATATGGTTCAACTACGAGCCGTCTGTGTGGGATTATCGAGCCAGCCGAGTACATATCCTATATACACTGGATATCAATGAGTGGCAGGGCAGCCAAAGCTTACAGCTGATCATCAAGGATTTGGCAGTGTGCCAGATCGTCATGATGCCATAGTTGTGTTAGCGACTTTAAAGATGGCGACCTGCCATTGGCTAAATCAATTAAGATGGATGCAGGTCGCATTTTTTGCTAGATTAGGAAGTGCGCGAAGAAAGCTTGACGCTGGTCTTGGAATGCTTTTTATCCCACCAAGCAAAAGCATTGCCAAGTACAGTGCCTGAAATGGAATGCCAAACACAAGCAACTGCAGTGGCAACGGCAGATTCGGCATTGGCAGGGAAAAATTTTGCACTCAGACCTGTAGCAAGCCCAGCATTTTGTACACCCACTTCGATGGCAAGCGTACGCTTTTTGGCGGTATTCATTCCCATAAATGCACCAGAAAAATAACCCAGCAAATAGCCACCGATATTATGCAGTGCGATGGCAGCGACCATGACCAAGGCTGATTCAAAAAATCGATGACCATGTACGGCTGCCACACCACCTACGATAGCGGCAAAAGCAAGCACAGCCACACCTGGCATAATATTTCTTACATCAACGAACCATGATTTGTTTTGTAGAGTGATATTAGCAAATGAGCCGATTAGCACAGGAAATAAGGTGACAATCAGCATAAATTTGAACATACCCCAACCGCCCATAGCGACAGTTTCACCGACCAAGTATAACATCCATAGCGGTGCCATGACAGGTGCCAAAATGGTTGAAGCGGTTGTCATGCCGACAGAAAATGCAACATCACCTTTGGCAAGATAACTCATGATGTTTGAGGATACGCCACCGGGGCAGCATCCGACCAGTACCAAACCTAATGTTAAACCATCCGATAGATTTAGCATTTTACTGATACCGATAGCAAGTAGTGGCATGATGGTATACTGCGCGATGGTGCCAACCATAATATCCAAAGGGCGCTTGGCTAAGATTTGATAATCTTGCTTGCCCAATGTCATTCCCATGCCAAGCATGATTGTCCCCAGGACAAGCATTTGGGCATTGCCTTTTACCCAAGAAAAAGTAGCGGGCTCAATCATGGCAATGATTGCAGCGGCGATGATCACCAGTGCAGTAAAACGAGTCAGTTGCTGACTGACATTAACCAAAAATGGCATGATGTATAATCTTTTATCGCTGTTTAACTTATCCGTTGTATTATCAGTGAATTTTATGGCTGATTCAAATGAATAGATGTTATAACCATGCAAGCTTTTTTATTAATGTATCAACTGATCGCTAGCGATATTTCACCGTCTCAACTGTATCGACGGCAAATGCCAATCAAACTTCACCGCCAACATCCGTATGCCAAAGATGCTAATCAGTGCCACCGTCTCACGCACCCAGTCAGCGACATCAAAGTGCAGTAGTGTCAGATACAGCACCGAGCCTGCGATACTTGCTGAGATGTAGATTTCTTTTTGGAGCACTAGGGGGATTTCGTTACAGATCATATCACGCATGATACCGCCTGCGATACTCGTCATCACCGCCATTAGTATGGCAATGATTGGATGTGCATCAAGCGATAACGCCACCGTCAGACCAATCACGCTAAACGCTGCCAAACCGATAGCATCAAATAATTTTAACATCCCATCAATCTTCTGATGACGGTAAAAAAACATCTGCCCCAAAATCGATGTCAGCGTAATCACGACGACATAGCTGAGATCCGTCATCCAAAACAGTGGATGGCGACCCAGCATCACATCCCTGAGTGTGCCACCACCGATGGCATTGACCATCGACACCAAGATACAGCCAAACAAATCAAATCGCTTATACAGAGCAAGCGTCGTACCAGCAATCGCACAGGCGATGATGCCGACCATATCCAACAGATAGATCATTTGTTCAGGGCTAAACGGTAAATTCATCTAACTTTGCATCCGACAAAATAACACAATACCAATACTCACCATCGCAATACCAATCCAGCTCATCACCGAAGGGATCGGCGTACCAAGCAGTAGCACACCGCCAATCAGCGAAAAAATCACTTCGGTGGCTTGAGTGGCATCGACCCCAGCGATTTGACTGCCATTGGCTGCCTTTGAGCGAGCGTACAAAAATAGCGATGTGGCGATGACGCCAGCAAATAAGGCGACCAATAGGGCGTTGAACGCTTGTGATACACCCAGCATCAGCGGCTGTACGATGAGCCCAAGCACCAACCAAAACGGTAGCGACCCTGCCGACAGTAGCCATACCTTGTGCAGTGGACTTGCCATCAGCTCGCTGGTCAAATGCGGTACTTTGGATAACAAAGGATGCGTCGATGGTGGGCGAGTAGCATACCAAACCAGTTGATTGCCAATCGGGAAACAAAATCCCGCTACCAAACAAGGTAACGCACCAAGCAGTAGCAAAGTCGTCAGCGAACCTGTCGTACCGCCATGTAAGCCTTCACCGATATTGGTCAGCACCACCCCGGCAAAGATCAGCACGCTGGTGGCGATCACTTTTTTATTGATCGTCTCGCCAAAGAGTGCAAGTACGATCAGGCTTGCCACTGTCGTAAACTGAAAAGTCGCTGCGATCACCCAGCCGGGTGCATGATCCGCACCAAAGCATAGCGGTGCATAAAATAACCCAAAGCCAATACCGCCTGCGATGCACCAAAATTTATAATGTTCGCCAAATAAACGACACAGACCGACAAGCGTACCGACGCCGCTTTTGATACTGATCATCGCTGATAACAATAGCCACATGAACACATAGCGTAATGATGCCGACCAAAACCAATGACCGCCTTGGCTTGACATCAGCTCATTGAGTACAAAGGTTGAGCTAAAAAATGCCCCCGCGACCACACCGATTAGGATAAGCTTTAGCATCACGACATCCTTGTGAGTGATTGATTATTTACCTTTGGCATCTGCCCAGATGATTTTGTGTAGCTGAAGCCCAAAACGCACCGGCAAGCCATCAGCCAGTATCCATTCGGCCAGTTGTGTTGCCATGTTTGGCACTTCGCCCTTGTGAGCGGTGTGGACATCAAACATCGGCGAGAACCATACTGTACCGACTTTTTTATCAAGCTTATAAGTATGCAGTTTATCCACCGCCCAATCATAGTCCGCACGGTCAGCGATGACGATTTTGAGTTGGTCGTGATGAGTGAGATAATCCAAATTCTTCCACAAATTTTTATCCATCTCACCGGATGAAGGCGTCTTTAGATCCATCACTTTTGAGACGGCAGTAGGGACATCCTTGACAGATAATGCCCCTGCGGTCTCAAGCGAGATTTCATAACCCAAGCTTAATAATCTATCCATCAAAGCGATGGCATTGGGCTGTGCCAGAGGCTCACCACCAGTCACGCAGACACGCTTGCACGGATATTGGCTGATATGATCAATAATCTCATCTAAGCTAAAACGCTCACCACCTGTAAATGAATAAGTGGTATCACAATAAGTACAGCGGAGCGGACAGCCTGTCAGTCGGATAAAAATCGTCGGCAATCCCGATGTCAATGCTTCACCTTGTAGCGAATAAAAAATCTCGGTGAGCTTTAGCCCTGCTTGTGGGTCGGTGGTGGGGATTTTGGTGTTGCGAAGTGGGTCGGTGATGGTCATTGTACTGGCGTGTCAAATAAATTGGCTATTGTAACGAAATTGCCATCAAATTTCTATAAAATCATCTGTGTCAATCGCTAAAAAGCGTAAGTAAATATGGCAAGGGTAAAAACGATGCTTGGTTACAAAAAAGTTTGGCAATTTGGCAAAAAAAGCTTTTATTTTTTAAAAAAAGGCGTATCATGCGCTTGTTTGTTTTTGTGATAGAAAACAAGCATACACTCAAGTCTTAGACTTGGTCATTTTCACCCATAAGTCATAGGAAAAGATAACCACGACTTAAACTTTGTTAAGGCTGTTTTATGAATGCAACACCTGTAAAACCAATCACTGATGCGACCAATGAATACTACCTAACTCGCCAAAATGAGATGGAGTCTAATGTTCGCAGTTACCCACGCAAGCTGCCATTGGCAATCGCTAAAGCACAAGGTTGCTGGATCACCGATGTCGAGGGTAATGAGTACCTTGACTGCTTAGCTGGTGCAGGCACACTTGCTCTTGGGCATAACCATCCTGCTACGATTAACGCCATCAAAGATGTATTGGAAAGCGGGTTGCCATTGCACACCCTTGACATCACAACGCCGATCAAAGATGCGTTTACCGAAAAGTTGTTGTCATTTTTCCCACAAGACTTCGTTCTGCAATTTTGTGGCCCAACGGGTGCCGACGGCACAGAGGCTGCGATTAAGCTTGCCAAGACTTACACAGGTCGTGACAATGTCATCGCCTTTAGCGGTGGCTATCATGGCATGACACATGGCTCGCTTGCGATGACAGGCAACCTATCTGCCAAAGAAAAAGTTGGCAATCTGATGGCAGGCGTGCAGTTCATGCCATATCCGCACGAATACCGTTGCCCACTGGGTCTGGGCGGTGAAGCGGGTGTCGATGCCTTGACTTATTATTTTGAGAACTTCATCGAAGATGTCGAAAGCGGCGTGGTCAAGCCTGCTGCGGTCATCTTAGAGGCCATCCAAGGTGAGGGCGGTGTCGTCCCAGCACCTGCCAAATGGCTACAAAAAATCCGTGAAGTCACTGCCCGTCATGACATCGTACTTATCCTAGATGAAGTACAAGCAGGCTTTGCTCGCTCTGGCAAGATGTTCGCCTTTGAACACGCAGGCATTACCCCTGATGTGGTGGTGATGAGTAAGGCGGTTGGCGGTGGCTTGCCACTGTGCGTACTTGCGATTAATAAGAAATTTGACGCATGGGCACCAGCAGGTCATACAGGTACATTCCGTGGCAATCAGCTGGCGATGGCAGCAGGTTATAATGTTCTAGAAGAAATCACCAAAAACAACCTAGCTGAGAACTCTCGCATCCAAGGCGAATTTTTACGCGCTGAACTTAAAAAAGTCGCAGAACAGTATCCATGTATCGGCCATGTGCGTGGCCGTGGTCTGATGACAGGTATTGAAATCGTCGATGAGCGTAAAGCTGCTGACCACATGGGTTCATACCCTGCAGATGCCGAGCTTGCCGCAGCCATCCAAAAAGCTTGCTTTGATAATAAGCTGCTACTTGAGCGTGGTGGTCGTGGTGGTACGGTAGTGCGCTTACTTTGCCCAATCACCATCACTGCTGATGAGTGCAAGGAAGTCATCACACGCTTCACAAAAGCTGTTGATGAAGCAGTGAAAGCTGTGCGTGGCTAGGCGTTAATTGTAATTTAAAAATAAAGGCGTGCCAAGTGGTGCGTCTTTATTTTTGCCAAAAACTGGCTTTATGTTTATCAAACAATTTGTTAAAATAAAAAAATTTACTTGACACTTGCTTACGGAAAATCGCAAAATGAACCAACCAACCAACCAACCAACCAACCAACCAACCAACCAACCAACCAACCAACCAACCAACCAACCAACCAACCAACCAACCAACCAACCAACCAACCAACCAACAGCTTAAAAACTGCCCATAATATCGACTTTTTTGGTGAAAAATTAGTCAAACTTCGTCAAATCTTGCCCGAAATTTTCAGCGAGCATCAGCTGGACTTAGATAAAATCAAAACCCTGCTTGGCGAACATATCGCCCAAAACGAACGCTACGGCTTAAATTGGGCGGGAAAATCAACCGCCTATCAAGCTCTGCAACGCCCCACAAATAATACATTAGCCCCTTGTCATGCCGAAAGCGTGGATTTTGATACCACACAAAATATTTTTATTGAAAGTGATAATTTAGAAGCCCTAAAAATATTACAAAAATCCTATGCTGGCAAAATCAAAATGATATACATTGACCCACCTTATAATACGGGCAATGATTTTATTTATCACGATGATTTTAGCCAAAGCAAAAAAGATTATGAAATCGCCATAGGTGATAGAAATGTCAACGGTGAATTATTAAAATCCTTTAAAAAGAACAGCAAAGACAATGGGCATTATCATTCTAATTGGCTCAATATGATGTTACCCCGTTTGCATTTGGCTCATACTTTACTTTCTGATGATGGGGTGATTTTTATTAGTATTGATGATAATGAACAGGCTCAATTAAAGTTGTTGTGTGATGAGATTTTTGGGGGAGAGAATTTTGTTGATTGTTTAATTTGGAAAAGTAAAAATGGCGGTGGAAATGATGCAAAATTCTTTTCATCGGATTATGAGTATGTAATGGTTTATGCTAAAGACGCCAATCAATTTGAATTGTTTGATGATTTGAAAGCTGAAACCACAACAAACTATCAATATGAAGATGAGTTTGGAAAATATGCTTTAGATAGATTGGATAAAAAAGCATTGGGGTATATCAAAAGTTTAGACTATCCAATCACAGCACCTGATGGAACAATATATACAGTTGAACAGCCAAATCCAGATAATCCTACTGCTCGTTGGAGATGGTCTGAACAATTAGTAAAAGAAAGATATAATGAATTGGTATTTAAGAATGGTTATGTTTATACTAAAAGTTATGAAAAATTAGGGGCAAAACCTAGAAATTTATTAGTAGATACTCGTTTTGGACGTACTCAAAATGGAAAAATTGAACTAAAAGAACTATTTGATAATATTAGTTATTTTAGTTTTCCAAAAACTGCAAAATTGATTATTCATTTATTAGGAATATCAACCAACAAAAATTCCATTATCCTAGACTTTTTTGCAGGTTCGGCAACCACCGCCCACGCTGTCATGCAATTAAACGCAGAAGATAACGGCAACCGTCAGTTTATAATGGTGCAACTGCCAGAACTTACTGATGAAAAAAGCGAAGCCTATAAAGCAGGATTTAAAACCATTAGCGACATTTCCAAAGAACGCATTCGCCGTGCAGGGGCAAAAATTAAAGCAGATAATCCTGAAAAGAATTTAGATGTGGGATTTAAGGTTTTTAAATTAACGGACAGTAATTTTAAAGCGTGGCAAATTGATGATAATGATATCGCCCAGCAATTAGAAATGTATATTGACCCCTTAAAAGACAATGCAAATGAAATGGATATTGTCTATGAACTGTTATTAAAAATGGGATTAAAATTAACGGCGGATATTAAATTTGATAATGGCGTTTATTGGCTAACTTGTGAAAATAAATCGTACGCCATTGTGCTAAATTCATTATCCCAAGATAAGTTTAATGTCATGATCGCCAAAAAACCTGCCAAAACCGTTGTATTGGACAAAGCATTTTTAAATGACAGTGAAAAATCCAATGTGATTTTGCAATTTAAAGATGCTGGACTAAATTTTGAAAGTATTTGATTATTGGGGGAATGGGTAATGCAAATCCAATATGAACATTTAGATTATCAAAAACAGGCGATTGATAGTATTGTGAATTTATTTCAAGGCGAAATCACACATCATCAAGATGATTTTAGCTTGTCGGATAAAGACAATGTGCGTGTGATTGCCAATGAATTATCATTATCCAAAGATGATATTTTTGATAATCTAAAAAATATCCAAACGCAAAATCAGCTTTCTTTATCTGATAAATTGGATAGTTTGTATTTCAGCGTGGAAATGGAAACGGGTACGGGCAAAACTTTTGTTTATTTAAATACCATTTTTGAGCTTTATCAACGCTATGGCTGGCGAAAATTTATCATTGTTGTGCCAAGTGTTGCCATTCGTGAAGGCGTATTGCAAACTTTAAATAGCACAAAAAGCTATTTTAAAGATGAATTTAATTCACCTATTTATCATTATTATGAATATGATGGTAAGAAACTGAACTTATTAAAACAATTTGCCACAAGTAATCATATTGAAATTTTGGTGATGAATATTCAATCTTTTGAAAAAGAAAGCAATATCATCAATCAAGAGCGAGAAAGTGGTGTATTGATGGAATTAATCCGTGCGACCAATCCAATTGTTATTATTGATGAGCCACAAAATATCAGTAGCGATAAACGCAAAAATGCCATTGATAATTTAAATCCGTTATTTACGGTTGGGTATTCGGCAACGCACAAAGAAGTTATCAATAAAGTATATAGCCTAAATCCTGTACAGGCATTTGAGAAGAATTTGGTAAAACAAATTGTCGTCAATTCTGTGGCATCTGAGGATAAAAATAATGCTTTTATTGAATTAAAAGAAGTCGTTAATAAAGGTGGATTAAAAGCAAAAATTATCATTGATATAAATGAAAATAAAGAATTAAAAAGAAAGCCTATTAAAGTAAAAACAGGCGATGATTTATATGAAAAATCAAAACAAAATCCTAATTATCAAGGATTTATTGTTGATGGTATTGATTTGGAAAACCAAACGATTAAGTTTTCTAATGGCGTACAAATTACCTCTGGCGTCAATTTAGATCATCTAAAAGATGATATCATGAAACAGCAAATCCATGAGACAATTAAGGTTCATTTACAGCGTGAAAAACAATTAAATCCATTAGGCATTAAAGTATTGTCGCTATTTTTTATTGATAAAGTGGAAAATTATCGCACCAATGCACAAGGTGAATTGGGGAAATTTTATAAATGGTTTGAAGAGTTGTATGAATTAGAAGTCAAACAATCAGCGAGTGGCGTACATAATGGTTATTTTAGCCAAGACAAAAAAGGCAATGCAAAAAATAGTAACGGCACAACCAAAGATGATAATGATGCTTATGAATTGATCATGAAAGATAAAGAGCGGTTATTGTCTTTTGATGAGCCTGTGCGATTTATTTTTAGTCATTCGGCATTAAAAGAGGGCTGGGATAATCCCAATGTTTTTCAGATTTGCACTTTAAATGAAACGACATCTACCATTAAAAAACGCCAAGAAATAGGGCGAGGACTTCGTTTACCTGTGGATCAAAAAGGCGAGCGAATTTATGATGAAAAGGTTAATATTTTAACGGTCATTCCCAATGAAAGCTATGAGCAATTTGCCAACAGTTTACAGCAGGAATATGTTGATGATTGTGGTGTTAAATTTGAAAAATCACTTGTAAAAGATAGTAGAAATGAACGCACGGTTACATATCGTTTTGATGCGTTTACCGATCCATTATTTTTACAAATTTGGCAACGCATTCGCCAAAAAACCAAATATTGTGTTGAATTTGATAGTGATGAATTGATTAAACTGGCAGGCCAAGCATTAAATAAAATGCCAGTCATTGCCAAACCAAAAATTGAAATCAAAAAAGCAAGACTCATTCAAAATAGTGAATCGGGCGTACAGGCAGAAGAAATTTATTCTGATTATCAGTATTTGGATAAAAAAATTGCCATACCTGATATTTTAAAGACATTGCAAAATAAAACGGGATTAACTCGTCAAACTTTGGTTGAGATTTTAAAACAATCTGGGCGGATTGATGAAGTAAAAAATAACCCACAACGCTTTATTGAAGTTGTCTCAGAAATTATTAACCACCAGTTGCAGTCATTGATGGTAGAGGGTATTGAATATAAGCAATTGAATGATATGTATGAACAAAGTTTATTTGAGACTTATCAAATTTTTGCTAATGAATACACTTTTGATATCAATAAAATGCAAAAGACCATTTATAATGGCGTGCTAGATTTGGATTCAAAAACTGAACATCAATTTGCGACCGATTGCGAAAATTATGATGAGCAAGTGGTGTTTTATTTTAAATTGCCCAAAAAATTTAAAATCCCAACACCAATCGGTAATTACAATCCCGATTGGGCGGTGATTGTAAGAAAAGAGGGCGAGCAGGCTTATTTTATTGCCGAAACTAAAAATACAAACAGTAAGTCTGTGCAAGATGGGGTGCTATTGAACGAATTAAGACAAAAAGAGCAGTTCAAAATTGCTTGCAGCAAAAAGTATTTTGAATTTATTGATGGTATTGATTATGAAGTGGTGCAAAAGGTTGATGAATTGACCCAAAAATAATGAGGCATTAGGCGAAATATGCTAAAATAAAGTAATTTTTATTGTTTAGGATAAATCTATGCCAACTTTTGACCAACACAAACAAGCCCTACTGTGCAACGATGCCCAATCGATCGCCGATTATGAATCCGCGATGGCACAAGCCACCCAAGCCGTCGCCCAGTGGCTAAAAAATGAAAAAATGTACACTGGTGGCAGTATCAAACAACTTCGCTCAGAAATCGCCTTTGAGCCAACCAAAGAAGGCCTCGGCGTGCATGCATCGCTTGAGCGACTTGTTGAGCTGTTTTTGAATAAAAGCCTAAAGGTACATCATCCACATTCATTGGCACACTTGCATTGCCCAACGATGGTGACAAGCCAAATCGCCGAAGTGCTCATCAATGCCACCAACCAATCGATGGACTCATGGGATCAAAGCCCAGCAGGTTCATTGATGGAAGTGCAGCTGATTGACTGGCTACGCCAAAAAGTCGGCTATGGTAGCGGTACGGCTGGCGTCTTTACTTCAGGTGGTACGCAGTCGAACTTGATGGGTGTGCTGCTGGCTCGCGATTGGTGCATTGCCAAAAATTACCAAAATAGCGACGGACAAGCATGGTCTGTACAGCGTGATGGCATCCCTGCCGATGCCATGCAAAAGGTGAAAGTCATTTGCTCAGAAAATGCCCATTTTAGCGTCCAAAAAAACATGGCAATGATGGGTATGGGATTTCAATCGGTGGTGACGGTACCAGTCAATGATAATGCCCAAATTGATATCGCAGCGCTTGAAAAAACCATGCAAGCACTGCAAGATGATGGCAAAATCGTCGCCTGTGTGGTGGCAACTGCAGGCACGACCGATGCAGGCGCGATTGACGATCTAAAGGCGGTGCGTGCATTGACTGATAAATTTGGCGCGTGGATGCATATTGATGCGGCATGGGGCGGGGCGTTGTTGTTGTCTAACGAGTATCGGGATATGCTGGATGGTATTGAGTTATCCGATTCGGTGACGCTTGATTTTCATAAGCACTTTTTCCAAAGCATCTCATGCGGTGCATTCCTACTAAAAGATGAGCAAAATTATCGCTTTATGCACTATGAAGCAGAATATCTGAACTCTGCTTATGATGAGGAGCATGGCGTACCAAATCTTGTTTCTAAGTCATTACAGACCACACGCCGTTTTGATGCGTTGAAGCTGTGGATGACCATTGAAGCATTGGGCGAAGAGTTGTATGGCTCGATGATTGACCATGGGGTGAAGCTGACTCGCCAAGTGGCTGAGTATATCAAGGCGACTGATGGGCTTGAACTATTGGTGGAGCCACAATTTGCATCGGTGCTATTCCGTGTCGTGCCACAAGGCTATCCTGCCGAGTTTATTGATAGCTTGAACCAAAATGTCGCCGATGAGCTATTTGCTCGTGGTGAAGCAAATATCGGCGTGACTCGTGTGATTGATGCACGCCAAGATGTGCAGTCGCTCAAGATGACAACACTAAGCCCAGTTGCGACACTAGAGAATGTCCAAGCACTGCTTGCTCAAGTACTCGCCGAAGCCGAACGCATCAAAGATGATATCGCAAATGGTAACTACACGCCACCGATTGACTGATTTGCTTGTCATCAAATCAGTCCAAGCCGCCTTTATCATAAAGGCGGTTTTTTTAGTCGTGCAGCGCCTTATAGATGGTCGCTGCCAGCATGCTGCCGATACCTTTGACCTGTGCGATCTCATCTTGGGATGCGCCCAGCAGCTGCTGCATACCACCGAAGTGATTTAATAAACTGCGGCGGCGCGTCTGGCCAAGACCAGGGATGACTTCGAGCACCGAGCTTGCGCGTTTTTTATCGCGTTTTTTTCGGTGGGCGGTGATGGCGAAGCGGTGTGCCTCATCACGGATCTGCATGATCAGATGCAGCGCCTTATGATCGGCAGACAGATCCAGCGGCTCATGATCGATGAAGTGCAGCACTTCCAGACCTGCTTTGCGTCCTTCACCTTTGGCGACACTGACGAGCAGTGTATCATTGAGTTTACCAAGCTCATCGAGTACCTCTTTGGCGATGTTCAGCTGCCCTTTGCCGCCATCAATGAGTAAAAGATCGGGCAGCGGATGCTTGCTATATCGGCGCATCAGCACTTGGCGCATGGCGGCATAGTCATCACCTGCTGTGATGTCATGGATGGCATATTGGCGATAGTCGCGCTTACGCATGCCGCCTTGGTCGAACACCACGCACGAGCCGATGGCGGCCTCGCCCATCGTATGACTGATGTCAAAGCACTCGATGCGATCGATGGTGTCACTGGTGATGGGAGTGAGTACCGCTTGTAGATGACCAAAGCGCGCCTGCAGCTCTTTTTTGTCTTTTAGCTTGGTGGATAGGGCATTATTGGCATTGAGACTGGCGATCGACAGCCAGTCATCGCGGTGCTTGATGACGCGGTGCTTGATGGTGGTGCGCTTATCGAAGCGTTCTGACAACACAGTTGCCAAGGCCTCACTGTCTGACAGTGCCACGGAGGTGATGATCTCACTGGGCAGATCATCACCGACCTGAAAATAAAACGACAACAAAAACTCGCTGAGTCGCTCGGATGTGTCTTTGGCATCAGGCGCGATGTCATCGGGAAAATAGTTTTTGCCGCCTAACACCTGACCGCCACGCACCGTCAAGACATGCACCACCACCACACCAGAGCGCTCACTGATGGCGAATACATCCGCCTCACCCGATAAGCGAAACACCGCCTGCCTTGCTTGCAGATCACTGATCATGGTCAGTCTATCACGATAAAATACCGCTTGTTCGAAGTTGAGCTGTTCGGCGGCTGATTCCATCTTTTCGATCAAGATGCTTTGCACCGCATTGGAATTGCCTTGCAAAAACGCCAGCGCCGCCTCGACATCGGCAGCATATTCATCATAAGAGACCATCCCGACACACGGCGCCTTGCAGCGCTTGATCTGATATTCCAGACACGGGCGCTTACGCAGCTTAAAAAAGCTGTTGGTGCAGCTTCGAAGCATGAATAGCTTTTGCATCAGTAGCAGCGATTCTTTGGCGCTGTGTGCCGATGGATAAGGGCCGAAGAATCTGCCTTGTACATGATTGCCCTTACCGCGTCCGATGCCTAGGCGCGGAAATTTATCGGTGCTGACATAGATGTACAGATACGATTTGTCATCTCTTAGGATGATATTATAAGGCGGTCTGTGGTTTTTGATGAGGTTTTGTTCTAACAGCAGCGCCTCGGTTTCGCTACGGGTGATGATGATCTCGATGTCATCGATGCGCTGCACCAAAGCTTGGGTTTTTGGATGCTCGATGGTTTTGGCAAAGTAGCTGTTCACGCGGTTTTTGAGTGATTTGGCTTTACCGACATACAATATCTCACCTGATTTATTTAGCATTTTATAGACGCCGGGCAGATTGGGCAGTGCCTGCACCAGTGCTTTTAGGCGCTGTTTTTTGTCGGCGGTGGATTCGTTTGGGTGAAGCTGTGATTCGTGAGTCATGGCGGTGTCTTTGGCTGTCTTTTAATTTATCTTTCTTTTGCTGTGTATCTGTGGCAAAATGAGGCATTTTTCAAGTCGTTTTAGGCAGTATCGTTAGCATTGGAGTGCGATCGTGTTCACCCGTACCAAGTCAAAGCTGGATAAGTTGATCAAGCAAGGCAAAAAGACCACCTATCTGCAGCTGTTGCCGCACCTACTCAAAGGTCGATTGAATGCTTTTGCGCCGTTTGTTGGCGCGGGCATTCGAGTGCAGACGATGGATCTGGATAACGGGCTGTGTGTCGTGAGCATGCCATTGACTCGCCTAAATAAATCTTTGGACGGTGCGCAGTTTACAGGCAGTATGCTGATGATGACCGAGCCATTTTTAAAACTGATCTTAAGCCATCGCTTAGGTCGTACTTATCAGGTCAGTGATCATTCGCTGCAAATTGAATTTTTGGCAGAGACGCACAGCACTGTTACCGCACGCATGCGCATCGACACCACTGAGGTGATGGATATTATCCATGAGGCCAAACAAGGCACCGTGATGCGCAGCTATGAAATTGTCATCAGCGATGCCCATCAAAAACCCATCGCCAAAGTCACCAAAAGCCTGATGATCCGCCTGATATCCTAGGACGGGTGATGCTTTGGCTGCTCGCTATGCTTTGATTGGTGCCATCATCAGCAGATAATCTGTCAGCGCATCAAAGTCATCAAAGGCTGCATCAGGACGCATCTGATCGATCGGCTCACCATAATTATAGCCATAGCGCAGAGCCAGCGTCATCATGCCTGCTGCTTGACCTGCTAGGATGTCATTTTTTGAATCGCCGACCATGATGGCAGCCTCTGGTGCCACACCCAGCTTTTCACAGATGTGTAATAATGGCGCTGGATCGGGCTTTTTTAGCGCCAGAGCGTCGCCACCAAGCACCACATCGAACGCTGTCTGCCAACCAAAATGCGCCAAGATCTCAGGCAGATAGCGCGCAGGCTTATTGGTACAGATCGCAAGCTGAAATCCTGCAGCCTGTAGCCGCTCGATGCCCAAGGATACGCCATCATAAGCCACTGTCGCATCGGTGCTACAAGCAGCATACTCTCCCAAAAATATCTCATGCGCCTCATCAAGCTTGTTGGCCTCGATTCCATGGGCTGCCAGTGCGCGCTCAACCAGCTTAAGCGAGCCATTGCCCACCCAGCTTTTGATGGTCTCGATGGGCATGTCAGGCAATGACAGCTTGGCATACATCCGATTGATGGCAGCGGCCAGATCGGGCGCGCTGTCGATGAGTGTTCCATCTAGATCAAAAATGACCAGCGTTTTTTGAGTGGTATTCTTTTTTTGGGTAGTATTCATAGTAATCCTAAAAAAACAGATGCCATATCAGTCATTGACAGCTTTGTCGCCAATGATCCGCCAAAATTGATTGTAACACAGGCACTTAATTTTGGCCAAAAATCATTCGCCAAGCAACAATTCGGCCAATTATCATTGATATTTAGCGATGATGGCGGATTTTTATCAGGACTATGATAAAAATCCAAAAAAATTTTGCCCAGATGATGACTTTTGCGGTGGCAGTGACCAAATTATCAATAAAAATTCGCCATCTAAGACAATTTTATCCAAAATCAGTGGTGAAATCGGGTAATAATGGCGAAAAAATGCACGTCTTTAGAGACAATTGCAACAATTTATTGCAAAATAACGGATTCTTTTACTGCCATGGGTGGATTTTTTGCAAAACTTTACACAGCACCTATAAAACACGCACAGTCAAACCGAAATATTTTGTTACTATGAACCCATCGTTTAAGACGGCGGATAACTCATCCAAAGTCTGATAAAGTCAACCAAAAGGAGAAAAACGATGAAAACTCTATCAAAAACTCTACTAGCACTTTCAGCATCTTCATTGATGGTTTTGAGCGCCAATGCTGCGATCAGCTACGGCAGCACAGCAGCAGCACAGCCTTATGTGGGCGTAAAAGTTGGTCAAATCGATGCTGACCAAATCGATGGCAACAACACCGCTTATGGCGTGTATGGCGGCTATAACTTCGATCAAAACTTCGGTGTAGAAGCTGAGTTTATCGGTTCTGACAGCAAAGATTTTAATGTCGGCAACCGTCCAGTAGAAGGTGATGTGAAGTCTTATGGTGTCTATGGCACTTATAACTACAACTTCATCAACACCCCATTTTATGCCAAAGGCAAATTGGGTGTGGCTAAGACTGAAGTGGATGTGAATAGCCGCGATGCAATTCCATATAATGTCAACAGCGACAAGACTAGCCTAGCAGGTGGTGTAGGTATCGGCTATAAGCCAACCTCAAATGTGGGCGTAGAAGCCAGCTACAACTACCTATCTAAAGATGCGACCATGATCGGTCTGGGTGCACACCTGACTTTCTAATCAGAGCATCTGATGATACAGCTAATTCATAAGACCAAATCTTGGCTTTATGAGACTAAAAAGACCTCGGGGATGACCTGAGGTCTTTTTATTTATCTGGATTAAATGCCTATGAGGACAGGGCGGCGACACAAAAAGCGTCTGAGTAGCCATCAAGATGTTTTGATCAGTGTATATGACTAGGCAGCTTATGCTGATGCATCAGCGGCGTATGATCCCAATGACTGATGGCATGCGCCAAAATCTCACTTGGCGTGGCAAAGAGCATCTCGGGCGTGGTGTCTTGACCTAGCAGCGTCAGTGCCTGATACAGCAGGGCAGCTGGCTGCGTGGTGTCAATCGGTGTGGCCAGATTTTGTTTGGAGAGCTTTTGACCATTGTCGCCATAAAGCAGTGGTAGATGATAAAAATAACTCGGCACAGGCAGCTGACACAGCTTTAAAATATCAATCTGCGCCACCGTCATCGGCATGATATCAATCCCACGCATGATGTGGGTGATGCCTTGTAACCCATCATCGATGGCACAGGCTAGGATATAATTGAACATCTGATTTTGGCGCTTAACCACGACATCACCGAGACTTTTGGCAGGATTATCCCAAATCACCCCTTGAATGCCATCGACAAACGCGGTCATCACATCGGGTAGCTGTAGGCGGATTTTGCTGTCAGGGTGTTGCCAATCGTGGTGCTTGTGCAGACACAGGCGTGGATAGATGATAGGGCTATTTAGCCCGTGCGGTACAGGGTTGGATAGTCGATGAGCATCAAGTTGTTTGCGTGAGCAATGACAAGCATAGCTGATCTGAGATAATCGCTCGTGCAAAAATGCTTCATAAATCGCTGCTCGATCCGACTGATACACCACCTCACCATCCCAGTGCAGTCCAAGCGCATCCAGATCATATAAAATGCTGTCGGCATATTCAAACTTGCAACGCTCAAAATCGACATCCTCAATGCGCAGCAGCCACTGACCACCCAGTGACTTGATATGACAAAAGCTCGCTACGGCAGTCGTCAGCGAGCCTAAGTGTAGATGATGAGTCGGAGAGGGAGCAAAGCGCCCAATCAAAGCGGCAGTCATCGGTGGGCGATGGGTTATTGACCGTGGTTTTGCTTTTCTTTGATTTCTGACAAGGTCTTGCAGTCGATGCACTGGGTGGCAGTTGGTCGTGCTTCTAGGCGACGAAGTCCGATCTCAGTGCCGCAAGTCTCACAAAAACCATAATCACCAGTCTCGATCTCGGCCAATGACTTTTCAATTTTACGGATCAATTTGCGTTCGCGGTCGCGTGTGCGCAGTGCCAGCGCAAACTCTTCTTCTTGCGTGGCGCGATCATTGATGTCTGGCATGGTGTTGGTTTCTTCATGAATATAAGCCTTGGTGCGCTCAGCTTCAGTGACCAATTCTTCGCGCCAGTTTTTTAGGATGGTGCGAAAATGTGCCAACTGTGCATCAGACATATAATCTTCATCTTTGGTTGGCTGATAAGGGGTAAAAGTGGCTGCGTCTGACATCCCGTGTAATCCTTATGGGTGGGCAAGCGTTCAGCAAATAAGCTTTTAGCTTTCAAAAAGCCGCTTGGCGGCAAAAACTCAAATACTGTATCAAAAAAAGGTGCAAATGGCTAATGCCGATTTGGAATTAATTAACAAGAAAATTAATCTAAAAAGGAAAATCAACCACCAATGGCGTCAAAAACGCCAGCTTTAGGGTCGATTAGCGCATCTCTTCGTTTGGCCATCTCATGCACAGCATAGATGAAAGCCAAAATTAGCAGGTATTTTGCAGTCTTTTTATGTAACTTGATAGTGCCCCTGTGTTATCAATCTGTATCATGCGAAAGCCTGCTGCGATGTCATCGATGGCGAATGTCTGTATCCGCGGCGCAAATTGACGATCGGTCGATGGGCAGGTGAGCAGTTTAACAGGGTGGCTGATGGCTGGTTGTAGCTGCCATGCTTGATGTACATGGCCGCAAACGATGGCTTGGACATGAGGATGTTTGTCAATGATCTTCCAAAAGTCATCGGTATTTGACAGTGCCAAAGCATCGATCCAAGCTGAGCCAACGGGCAGCGGATGATGATGTAGCGCGATGAGGGCGGGCGAGGTATCTTGTTGTAGCGTCTGATCCAGCCAAGTCAGTGCCGAGGCCGTGATAGCGCCATGGGTCTGACTACTGATGGCAGAGTTTAGCATCAATAGCTGCCAGCTCACGGTATCTAGCTTGTGATGATGGCAGTCTAACAGGCGCGCATCTGGCGTCAGCGGCAAGTGCAGCCGCTGATCATAAGGCAGGCCAATGCCGATCTCATGGGTGACATCGTGATTGCCTGCGATGGCAAAATATGGCGCGCCAAAGTCTGAAAACTGTGCAAACAGCCAATCATAAGCCTCGCTGTTGCCGTCATTGACCAGATCGCCTGTGAGCAGCCATAAATCAGGCTGGTGAGCTTTGGCCAGATCGAGCACCTTCAAAAATCTGTGATAGCTAGGCGCGTGTCCGATGCGTCCAGTTAAGTGAAAGTCAGACAGTTGTGCGATGCGCAAGCAGGTTGGTGGGGTGATCAAATCAGTCATGATGGAATTTTTTGAGGATAAAGGTGCCAAAAAATCCGATCGAGAGCATCAGCACGATGGCAAGACCTGTTTGGATATCCAGCCACACACTGCCCCAAATGCCAACAGTGACGGCGACTTGGGCGAACAGCATCGCCATCAGCACCATGGCTTTTGGAGAGGTGGCGAATAATCGTGCGATCAATGCAGGTAAAATCAACAGGCCGCTGATCAATAGACTGCCGACTGCCTGTAGCGCAACTGCACAAAAGCCGGCCAGCAGGCCCATAAAAAACACATGCTGCTGTAGAGGATTGATGCCTTGGATTTGGGCAAGCGCCTCAGAAGTGGCAAGCTTAACTTGAGCCTGCCAGATGCTGGCCAATATGATCAGACCAACAAAAATCATCACCGCCAATCTTGGCAAATCTGCCCAATCAATGTCAAGCAGACTACCAAACAAAAAGCCCAAAACATTGGCCTGTTGCTGCGTCAGCTGCGTGAGTGTCAATAGACCTAGGCATAACAAGGTCGATGCCAGCACCGCCAAGATGGCGTCATTGGGCAAGCGTTTGTCTTTTAATATTGTCAATGCGATGATCACCAAAATACTGATGATGCCGATGCCAAGGTCTGTCGGCAGCTGTAGCCAAACAGCCAAAGCCACGCCCAACAATGCGCCATGCGCCAAAGTATCGGAAAAAAACGCCATGCGCCGCCACAGTACCAAACAGCCCAAAGGCGCTGATAATAAAGCGATGAGTGATCCTGCAATCCAAGCAGGGGCGATGATGGGCAGCCATTGATTCATGTGTGATACTTATAAGCGGTGACTGTGATCGGGATGATCGTGGTCAAGATGATGTTCACAGTGGGTGTGTTGATGGATATATGGAGCTTGATAGCCGAATAACTGAACAAACTCAGGCGTAACAGCCACTTGACTTGGCACACCTTGGCAGCAGATGTGTTTATTTAGGCAAATGACGCGGCGAGAGCCTTTCATTACCCAGTGCAGATCGTGCGAAACAACGAGCATTGCGCAGCGCAGAAAATCAGGCAGCGTATCCAAAAATTGATACAGCCAGCTTTCGCTTTCAGGATCCAGCCCTTGCATCGGCTCATCTAAGATCAACAGCTTGGGACGATCAAGCAGGGCGCGCGCCAGCAGCACGCGCTGAGTTTCGCCACCAGACAGATGCTTTAGCTGCTTATTGAGCAAAGGGGCGATCGACAGCTGGGTGAACAGATGATCTTTTTGCTCAGCAGTGAGTTTCTTGGGATTGGCTTGCTTAAGCAAATCCATCACACGAAGCGGCAAAATCGCAGGCACATCAAAACGCTGCGGCACATAACTGATGTCGCGCGTGTTTTTGGTGATGCTGCCGCTGCTGGGTTTGAGCAGTCCTAAGATCAGCTTTACCAAGGTGGATTTGCCAGCACCATTTGGGCCGATTAGACTGATCATCTCATCGGCGTGAATGGTCATACTGACGCGGCTCACCAGATCTCCATCACTGACGCGATAGCTGACTTGATCGAGATCTAAAATGATGGCTTGATCACTGAGTGCTGCAGTCACGGCAGATGCCTTTTAATTCGATGACGCTTCTTTCGACGGTGAATTTGGCATCATTAGTGGCAAAATTCATGATCTCATCGACAGGTATGTTGCTGCACTCTTCGACTTTTTCACATTTTTGACAAATTAAAAATGCCGCTGCGTGCGCCGCTCTGGGATGGCAGCAGGGCACATAGGCGTTCATGGACGACAGCTGATGAATCAAGCCTTCGCTCAATAAAAACTCCAGCGATCGATACACCGTCGGCGGTGCGATGTTGGTGCGCTTATCAGAGCCATCCATCTGGCGGCTGGCTTGTAAGGCGCTGATCAGATCATAAGCACCCATAGGCTTGGCAGCAGACAAAATCAGCGCGTACACTTCTTCGCGCAGCGGCGTAAATCGCGCACCGCGTGCCAGACAGTGCGCTTTGGCATCGGCCAGACGCTGCTCGACATTGCCGTGTGCATGATGCACATTATGGTGGTGACAATCTGAATGATGACAGTCCGAGGTGTTACTTGTGTGCATAAATTTCTTCTTAAAACAAGGATGGCTTTGGGGATCATCCACCAAAACGCATCACCAAATAACGCCAATCGGTACAATGAGAATCACCGCCGTCCGCCAGTGTTGCTCAGCTGCAATGGATCTTGTCGTTATGTTATAGCTCATAAACCTGCTATTATACCCATATTTTTGAAAGATGACCACATTTAGCCAGCCAAAACACAGCAGCATTGTGTGTAAATATTGTAAGCATAAGATGCTGAGCCAAAGCACTCAATCCTTTGTAGTGCATCGCATGCGCCCTTAAGCGTGTGCAGATATGATTCTTTAGTATTCAGACAGTCAAAATAAAGCGCTGGTGCTTTTGGTTATGTTGTTATATAATAACAAATGCTCCACAGGTGCTGCTTATCTGTGTATCATCGACTTGATATGAGTGCGCTGGATCTGTGCTATAATGGCTCTTTAGGCAGGTAATACCTTGTCAGATGTGCTGTTATTTTATAAATTTAATAAAATATGATACAAGCTTGGCTGCTTTGATCGCATGATTGATGCATGCTTGTTAATCGACCAAGTTAAGCTTTTGACCTTTTTAATGATGATATGAATAAATTATCCAACACCCAAAAATCTCACACCGTCTTAGCCATCACTCAACGCTTGCGTGCTTTATCCAAAAAAACCCTGCTAAAAAGCGCCTTGGCAGTGGGCGGCCTGTTGTGTTATGCCGCCCAAGCTGGTGTGGTCAGTGTCAGTAATTATCCACTTGCGCTGCTAAGCCATGAGGTGACTCAAGGCCAGCGCGATGCACAGGTGCTACTGGATGCTGGCGATGTCGGTCATCATGGTTCATTATCGCCAAGTAAGGTTAAGCTCATTGAGGACAGTGATTATGTGGTGTGGTTTGGGGAATCTTTAGAGCAAAATTTGGTCAAATCCTTGGCGGATGCACCCAATGCCATCTCATTATTAAAATTCAATGCCTTTGAGCGCTTGCCATTGCGCCAGATTGATGGCACGGCGCGCGCACAGAGTGAAGATGCGCACATTTGGTTGAACCCTGAAAATGCAAAAGCCATCGTGCGTGCTTTAGCGGTGGTGCATGGCCATGCTAATCCCCAGTTCAAAGCCTATTATGCCAAAAATGCAGCCGATTTTCAGGCGCGCATGGATGCGGCGGTGTCAAGTATTCAGGTGCCAAGCAGCAAGCCGTATTGGGCGCATCATGATGCTTTTCAGTATCTTGAATCGGCCGCAGGGCTGCGTTTTGCTGGCGCATTGACCCCTGATCATCACCTAAATCCCAAAGCCTCACAGTTTAAATGGCTCAATGACACGCGACCACAAGCACAGATGTGCTTGGCAGCCCAAAGCAGCGTCTCTGATGGCGTCAAAAATAAACTGGGCAATGTCACTGTCACCATACTCCAAGAAGACTTAAGTGGCTTAGGCGAGGATTTTATCAGCGCTTGGCTGATGCAGGCGCGTGCATTGCAGGCGTGCGTCGGGCATACAGTGAATGAGACATAATTCAGCAGTTGTATGAGCTTGATGGCACTTGCCTGTCATGAGCATCGGGATTATAATGACTCAATTCGCCAATTTATCATTGGCACATCATTCATCTATTCACAGTTCATAGGCTTGGCACGACACATGACAATCCCAGCTCATCGCTCAAAAAAAGCAGTCGCCATCAGTGCCCAATACCGCCAACTGTGGCCGCTCATCGCGCTTGTGGCGCTTGCTGTGATCATCAGTCTAATCACAGCAGATGCCCAGTGGTTGATCGCCAAAGGCGCTGCGGCAGGTGCAGTGCTATCCTTTGTCGCACAAAGTGCGTTTACGGTGGTGGCTTATCACACGGTGGGCGCTCGATATGCCAAGCAGATCATGCTAAATACCTATCTTGGCATGGCCATCAAATGGCTGATCAGCATCGCAGGTTTTGCGTTGATTTTTTTGGTTTTGACGCCGATTCATGCGCCTTCGGTGATCGCGGGCTTTATCCTTATGCAGATCAGTCAGGCGATCGGGCTTATGCGCCTTAAGTGATCGCTCATTGGCTTAACCCTTAGATCGCCCCAAATAAATCCACACTCTGAATGCTTGTATCAAAAATATCAATCATTCGTCACGATCATCTCCAGCCAAAGCCTATGTTAATTGGCATCAAATTTCATCATGATCCAGTAAGATTTTATTTGATTTGATGATACGAAGCGATAAGACGCTAGATTTAGTAAACATTGACAAAATTCTTGAAAATAGCTTGATACCAAAATTTTTTGACGAAAAATTCGATAAAATTATGCATTTTTACCATAAATTTGCAAAATTTCGGCAATAAAATATCGTTTAGCTCTTTACATATTGCCAACACTCAAGTAAGATACTCTGTTAGTTACAAGTGCAATTTATTGTTACGATTTTCATAATCCTTTATGAAATTGATTGATTTTTTAAATCAATGCCAAGTATGGAATTTGTCGAAAAATGACGGACAAGGGAAATACACCGAACTGGTTTATATCAATTTGGTCGGCTGCAATGGATTGAGAGTGTTGAATAGTAACTTCGTTTTTTGATTTGGCGTTTATCTCCAATTTTTCTTTTTCGAGTAAAAATAAGAAGCTTATTATGGCAGCCGAACAGACATCTACAGAATATATTGCTCACCATTTGACGAATTGGGCTTATGGATTGCACCCAGAAAAGGGCTGGAAAGTGGCGTATGACGCAACTGAAGCTGCTGAGATGGGTTTTATGAAAATCCATGTGGACTCAATGCTGTGGTCGATTGGCTTGGGTATTTTCTTTTTGGCGCTTTTTTGGGCGGTGGGTCGCAAGGCGACTTCGGGCGTCCCAACGAAGCTGCAGGCTTTTGTTGAGTTGATTGTTGATTTCGTGGACAACAGTGTTCGTGAATCATATAATGGCCCATCAAAGCTGATAGCACCGCTGTCATTGACGATTTTTGTGTGGATTTTCTTGATGAACTTGATGGACCTTGTGCCGATTGACTGGATTCCAAGTCTGGCAATGTGGGTGGGTTCATTGATGGGTCATGATCCGCAACATGTATATTTCAAAATCGTACCAACAACCGATCCGAACATCACTTTGGGTATGGCGATTGGTGTATTCTTCCTAATCATTGGTTTTGGTTTGAAATATAAAGGCGTTGGTGGCTTTATTGCAGAATTTACTTTGCACCCATTTAGTGCAAAAAACCCAATTTTGCAAGCTATCTTAATCCCGATCAACCTAGTACTAGAAATCGTTACCTTGTTGGCAAAACCAATTTCATTGGGTCTGCGTCTATTTGGTAACATGTACGCAGGTGAGCTGATTTTCATCTTGATTGCACTGATGCCATTCTGGATTCAGTGGGCGCTGAGTGTGCCTTGGGCAATCTTCCATATTCTAGTTATTACCCTTCAGGCGTTCGTATTTATGATGTTGACGATTGTATATCTCTCGTTGATCTCAGCAGAATCCGAACATTAATTTGAAACTTTTTTATAACCCTTAATTTTAGGTCATAAGGAGACATCATGGATCCAGTAATCGCACAGTACACCCTACTTGCAGTCGCTCTACTAATCGGTGCAGGCGCACTAGCAACAGGTATCGGCTTCGCTATCCTAGGCGGCAAATTCCTAGAAAGCACAGCTCGTCAACCTGAACTAGGTTCACAACTTCAAACCAAAATGTTCATCGTGGCAGGTCTACTTGACGCCGTACCAATGATTGGTGTTGGTATTGCAATGCTTCTATTGTTCGCCAACCCATTCGCATAAGCTGAAACCGTCAGTTTAACGACCACCTTTGTTTTGATGAGTCAAGCAAAGGTGGGCATCACCTGACTTTCACTAACCACGAGGTGATTGGATGATCAATTTAACCATTTTCGGTCAGTTGATTGCTTTTGCGATTTTCGTGCTGTTTTGTATGAAATTCGTATGGCCACCACTGATCGGCGCGATTAATGAGCGTCAAAGAAAAATCGAAGACGGCTTAAATGCCGCAGAAAAAGCAAAAGCAGATTTGGCTTCAGCTGATAAGCAAATCGAAGCAGAATTTGCAGCTGCAAAAACTGAAGCTGCTTCTATCATCGAGCGCGCAAATAAAACTGCCAATCAGATGATTGAAGATGCCAAAGAACAAGCTCGTCTAGAAGGCGAACGCATCATTGCTGCAGCACATGCTGCTGTTGAGCAAGAAGCTGCACAGACTCGTGAACAACTGCGTTCTCAAGTTGCCAGCCTTGCAGTGCTTGGTGCTGAAAAGATTTTGCAAGACAAAGTCAATGAACAAGAACACGCCAGCATGCTTGAACAGTTGGCGGCTAAGCTGTAATTAGAGGATATCATGGCTGAACTATCTACCTTAGCAAGACCATATGCCAAAGCAGCATTTGATTACGCTAAAGAGCAAAATGCAATCAACAATTGGGAAGCCTTTTTGTCGGTTGCAAGCGATGTTGTACGCAATGAAGATTATGCTTCACTGCTGAACAATCCAGCCATTTCTGCTGCACAAAAAGCAGATATTTTGATTGACACCTATGGCAAATTAACAGCAGAGCAAGCATCTCAAGCGTTGGCTAACTTCACAAAACAGTTGGCTGAGCACGATCGTTTGGCATTATTGCCAGAAATTCATGCTCACTACAGTAAGCTAAAATCACAAGAGCTTAAACAGGTTGATGCCTATGTCACTTCAGCCTATCCCCTAACTGAGGCTCAAAGCAAACAATTGCAAGAGCGTTTGGCAATCTCAACAGGTTCGATCGTTATTTTGCATGAATCTGTAGATCCTAGCCTGATTGGTGGAGCGACCATCAAAGTGGGTGACAAGTTTACTGATGGCTCAGTGCGTGGCAAGTTAAAACAATTAAAGACTCAGCTTACTGCGTAAGTAGCGAGCTGTCTAAATCAAAGGAAACAAGGCAATGCAACAATTGAATCCAGCCGAAATCAGCAATCTGATTAAGCAGCGTATTCAAGACCTTGACGTAAGCGCAACTGCAAAAACCGAAGGCGTGATCGTCAGTGTCTCTGATGGTATTGTGCAAATCCATGGCCTAGAAGAAGCTATGTATGGCGAGATGATCGAGTTTGAAGGTGGCGTCTATGGTATGGCGCTAAACCTTGAGCAAGATTCAGTCGGTGCGGTAGTACTGGGTGAGTATCTTAGCCTACAAGAAGGCCAAAAAGCATACTGCACAGGTCGTATCTTGGAAGTTCCAGTGGGCCCTGAGCTACTGGGTCGTGTTGTCGATGCATTGGGTAACCCAATCGACGGCAAAGGTCCGATCAATGCAAAACTGACTGACAAAGTTGAAAAAATCGCTCCAGGCGTTATCGCGCGTCAATCAGTCGATGAACCTGTGATGACAGGTTATAAAGCTGTTGATACCATGATTCCAATCGGTCGTGGCCAACGCGAGCTGATTATCGGTGACCGCCAAACTGGTAAAACCGCACTAGCAATCGATGCCATCATCGCTCAAAAAGATTCTGGCATCAAATGTGTGTATGTTGCTGTAGGCCAAAAACGCTCTACCATCGCCAATGTGGTGCGTAAGCTTGAAGAAACCGGTGCTTTGGCATATACCACAGTTGTTGTTGCATCAGCTTCTGAACCAGCAGCACTACAATATATCGCACCATATTCTGGCTGTACGATGGGCGAATACTTCCGCGATCGCGGTGAAGATGCACTGATTGTTTATGATGATCTATCAAAACAAGCGGTAGCATATCGCCAAATCTCATTGCTACTACGCCGTCCACCAGGTCGTGAAGCATATCCAGGCGATGTATTCTATCTGCACTCACGTCTACTAGAGCGCGCATCACGCGTCAATGCTGACTATGTAGAAGCATTCACCAATGGCGAAGTCAAAGGCAAAACTGGTTCATTAACCGCATTGCCGATCATTGAGACACAAGCAGGTGACGTATCGGCATTCGTACCTACCAACGTAATTTCTATTACCGATGGTCAGATCTTCCTTGAGTCAAACCTATTTAACTCAGGTATCCGTCCTGCGGTCAACGCTGGTATCTCGGTATCGCGTGTTGGTGGTGCTGCACAAACTAAGATCATCAAAAAGCTATCAGGTGGTATCCGTACCGCGCTAGCTCAGTATCGCGAATTGGCAGCATTTGCGCAGTTTGCATCAGACCTTGATGATGCAACCAAGCAACAGCTGGAGCATGGTGTACGCGTAACTGAGCTTATGAAGCAAAAACAATACGCGCCTATGTCAATCGCTGATCAAGCGGCTGTCATCTATGCATCAAACGAAGGCTATTTGGCTGATGTACCAGTTGAGAAAATCGGTGCGTTTGAAGAAGCATTCTTGCGTTATCTGCGCAGTGAGCATGCAGCATTGATGACTGAAATTGATGACACTGCAAACTATAATGACGACATCGAAGGTCGTCTAAAAGCTGCAGTAGAAAGCTTTAAGGCTTCATCAAGCTACTAAGCTAAAGATAAGCAATATGGTGTGTTAGGCGTTGTTTAACGCACCATAAACCCTTTTATAATAAGTCCAGTATTGGAATAATTATGGCAAGCTTAAAAGAAATTCGTGCTAAAGTAACCAGCATCAAAAGTACGCAAAAAATCACGCGTGCTATGCAAATGGTAGCTGCCAGTAAAATGCGCCGAGCTCAAGAGCGAATGGAATCTGGTCGCCCTTATGCTGAAGGTATGCGCCGTGTCATTTCACACTTAGTGCAAGCACAGTCAGATTATAAACATCCTTACATGCAAAACCGTCCGGTGAATCGTGTGGGCTTTGTTGTCGTGACCTCTGATCGTGGTCTGGCAGGTGGTTTGAACATTAACTTATTCAAAAACTTGCTAAAATCAGTCAAGGGCTATCAAGAGCAATCAGTTGAGATTGAGTTTGCAGTCATTGGTGCTAAAGGTGTGGGCTTTTTTAAGAACTTCGGTGGCAAAGTTACCTCGGCAGTGACTGATTATGGTGATAACCCATCACTAGAACAAATCAATACCCCAGTTCAAGCGATGCTTGATGATTATGCTAATGGTAAATTGGACCGCATTTATTTGGTATATAACCAATTCATCAATGCGATGGCTCAAAAGCCAACAGTAGAACAAATCGTACCACTGGCAGAAGGTGAGTTTGAAGACGATGCGCTTCAATCACACAGCTGGGATTATATCTATGAGCCAGACACCAAAACCCTCATTGATAGCTTGCTTTTGCGCTATATCGAATCCGTGGTGTATCAGTCAGTGCGTGAAAATATCGCGTCAGAACAATCAGCTCGTATGGTAGCAATGAAAGCAGCAACAGATAATGCTGGTAACTTAATTAAAGAACTACAGTTGGTTTATAACAAGCTGCGTCAAGCGGCGATTACCCGAGAGATCTCGGAAATCGTTGGCGGTGCTGCCGCTGTTTCTTAATTGACTAATATTAGATAATAGGAGAACGCAATGAGCGGTCGTATTGTACAGATTATTGGCGCGGTTATTGACGTTGAATTTGACCGTGGTCAAGTACCACAAATTTTCGATGCATTGAGCGTCGATGGCACCGAAACCACCCTTGAAGTGCAGCAGCAGCTAGGTGATGGAGTGGTGCGTACCATTGCAATGGGCTCAACTGAAGGCCTTAAGCGTGGTTTATCAGTATCTAACTCTGGTGCACCGATCTCTGTGCCAGTTGGTCAAGCGACTCTTGGTCGTATTATGGATGTATTGGGTCGCCCAATCGATGAGGCTGGCCCTGTTAATGCTGCTGAAAAATGGTCTATCCATCGTGAAGCACCAAGCTATGATGAGCAATCAAACTCAACTGAACTACTAGAAACTGGTATTAAAGTTATTGACCTGCTATGCCCATTCGCTAAGGGTGGTAAAGTTGGTCTGTTCGGCGGTGCTGGTGTTGGTAAAACCGTTAATATGATGGAGCTGATCAACAACATCGCATTGAAACACTCTGGTCTATCTGTATTTGCCGGTGTGGGTGAGCGTACTCGTGAAGGTAACGACTTCTACCACGAAATGCAAGAAGCTGGCGTTGTTAATACCGAAGACTTCACCAAGTCTAAAGTAGCGATGGTATATGGTCAGATGAATGAGCCACCAGGAAACCGTCTGCGTGTCGCTTTGACTGGTCTGACTATGGCAGAATACTTCCGTGACGAAAAAGACGAAGCCACTGGTAAAGGCCGTGATGTACTGCTGTTCGTTGATAACATCTACCGTTATACTCTAGCAGGTACTGAGGTATCAGCACTACTTGGCCGTATGCCATCTGCGGTAGGTTATCAGCCGACATTGGCAGAAGAGATGGGCTTGCTACAAGAGCGTATTACTTCAACTCAGTCTGGCTCTATTACTTCTGTGCAAGCGGTATATGTTCCTGCGGACGACTTGACTGACCCATCACCAGCGACCACTTTCGCTCACTTGGATGCTACAGTCGTTTTGAGCCGTGACATCGCATCACAAGGTATTTATCCTGCGGTTGACCCGCTTGACTCAACTTCTCGTCAGCTTGATCCTCAAGTCATCGGCGAAGAGCATTATAATGTCGCTCGCGGTGTACAAGAAGTATTGCAACGCTACAAAGAGCTAAAAGACATCATCGCCATCTTGGGTATGGACGAACTGTCTGAAGAAGATAAACTGGTCGTTTATCGTGCGCGTAAGATTCAGCGTTTCTTGTCACAGCCATTCCATGTTGCAGAAGTATTTACGGGTGCGCCTGGTAAATATGTGGCACTTCGTGATACTATCGCTGGCTTTAAATCGATCATCGAAGGTGAGTATGATCACCTGCCAGAACAAGCCTTCTACATGGTAGGCGGTATCGATGAAGTGGTTGCTAAAGCTGAAAAGCTAAAAGCATAATCATCCATTCACAATCAGATAAGCCATCGCTTATTTGATTGTGAAAGTTATCGATAATTGCTGGCTTATTAGGAGAATAACATGGCAACTTTTATGTGCCGAGTTGTGAGTGCACGAGAAGAGCTGTATGCTGGCGAAATCAGTATGCTGATCGCCAACGGCCATTCAGGTGAAATTGGTGTTTTGGCTGGACACACGCCTTTGATCACTTTACTAAAACCAGGTGCCATGCGCATGAAATCAGCCGATGGCCTATCTGAAGAAGTGATTTACGTGTCTGGTGGTGTGCTTGAAGTACAGCCAAATCTGGTGACAGTGTTGGCAGACGATGCAGAACGCGCTCATGATTTGGATGAGGCCAAGATTGCTGAAGCTCGCCGAGCTGCTGAGCAGATGTTGGTAAACCAAACCGACACCCTTCAAACCAATGCTGCTTTGGCTGCACTGGCTGAATCTGTGGCACAGCTGCAAACGATTCAAAAATACAAAAATCGTGCTTAATTTGCTGTCAGCCATCTGCATGGCGAGCAAAGTTTGATTTTTTAATTGTGGTAATGTACATCACCGTAGGATGATTATGACTGCTACCCCTGAAAAAGAAGACATGCCGCGAATCCTCATCGTTGAAGACGATGAGCGATTGGCGATGCTGACTCAAGATTATCTGCGTAAAAATGGGCTGGATGTGGCGATCGAAACTGATGGCACACGCGCCATCCGACGCATCATTGCTGAGCAGCCGGATTTGGTTGTTCTTGATGTCATGTTACCAGGTAGCGATGGCTTGACGGTATGTCGTGAAGTTCGTGCTCAATATCAACAGCCGATTCTGATGCTAACAGCCCGTACGGATGATATGGATCAGGTTTTGGGTCTTGAGATGGGTGCTGATGACTATGTCGCTAAGCCTGCACAACCGCGAGTTCTATTGGCTCGTATCCGTGCTTTGTTGCGCCGTTCTGATACTGCGCCAGTCAAATCCTCGCCACAGCGTTTGGAATTTGGCGATTTGGTGATCGATAATGGCGGTCGTTCGGTGACGCTGAATGATGAGCTTGTTGATTTTACCAGCGCCGAATATGACTTGCTGTGGCTATTGGCATCAAATGCTGGTCGTATTTTGTCTCGTGAGGATATTTTTGAGCGCCTACGCGGCATCGAATATGATGGCCAAGATCGTTCAATTGATGTGCGTATTTCTCGTATTCGTCCAAAAATTGGTGATGACCCAGAAAATCCAAAACGCATCAAAACAGTCCGTTCTAAGGGCTATTTGTTCGTCAAAGAAGGTAATTAATTTCATGCAAGGTGTTTGCATGCAATGATTTGTGCAAAGCCAGCTCCTGCTGGCTTTCATTTTATCGGACGCTGTTTGCTATGACTTTTATGAGCTTCACCGAGCGAAGCATCTTTTTTCGCATCTATGCTGGGCTGCTACTGGTCTGTGTGTCTGTGGCGTTTTTTGCGTATCTTTTGGTTGATACCATCAATCAAGAACGCGCTCAGGCATATCGGGAAAGTGTGGCAACCGGTGTTTTTTATTTGATTGGTCAAGGTGCGCAGCATCAAACTACACCTGCTCAAAGAAATTATTGGCTCAATGACATCAGTATGCTGTTTGGCAGCAATTTTGAAATTGTACCGATGGAATCCATCGAGTTTAAAGCACGAGAGATGCGTCGTATTGAAGAGGCCAAAACTGTCGTCCGCTATGATCACCATGCCAATCAATCTACCTTTTATTATCGCCTTGAGGGTACAGATGAGGTTTTGACCACACGGCTATCACAAGTTGGTGAACGACAAGTCAGAGCGTTGACCATTTTTTTGCTCGATGATTTATCGCATTATCAGGGTTTTGAACAAAAACAAGCGCGATTGAATTATTTGACTGAGAAATTCAGTTATCCCATTTACTTACAATCCATCAATAATTTGCGCTTAGATCCTGACCAGATTGCGCGTCTAAAACGCGATGAATTGGTGATGTCATTTCAAGATGGCATCCGTGGTCAAGGATCGACGATTTCATTTACCGTCGCTTCAGATGTTGAAGATGTGGTTATCGTGGTTGGCCCTGTTGCACTGTTTAATTGGTTTCCGCTGAATTTATTGGTGAGCGTGACCTTGATCTGCGTGTTTTTGATCGCTTTGGGTGTCTATGCGCTGATTTTTCCTTTGGAGCGTCGCTTGCAGTTATTGCAAATGGGCGTCAACCGAGTCACCCAAGGCAATTTGGATACCAAAGTTCAGGTCGTCGGTTATGATGACATTGCGCGACTGTCGATGACTTTTAATGCGATGACAGCGCATATCAAACGACTGATCGAAGCACAACGCGAGCTGACCCGAGCGGTATCACATGAGCTGCGCACACCTGTTGCGCGGATACGCTTTGCTGTGGACATGCTGGCTGATACCGATGATGCAGATTCTCGTCAACTTCAAAAGAATTTCATCGATGAGGACATCGAGTCTTTAAATGAACTGATTGATGAGATTTTGACTTATGCCAAGCTAGAAGAAGGTTCGCCAAAGCTAGATTGGGAGATGGTGAATTTGCGCGAGCTGCTTGAGCAGATCGAACGCGAGACCAATGCGCTTGGCAAGCCCATCAAGCTGGTGTGTCAGCTGCCGCCTGCCAAAGCTGTGGCCATGGCGGATCGCCGCTATCTGCATCGTGTGGTTCAAAACTTAGTCGGTAATGCGCTGCGCTATGCCGAGACGACAGTGATGCTCAGTGCTGATGTTATCAAAGGTGAGGCTTTTATCAGCGTTGAAGATGATGGTCATGGTATCGCCGAAGCAGATCGCGAGAAAGTGTTTATTCCTTTTGCGCGACTCGATGACAGTCGTACCAGAGCCTCTGGCGGCTATGGTCTGGGTTTGTCGATCGTCAGTCGCATTGCATTTTGGTTTAATGCCAATTTAAAAGTGGATGAAAGTCCAAAGCTGCACGGGGCAAGATTCATCATGTCGTGGCCAGTTAAGCAGGTCGGTGTGGTCGTCGCTGCCGATGAGATGACCCAAGACCGCATGCAAAAAACCATCGAAAATAATGGCTAATCCATCAAGCTTGGTGGATCTACTGGGCGACAGTATGCTCATCCGATGCATCTAAAGATGTATCTGGCTCATCGATTTGAGTCATTAATGGAATTTTTACGCACACTTGTAGGCCGCCAGCAGGGTGGTTTGTGGCTTCGACCACGCCCTGATGTAGCTGTGCGATGCGATTGACAATCGCCAAGCCAAGCCCACTGCCTTGGGTCGTGCGCGCAGATTCACCTCGCTCAAATGGCTGCATGATGCGCTCCAATTGATCTTCGGCCACGCCGTCGCCTTCGTCTTTGACGCACAAAATCAGCAAGGGATAATCAGTATCATCGGCGTCAGGATCGATGGCTTGAATGTGCGCGCTTAAATGAATTGGCTGCTCTCCATAACGGATGGCATTATTGACCAAATTGATGATCAGGCGTTTGATGGACAAAGGGCGTACTGGGACTTTTTGACTGATGTCTGATTCATAAATAAATCGCGTCCCTGAAAACTGCACCATGATTTCTTTAAAAATCACATCCAAATTTGTGGGTTTGACAGGTTCATCAGAGCCATCTTTCATAAATGAAATAAATTGTTCTAAAATGGCATCCATGTCCTCAATGTCATAGACTAAGCCCTCACGGAAAAATTCATCTGGTAGCATCTCAGCCGTCAGGCGCATTCGTGTCAAAGGCGTACGCAGGTCATGACTGATACCAGCAAGCATGATGGTGCGCTCTTTTTGTGCTTGACTTAGGGTGCTAAAAAGCCGATTAAAAGCCGTGTTGGCCTTACGAATCTCATTGGGTCCTGTCTGAGTCGGCAAAGTGGTGGCATGGCCTTGGGTGATATAATCGTTGGCCGCGCGCTCAAGCTTTTTAAGAGGGCGATTAAGGCCGCGCACCAGCACCCAAATGGTAAAAATGGTCAATAAAGGAATGCCAAAAATAAACCCTGCCAGCACACCTGAACTGTACTGCGAGTAGTGCATCATCGGCTCACGGATCCAGATGTCAGGATGTGCGCTGTCTTGGATCCATAGTTTTGGTACGGGTTTGAATTTAAAATATACCGACACTTCGCGTCCCAGTGACCGCGAGATCTCATCGGCCATGATCTGCGTCAGATGTGTGACCACAGGCTTGTCGGTGATGTCGGGAAATTCATTGCGATCGGTGATGATGTCGATGTGGGTGTTATTTTCTAGCCAACGCATGAATTCAGGATTATTGCGCCACTCTTCTTTGGCGGATGTCAATAGCTTGATTTCGCTAGCCAGATAGCTTGCGTGGTTTTGGATCTCGGGTAGGTACAGACTACGCCAAAACAGCCATAAGGACAGCGTCACACTCACAAAAACAATAAAAAACACCATCGCCACCGTCTGCATGGTATTTGAGTGCAGGCGATAGCGCAGTCGTGAAAAAAAATGGCGTGTCTTGGTACTCATGATGGCTACATCGATAAAGGCAATAATGCCATTGTACCACAGCTTTTGTGGTGAATTTGTACAATATCATCAAAAGATAAAATTTTACTTTCAAGATGACAAAATTCTTGGTATAATTAACGCCTTTTAGTGGTTCAGGTTCGTAAACGGCTCATCCTCAACTTCATCGAATCTGTATCATGCTCTAATTCTTGCACAAATTATTTTTGTTTTTAAACTTTTTAAGAGAGTTATCATGGTAGTTATTCGTCTAGCTCGTGGCGGTTCAAAAAAGCGTCCATTCTATCAAGTCGTTGTTGCTGACAAGCGTGCAGCTCGTGACGGTCGTTTCATCGAGAAAATCGGCTTCTTCAATCCACTAGCTCGTGGCCAAGAAGTTGAAACTCGCATCGACCTAGAAGCTTACAATGCGTGGATTGCAAAAGGCGCACAGCCAACTGATCGCGTTGCTTCATTGGTTAAAGCATTGAACAAAGCTGCATAATTAGCAAATTTGTCTCAACGGTTTGCACCTAAGTATAAGCGAAGACTTATATCTATGGTGTAAGCCGTTTTGTGCTATCAAATCCCATCGTTTTTTTATTATACATTAAGCCAAATCGTGACTGTTTCAAAACCAAATTTTTCTCGTCAAAGTAGCGCACCAGATGCATCAACGCTGGTTAAAATTGCTACGCTAAAAAAACCCTACGGCATCAAAGGCTGGCTTTGGGTGTTTAGCGAAACTGACGAACGCTCAGGTATTTTTGAAATGTCACCGTGGTGGATGAAGACAGCTACAGGATTTAAGCCTTTGACCGTCAAAGACTGGCGTAACCAAGGGCAAGGTTTGGTGGCGTGCTTTGAAGAGATTGCTGATCGTAATGTCGCTGAGACCATGAATGGCACAACCATTTGGGTATCCAAAGACAGCTTTCCTGAGCTTGGTGAAGATGAGTATTATTGGTCGGATTTGATTGGACTGACGGTGATTAACGAACAAGGTGAAAATCTTGGCGTGATCAAAGAGATGTTCGAGACTGGTGCGCATGAGATCATTTCTGTTAAGCCCAGTGCTGATAGCATTGATCGCGAAGAGCGTCTTATCCCGTGGCATCGTGACATCGTATTGTCAGTTGACTTGTCAGCCAAAACCATGCTGGTGGCATGGGGTGCTGATTACTAACACAGATTACTAGAGCGGATTCGCCAGTGAATCGCTCATATAACCAACCTTGGGATAAATAAGCTGCCGTGTTTTTTGCTGTCATCAGTATTTTGCCTGAGATGTTCGCTGCGATGACTGATTTTGGTGTCGTCGGACGCGCCATCAAAAGACAGCAAGCCAGCATCAGCCTGATTAATCCTAGAGATTTTACGACGGATAATTATCGCCGTATCGATGAGCGCCCCTTTGGTGGCGGACCTGGTATGGTGATGATGGCGGAGCCACTCGAAAAGGCGATTTTGCACGCCAAAGAGTTAGCGCGACAAGCTGGCTGCCGAGTAGATGACGGTGCCTGTCCTGTGGTATATTTATCGCCACAAGGCAAACAGCTTGATGAGCCGAGCGTGGTGCAGATGGCATCACTGGATGGGATGATTTTATTATGCGGTCGCTACGAAGGGATTGATGAGCGATTGCTTGAGCGATATGTCGATACTGAGATTTCTATCGGCGACTATGTGTTGACAGGCGGTGAGTTGCCTGCGATGGTGGTAATGGATAGCGTCATTCGCAGATTGCCACAGGTGATGGGTGATGATCTCTCCGCAGAGCAAGATTCATTTGTAGATGGCTTGCTGGATTGTCCGCACTACACTAAGCCGCTTGATTTTCATGGCGATGGTGTGCCAAAAGTGCTATTGTCGGGTCATCATGCCAATATTGCCAAATGGCGTTTTTTACAACAGGTGAAACGCACGCAACTACGGCGACCTGATTTGTGGGAAAAATTTACACCCACCAAACAGCAACTCAAGTGGCTCAAAGACTTGAAAGATTGATTTTGCCTGTATGGTTCAGGCGTAGCGTCAATTGACGCTTTATGTAACGATGGTATGCGGTCTTTTAACCATTGCCTTTGGGCAACAAAGATTTTAGCCTATGCCATGACAATTGGAGAATTTCCATGAGCAACAAACATCCACTAGTACAAGTTGTTGAAAATGCACAACTAAAAGACCACCCATCATTTGGCCCAGGTGACACTGTTGTCGTTCAAGTCAAAGTTCGTGAAGGTGACCGTGAGCGTCTACAGGCGTTTGAAGGTGTGGTTATTGCTAAGCGTAACCGTGGTCTAAACTCAGCATTCACCGTTCGTAAAATTTCAAGCGGTGTTGGTGTTGAGCGTGCATTCCAACTACACTCACCATTAATCGCAAGCATCGAAGTGAAACGCCGTGGTGATGTACGCCGTGCGAAGCTATACTACCTACGCGATCGTTCAGGTAAATCTGCTCGTATCAAAGAAAAATTGGGCGCGCGTAAAGAAGCATAATCTTGGTACGCTCAAGATAAACCCCGAGTTTTTGACTCGGGGTTTTTATTTCTTTTAAGTTGTCACTGGGTGACTTGAGTTGCTGTACAGCCTTTGGGCGCCACATCGTTATCCAGATCTGTGCCACAAGTCCAGCCTTTGTCGCTGCTATGCGTCCATGTGATGGATTTATTATGAATACTGCTGGCGGCATTTTGGCCAAAGGTGGCTTTAATGGTCGGGCTATCGGTTTCAATGTTGACTTTGATACCGTCTGATACCAGATCACTGCTAGTGCTGCCGATGTCACAATTGCTATTTTGGGTGATGCCTTGTAATCGGCACATATCCACAGCAGTGCGCAGCTGGCTGGTCTCCATCAACACGCGATTGACCTGAGCATTGATGGTGCGTTTTTGGTACTGAGGAATGGCAAACATCGCCAAAACACCAATGATCAAAATGACAATCATCAATTCAATGAGTGTAAAACCTTGTTGAGATCTCATGGTTGTTCCTTGAAATTATAAACTCAAAGTATAAAGATAATGCAATTTTGCCATAAAATTATTGGTCTGACAAGTTTTTTGGTGAATGAACTTCGTCTCCGCGATTTTGGAATTGGTCAGCGTGGATATTTATTGAGATTTCAATGGGTATTTATAAAATAAATGTTGATTATCGTGGGATATTTTTTGTAATTGGCGCTATTTTCAGCTATTATTATAAGTGGAGAAGTGACGCTAAATTGTCGATTTGGCGTCTTAGAATCATCTCTAGGCACTTATGATGCGACTAATGGATGTATCATAAGCACCAAACGGGATATTTTTCGTAAATAAAAAGAGGAATTTGCTATGTTAGAACAATACAGAGCGCATGTTGCTGAGCGTGCTTTATTGGGCGTACCACCACAACCATTAACCGATGCGCAGACAGCGGATTTGGTGGCGCTACTAAAAAACCCACCAGCAGGCGAAGAAGAATTTTTGGTAGATTTGCTTGAAAACCGTGTGCCAGCAGGCGTTGACCAAGCCGCATATGTCAAAGCAGCTTTCCTCTCAGCCATCGCAAAGGGCGAAGCGAACTCGCCATTGATCTCAAAAGAGCGTGCTGTATATTTGTTAGGCACCATGTTGGGTGGTTACAATGTGGCGCCATTGGTTGAGCTATTAGAAAATGAAGAGCTTGGCGGCTTGGCTGCAGAGGCTTTGAAGAAAACTTTGCTGGTATTTGACGCATTCCATGATGTCGAAGAAAAAGCCAAAGCGGGCAACACCAATGCAAAAGCTGTGCTAGAATCATGGGCAGAGGCTGAGTGGTTTACCAGTCGTCCTGAAGTGCCAGAAGAAATCACCATCACCGTATTTAAAGTCACTGGTGAGACCAACACCGATGACCTGTCGCCAGCCCAAGATGCATGGAGCCGTCCGGACATTCCGCTGCATGCCAATGCAATGCTAAAAAACGAGCGCGATGGCATCAAGCCTGAGCAGCCAGGTGTTGTTGGCCCATTGAGCCAAATCAAAGAATTGATCGCCAAAGGCAATCCTGTGGCTTATGTTGGTGATGTCGTGGGTACAGGCTCAAGCCGTAAGTCAGCGACCAACTCTGTGCTGTGGTTCTTTGGTGATGAAATTCCACACATTCCAAATAAAAAAGATGGTGGCGTCTGCTTGGGCGGCAAAATCGCACCGATTTTCTTCAACACCATGGAAGATGCTGGCGCTTTGCCTGTTGAGATTGATGTGTCTGAGATGAACATGGGCGATGAAGTCACCCTTAAAATCAACCATGACACAGCAGTCGTCACTGCATTTAAAAATGGCGAGCAAATCGCAGAATCTCCACTAAAAACCCCAGTGCTGTTAGATGAAGTGCGTGCTGGTGGCCGTATCAACCTTATCATTGGCCGCAGCCTCACCACCAAAGCGCGTGAGTCATTGGGTCTTGAGCCATCGACATTGTTCCGCACTCCAGATCAGCCTGCTGATACTGGCAAGGGCTTTACTCTGGCGCAGAAGATGGTTGGCCGCGCTTGTGGTCTGCCTGAAGGTCAAGGTGTACGCCCAGGCACCTACTGCGAGCCTAAGATGACTACTGTCGGCTCTCAAGACACCACAGGCCCGATGACTCGTGATGAACTAAAAGACTTGGCTTGCTTGGGCTTCTCAGCAGACTTGGTGATGCAGTCATTCTGTCACACCGCTGCTTATCCTAAGCCAATCGATGTCATCACGCATCACACACTACCAGATTTCATTATGAACCGTGGTGGCGTATCACTGCGTCCAGGCGACGGTGTGATCCACTCATGGCTAAACCGTATGCTACTGCCTGATACTGTCGGTACTGGCGGCGACTCTCACACTCGCTTCCCAATCGGTATCTCATTCCCAGCAGGTTCTGGCCTTGTTGCGTTCGCTGCAGCAACTGGCGTAATGCCACTGGATATGCCTGAGTCTGTGCTTGTGAAGTTCAAAGGCAAAATGCAACCTGGCATTACCCTGCGTGATCTGGTCCATGCGATCCCTTACTATGCGATCAAAGAGGGTGATTTGACGGTTGAGAAAAAAGGTAAGAAAAACATTTTCTCAGGTCGTATCCTTGAGATCGATTTGACCGAAATGGAAAATGATCTAACCGTTGAGCAAGCGTTCGAGCTGTCAGATGCATCAGCAGAACGCAGTGCAGCAGGCTGTGCGATCACTGTCTCTGAAGACAAAGTGGCTGAATACCTACGCTCAAACATCGTCATGCTAAAATGGATGATCGCAGAGGGCTATGGCGATGCTCGCACACTATCACGCCGTGCAGAAAATATGCAAAAATGGCTCGATAACCCAAGCCTAATGAAAGCAGATCCAGATGCAGAATACGCCAAAGTGTACGAAATCGATCTGTCTGAAATCAAAGAGCCGATCCTGTGCTGCCCGAACGATCCAGACGATGCTAAGCTACTATCAGAAGTGGCTGGTGATAAGATCGACGAGGTGTTCATCGGTTCGTGCATGACCAACATCGGCCACTTCCGTGCTGCAGGTAAACTGCTATCAGAAGTGCCAGCAGGCAGTCTAACTACACGCATGTGGATTGCACCACCGACCAAGATGGATGAGCGTCAATTGATGGATGAAGGTTACTATAATACCTACGCACAAGCAGGCGCTCGTACCGAAATGCCAGGCTGCTCACTATGTATGGGTAACCAAGCGCGTATCGCACCAAACTCAACGGCTGTTTCGACTTCTACCCGTAACTTCCCGAACCGTCTGGGTCAGGGTGCGAATGTCTATCTGGCATCAGCAGAGTTAGCATCAGTCGCTGCGGTACTTGGTAAGCTACCAACTGTTGAAGAATACCAGCAGTACGCAGGCAAGCTTGACAATATGCAAGCGGAAGTTTATAACTATCTAAACTTCGACCAAATGGCGGATTACACTGGCAAAGCTGACAAAATCAATGTCGCACAGCTAAGCTAATCACCTAAGCTAATCACGAAGGCGTTTGTTACTTAGGCAGGTGCCATCAAGGACTGAATGTTGCATTCACGGCATTCAGTCCTTTTAATTTGTATAAATTTTATGATATCTTAAGCCATCAATGAGCCGACTTATGACAAATACGGAGATGTGATGAAACAGTGGCTATACTTATTGCTAATAATCGCGCCATTGTTAACTGAAGCTTTGGCTGCACAGGCAGATGATCGATGCCAATTTTTGGTGGAGGGCGGTCATTTGAATGATGATGGCTTTTTGGCATTTGATCATTTGGATGTCTATACTGGCAGCTGTGATGAGGGGCTGTTTTTGGCGCAGTTAAAACCATCGGCTAACTATGCTTTTTTGGATCAATATGGCAGCGTGGTGATTGATTTGTCTGATGCTTTGATGGTCAAGCCTTTTCGCCACGGCGTCGCCATTGTCAAGACTTATGATGGTACAGGACTGATCAATGCCCAAGGTGCGTGGGTGCTTGAGCCGACATATGATGACATTGATCACTTGCGCGGTTTTGATGTATTTCAATTTCATCGCGCGGTTGCAACTCGCCATCAAGATGGGCAGATATATTCTGCCTTGATCGATACCACGGGCAAAGAGATCATGCCATTAACTCAAGGGCTACTGACACCGATTTTTAATCATAAGCCTATCTATACGCTGACTGTGTTTGATGCGTCTGATAATAATCAACTTCAAATGGGTATATATGATGGCGATGGCAGAGTGCTTATCCCTGTTAAGGATCAGCTGATTACCACCGATGACAATGGCGCGATCGCCAAAATATGTCGGGATGATCAAGGCTGTATATTGCTTGATCAAAATTTTCATTTCATCACCGATTGGATGGCGGAATCAGGCGATTCAACAGTGCGTTATGGTGATGGACTGATCGCAATCAAACAACATGATAAATATGGCTATATCGACACGCATGGCAAATCCATCATCGAATCCGTCTATGATGACGCGCAGGCGTTCGTGCAGGGCGTGGCGGTTGTGCGCTCGGGCGATGCATGGTATTTGATTGATAAACATAATCAACCCATCTCGCAGGCTTATGATGGCTTAATCAGATATGATGAAAGGCTGTATATTGCCGAAAAGTTGGGCAAATATGGCATCATTGATCGTGATGGCAAAGTCGTGCAGCCACTAAGTTATGATGAAATAAAAGCGTATATCACAGGCGATGGACTTTTGGCTGTTAAACAGCATGGACTGTGGGGATTTGTGAATCGTGATGCCAAGATGGTCATCAAGCCGCAATATCAAGCGGTGAATTATTTTGCTGATGGCTTGGCAGCTGCCAAGAAAAATCACAAATGGGGATTTATCAATTCAAACAATCAAACGGTGATTGATTTTATCTATGATGAGCCTTTAAAGGACATGAGTTTGCTTGAATTTTCACAGGCATATGCCGTCACCGATGGCGTGATCGCTGTAGTAAAAGATGGCAAATGGGGCATCATTGACACCCAAGGTGTTGCAAAAACTGACTTTATCTATGATGAGATCGGGCTGATCGACAAGCACTTTATCATGGCCATTAAAGATGGTCAAACCAGTCATATCACCCGTAAGGGATGGTGATCAGCGCACCACCCACCGCCATGGCTGCAATGCGCCAAGTGCCATACCGATCAGACCGCAGACCATGATGGGATTGAGTGTTTCGCCAAGCAGTGGCACGGCTAGAATACTTGCGATAAACGGAGCAAGATTGGCGATACTACCCGCCTTGAACAGTCCGATTTTCTCCACCGCTTTGGCATAGGTGAGTGTCGCCACAATCACCACAGCGATACCGTGAAATAGCCCTTGTACCGCCAAATGCAGCGGCTTGACATCACCAAACTGTGGCGTCACAAATACCGCATACACAGGCAGATACAGCACCGCCGACCAGATGCCGACACCACTCATCACCTGCCATGGCGTAAACGACCATTTGCGTAGCAGTACCGAAAACAGCCCCCAGCACACCGCACTGCCGATGAACATCGCATCCCCCACGCCAAAGCCGCCATCTTTTATTGACATCATCACTGTCATCAAAGCCAGCGTGATAACGATGATCGATAGCCCGATACCTGTTTGACGATCGACTTTTTGCCCGAGCATCAGATAAGCGATCAAAGCGGCGAATAATGGAAAAGTCCCGTTCAAAAACACCACGCCATGCACCACAGGCGCATAAAAAAATCCACTATACACAAACACACAATAGCCAATACTGCCCGACAGTGCCAATAGCACCATGCGATAATCGAACAAAAATCGATAGTCTTTTTTGAGCCATAAAATCGGCATCAAAATCAACGCAGCGATACCAAATCGCATGGCAAGCACATCCCACACTTGGATTTGCCAATAGGCGTTCAGCCGTGCAATCAGGCTAAAACTCCCCCAAATCAGCATGGTGATGAGAGTAAAAAAGTAGCCTTGTTGTTCATCGGTCATCGTGGCAAGTGTTTTCATGCGAATATCTTATAAAATCAGGACTTGCCATTGTAACAGATTATCATTAGGCTGTATATCAAGGCGATTGCAGCCAAGCCATCACAGCTACTTTGTCTTATCTTGATAAGGCGATGGGCGGGCGAAAGTTTGGGATTGATGATGATTAATTTAAAATTCAAGCAATTTATGCAGCGTGACTGGATGGTCAAAATCGCGATTTTAGCATGAAAAAGTTTCGCCAAATGGTTTACAAATCGGCGCTAAATGTGTAACCTATTCATGAAACAATTTCACCTTCACATCTGAGAATTAAAGAGGACTTTATGAAGATAGTAGTTGCGGTAAAACGCGTTGTGGATCACAATGTCAAAGTGCGTGTCAAGGCTGACGAAACAGGTGTTGAGCTTGCTAATGCCAAGATGTCTGTCAACCCATTTTGTGAAATTGCCATCGAAGAAGCGGTACGCCTAAAAGAAAAAGGCGTGGCATCTGAGATCATCGCAGTGAGTGTTGGCACAACCCAAGCCCAAGAGCAAATCCGCTCTGCATTGGCATTGGGTGCTGACCGTGGCATTTTGGTTGAGACTGATGCCAAAGCCTATCCGCTACAAGTCGCCAAAATCCTAAAAGGTATCGCCGAACAAGAAGGCGCTCAAATCGTCCTACTAGGCAAACAAGCCATCGATGATGACAATAACCAAACCGGTCAGATGCTGGCAGCACTGATGGGTGTGGGTCAAGGTACTTTTGCATCAGAAGTGGTGGTTGAGGGTGACAAGGTGAATGTCACTCGTGAAATCGATGGCGGTCTGCAAACCGTTGCTTTGCCACTGCCTGCGGTGATTACGACCGACTTGCGTCTGAATGAACCACGCTTCCCAAAACTGCCAAACATCATGGCGGCCAAGAAAAAACCACTAGAAACCAAAACGCCAGCGGACTTCGGTGTGGATATGACTTCTAAGCTTGAGACGGTCAAAGTGGTTGCACCAAAAGAGCGTTCAGCAGGTGTCAAAGTGGCTTCAGTTGATGAGCTGATTGACAAACTAAAAAATGAAGCACGCGTCATCTAATACGGTTATTACAGATTAAGGATAAGAATTATGGCAATTTTAGTCTATGCAGAACATGACAATAAAGAATTAAAATCAGCAACACTGGCGACCGTGACCGCTGCGACTCAGATGGGCGGTGATGTGCATCTATTGGTCGCAGGTGCAGGCTGTCAAGCAGTCGCTGAACAAGCTGCCAAAGTCGCAGGCGTGAGCAAAGTTTTGGTAGCAGATAACGCTGCCTATGCCAATCAGCTGGCTGAGAATATCTCGCTATTGGTCAAAGACCTAGCGGCAGGCTATAGCCATATCGTCGCACCAGCGACCACCACAGGCAAAAACTTCCTGCCACGCGTCGCAGCACTACTGGATGTCAGCATGGTATCAGACATCACTGCTGTGGTCGATGCTAACACCTTTGAGCGTCCGATCTATGCCGGCAACGCCACCGCCACAGTCAAAACTTCTGAATCAATCGTCATCGTCACAGTACGCGGCACAGCATTTGAGCCGGCAGAGCTGACTGGCTCAGCTGCCATCGAAGCAGTAGCGACAGCGACCGATGCAGGCAAATCAAGCTTCGTCAAAGAAGAGCTGGCAGTATCTGATCGCCCAGAGCTGACTTCAGCGAGCATCGTCGTCTCAGGTGGTCGTGCACTGGCAAGCGGTGAGAACTTCACCAAATACATCGAACCACTGGCAGACAAACTGGGTGCTGCTGTGGGTGCTAGCCGTGCAGCGGTGGATGCTGGCTTTGTGCCAAATGACTATCAGGTCGGTCAAACGGGTAAAATCGTCGCCCCAAATCTCTACATCGCTGTAGGTATCTCAGGTGCGATTCAGCATTTGGCGGGTATGAAAGACTCTAAGACCATCGTCGCCATCAACAATGATCCTGAAGCACCAATCGCAGGTGTGGCGGATTATTTCCTAGAAGGCGATCTGTTTACTGTCGTGCCAGAGCTGACTGCTAAGCTGTAATCAGCTGTGATTGGATAAATATCAAAAACCTTGAAACTGTGATGGTTTCAAGGTTTTTCTTTGGTGATTGGCTTAGTATAAGGTTGGTTCGCCTTGTATGCTGATGACTACCAAAAGCACCACGAAAAATGATACGCTGGCTTAATCAATCCACAAAATTAACACTGGCTTATCAATTGTAGAGATTGAAATGGTGAAGCAAAGTAGGATGCACACGGCACGCCATTAATCTAAACTGCTTCAGTGGTGTGTTGTAGCATACTGCCGTACTTAACGAGCTGCTCAACTGATTGTTGACTTTGAAATTGACATTTATAAATAAAACACTCATAATTAAGTTTTAATATCTATTGATTATCACAAGGTCTGTGATGCTTGATTTATTTCTCGATTTATTGAAAGTCATTGCTTGGCTTGCCATCGCCATTATGCTACTGCCTGTCTTTATTGTAGGGCTGTGGTTGTGTTGGACGATGTTCACCATCTTATTATCATAATTAAATAAATACGGCAGTATGGCAGGGTGCATACAACGCACCACTGAAACGGTTAATTAATGGTTCGCTGTGTGCACCTACTGTACTAAATATCTCTTATAAAACTTGGTTTTTCAACATTTGGCATATTATCATAAGTCCTTAATAAAACTTGCTCAGGGCTTAGCGGTGCATGATAATTTTCATAAACAACCTTTAACCAAATAGTAGCACGGTTATATTGACCATAGCCCAACCAAGTACTTTCAAGATGTTTGATAAGTAATTTTTTACCAAGCTCAAGCATGGTTGCATCATCATATTGTGGGTTTATTTTATTTTGACAAACTAAATAGCCATATTCTCTTGGTGTGAGGGTTTTTCTATTGATACTAATATTTTTATTGCCATAATATCGTTCAAACTCATCAATCCCTGCCTGATAGGCTTGGGATTGGATACACAGTCCCATATAGTCATCCAAACAATAATTTTTAAGCTGGTTTTTTTGACACCATAGTTCATCCACATAATAATCTGCATACCACCGTCTAGCTTGCTCCCAGTCAGTTAAACTATCTGTGCCAGTATGTAGCCATTTGGCTAGGGCAAGGCTTTCATACATGCAGTATTGTCGAAATGCCATGCTCATCATTTTAAGCGTTTCTTTGTTGTCAATGGCTTCTTATAGCCATGCGATACGACTAGGTAAAATAACTTCTGTTTCTTGTTTAAGACCTACAATCCAGTCAGAAATCATCATGTTAATACTAGCTTCGGACATTGCCCCCATATTAAGATTTGGGTCGTATTCCATATTGACTAAAAAGTCAATCATTGCATTTTGTCTGCTAAGTATTGGATCAAATAGCATTTTTACCTCTTGTTAATCTATGACGCTATTACGAGCATTACCTGCCCCAGTATGGTAGGTGTGTACCACGCACCACTGAAACTGCAAGCATTACAGATGGGTTGGGGAAGGCTCTGGCGTGGTTTATGGTATCAGAAAAATATAAAGAGAATCAATTTTTTCAAGAGATGAGTTTGTATACGAATGCAATAAATATGAATTTTCAAAAGCTTTATTTTATGCAATTGCCACTTTAGTGATTTATGGATCGCACGGTTGAGAGCAAAAGTACAGCAGAATACACACCCCAACCACTTTACAACTGCCCCGACTGTGGATTGATGGTCAAAAACACCACTTCAGGGCGATTAAAAATCCTAGGGATATAGCGTGTCGATTCACGAGCCAGTCCACGACTGACGATGAGCTGTGTCTGCTGACTGTGGCTTGATGGGTTGGGCAGTTGATAGCTGCCACCAGCGTATTTTGGCAGAATGCCTTGATTGGGTGCAAATAGCCCATTGATCAGATACGGCACACGCCACTGTCCACCATGTGCGTGCCCACTGATGACGATGTCAAAAGGATAGCGCGTATAATCGGTGATGTGCTCAGGGCGATGGCTGATTAAGATATTGGGCTTTTGAGCCTTGGCAAGCTGTCCAACCGTCCTGAGATCCTGTGCAAATCGACCACTGACAGGATCTGACACGCCCCAAATCATCACAGGGCTGTCAGTGCTGATGGCTTGACCTTGACCGTGTAGGATATGGATACCGTATTGGCGGATTTTTTGTTCTAGTTGGTGATAGGTATCATGGGGCAGATACAGTTCGTGATTGCCATTGACATAATAGACATTGGGCGTGATGGCAGGCAGCTGTGATAGTAGTACATCTGCGTGCGTCTGTGGTAGTACATCATCATAAATATCACCACCAAGCACGATGGCATCGATGTGTCGGGATTTTAGGATGTCAATAATTTGGCTTTGATTATCACCATAAAAACAGCTGTGCAAATCGGTAATGATGGCAATCGTCAGCGGTGTGCTTGCAGGCGAGCCGTGCGGTGCTTGCCAAGAGTACTCACGCACGATGATACGGTCATCGGTCGCAATGATACCGATGATGGCTAGGGCAACCACCGCCACCCATAGCCATAGCGAGCCTAGCACACGGCGCATGAGTTAGCCTTGATAGCGTCTTTGGCGTAGCATCTCATAAAAGCAGATACTGCCTGCCACACCGACATTGAGACTCTCTTGTCCACCGGGCTGCGGTAGGGCGATGGCGGTGGCTTGGCTTAGGATGGCAGGCTCAACGCCTTGACCTTCGTGCCCGAGCACCCATGCGACCTTGCCGGTCAAATCATGGTCATAAATCACCTTATCCACATGGCTACTGGTGGCATACAGCGGCGTTTTGACAGATGATAGTAGTGCATCAGTACTCACCTGCTCGATGATGGTCAGCGAAAACTGCGCCCCCATCCCTGCACGCAGGCATTTGGGCGACCATAGGCTGGCTGACCCTGTCGTGGTGATGATGGTGCGGATACCGACCGATGATGCACTGCGTAGTAGCGTGCCTGCATTGCCTGCGTCCTGCACGCCATTTAGGATTAGGCAGTCATCTGTGATGATGCTGAGTGTCTGTGTCGGTACATCGATGATAGCCATCACATCTACGCCATCGCCTAATGTGCGGATTTCTTTGTACAGCTTATCGGTGATGACAAGCATTGCTTTGTCATCGATATGTGCCAAAATCGGCGAGATTTCGGGGTGGTTGATGGCGGTTTCGCTGATAATCAGCTTATCCACTGCCAAGCCTTTGGCAAGATAGGCATCAATCAGATGTACGCCTTCGAGCACGGTTTGACCGCTTTTTTTGCGAGCACGGTGATTGGCCAAGAGTGCATGGGCGTGCTTAATGGTGGGATTTTGGGCAGATGAGATGATGGTCATATCGGTGGTATTGATTAAATAAAAATATTGTACCACAAGACTAAGGGGGTTGTTAATCATCAAGGGGTTGTAAATATTGATAATTGAAAATAGGATGTTATAATTAATTATTTACAATTAATTGAGGTGCTGTAATGGATTTGGTATTCTTCTTGCTATTTATTGTTGTGTTGGTGCTTTGGTTTCGAATGCGCTCAAAAAATAAAAAGCTTCTAACTGAAACCCAAGAGCTTCAGCAAAAATACTCAGGTATTGCAGACGTTGACAATGAACTTGCCAACAGAAAAGTTGTTTTGAATAATTTGGAACAAGAAATTTCTCAGCTTACTGAAAATAAAGAAGAATTACTTAAACAGGCTGAACGAGATGCTGAAAAAGCTTTGGAGAATAAAATCCAAGCGGTTGATGATTTAATTCTAAAAAAGGAAGAGGAAATTAGTAGCTTGGAAGAAAAAATCCAAGCTATAAAAGATGAGTATAAGGACAAGCGTGAAACTTACAATACTTTAAAAAATAAGTTAGCGATTTATGAGGAGTCTTTAGAACTTGCTGAAGTTGGCGTCTATACACCGCACTTTGACTTTGGAACTTCGGAGAACTATAAGAATAAAATTAAAGAAATTAGAGAAAAACAGAAGAAAATGGTGAAGCATGGCTTGGCGGCTAAAGCTGAGCAGTCTTGGACCGTAAACGGAAGTGCAAAAGAGGGTGAGAAAATGACCAAACAGGCAATCTCTCTTGCGTTACGATCTTTCAATAATGAGTGTGACGTTATTATTTCTAATACGACTTGGAAAAATATTCAGAGAATGGAAGAGAGATTGAATAAGTCTTTTGATGATATTAATAAATTCAATAAATCAAATACAATTTCCATTTCCAGACAATATAAGTCATTAAAACTTGATGAGTTGCATTTGGTTCATGAGCATAAAATGAAAGTTGAGGAAGAAAGATTACATCAAGCTGAACTCAGAAGACTGGAGAGAGAAGAGGAGCAGTTGAGAAAAGAGGCGGAGCGAGCTAGAAAAGAGGAGGAAAAACTGCAAGATTTGTTAAATAAAGTTCAGGAAAGAGCAAATCATTCATCAGGTGAGGAGCTTGCAAGATTGCAAAAAGAAATTGAAGAGATGGGAGCTGAACTAAGAGAGCTTCAGCGCCAAAATGATAGAGTGAAGGCAATGGCGGAACAGACCAAGTTGGGGTATGTATATGTGATTTCCAATATTGGTTCTTTTGGCAAAGATGTTTACAAGATTGGCATGACTAGACGTCTTGATCCAATGGATCGGGTGCGAGAACTTGGTGATGCAAGCGTACCTTTCTATTTTGATGTTCATGCCATGATTTTTAGCGAAGATGCACCTGCTCTTGAGGCAAAAATTCAAAGAATATTTGCTGATAAGCGTGTTAATTTGGTGAATTATAGAAAGGAATTTTTTAATGTAACATTGGATGAAATTAAAGAGGTTGTATTAGCTGAAAATGACAAGGTTGAGTTTGTTGACGAGGTTGAAGCTAAAGAGTATGTGGAAACTCAACAACTAAAAAACCAAACTGTAAGCAATACGGATGAATTGCCTGATTTTATCTGAGGAAAAAATAGCGGATAGTAGAATATCCGCTATTTTTTGGCTTAAGCCGGTTCACCATTTGCCAAGATACCTGCTTTGGCGTGCAAGGCTTTGACAAATTCTACTTCTTCGACTGCACCGAGCACCACAGGGATGCGCTGATGGATGTTTGTCGGTTCGATTTGCATAATACGAGCCACCGCATCGGTCGATGCGCCACCTGCTTGCTCAATCACAAAGCTCATCGGGTTAGCTTCATACATTAGGCGTAGTTTGCCTGCTTTGCCGGCGATTTTGGTGTCGTATGGATACATAAACACGCCACCACGAATCAAGATACGATGCACATCGGCAATCATCGCCGCCACCCAGCGCATATTGTAGTCTTTGTTACGCACGCCAGCATCACCTGCGACCAGTCCGTCGATGTATTCTTGGATTGGCGCGAGCCAGTAGCGATGATTGGATGCGTTGATGGCGTATTCGGCGGTGGATTTGGCGATTTGTACATTGTCATTGATTAGGATATAAGCTTGGGTATTTGGGTCAAAGCTAAACATCGCCACGCCATTACCTAAAGTCAGTGCTAGCATGGTCGATGTGCCATAGATAAAGTAACCAGCGGCGACTTGGTTTTCACCTTTTTGTAAAAAATCCGCTTCGGTCGCAGGCTTGCCCACATTATGATACGGCAAAATCGAGAAAATCGTGCCAACGGTCATATTAATATCGATATTGCTTGAGCCATCGAGTGGATCAAACAGCACGAGCAATGAGCCGTCTTCGTTGGCAGGGCTGATGTCGTCAAGCTCTTCGGATGCCACGCCTGCACAGTGTGGATTACGAGTCAAGGCGCCCAGTAGTAGGTCATTTGAGATGACATCGAGTTTCTTTTGGGCTTCGCCTTGGACATTTTCGTTACCAGCTTCGCCATGAATGCCAGCCAATGCACCTTTGTCCAGTAGATGGCTGATTGAGATACTGGCGGTGGCAAGCGTGGTCAAAGTGCTTGCAATCTCAGGTGTGCTATGTGCTTGCAGATAGTCGTGTAAAGTTGTCATGGTTCATCCTTTGTTGTCATGGCGGTTGTTATGGCGATGGCGGTGTCAGATTGGCGATTTTCTTGATAAAAAATCTCATTTTTTGCTTTGTAGTTGGCGGTAAATCGGCTAAACTATAAAGCATCAAACCAAATCACGATTCCAAAGCCATTGTACACATTATTTTATAAAATAAATTAACTGTCGGCACTGTGCGTATTTGCCAAACAATCTGGCTAATAGTGTAGCAAATTTGCCCTAAAAATCATAGGCTTTTGTGTGGTGATGGGTAATGCTTTTTAAACTACTTGCAAGGATATCTTTATGTCGCAAAATATCTTGACCGATGTCGATGCACGACTCAATGCTCAATTGGCACGACCACAACTGTCTAGCGATGGTGGCATTCGTCATTTTCTGGGCGTGGAGGGACTCAATCGCGCTCAACTTGAAAGCATCATTGATAAGGCGATGGGGTATTTTGATGCCAATGACAAGCTGATCAATACCGATGAGCTATCAGGGCGCACGGTGATGAATTTATTTTTTGAAAATTCGACGCGCACGCGCACGACTTTTGAGGCGGCACAAAAGCGTTTGGGTGCCAATGTGCTGAATCTGGATATCGCGCGCTCAAGTACCAACAAAGGCGAGACGCTGCGTGATACCTTATGGAATCTGGAGGCGATGAGTGCCGATATGTTTGTGGTGCGCCATGGGGCATCAGGCGCGGCGCATTTTATGGCCACTCAGGTGACGCCAAATGTCGCGATCATCAATGCAGGCGATGGTTGGCATGCGCATCCAACTCAAGCGATGCTTGATATGCTGACCATCCATCGTGAAGCATGCCTTAAGAATAACAAATCTTTTGATGAGCTGTCTGTGGCCATCATTGGCGACATCAAGCACAGCCGTGTGGCACGCTCTGACATCTGCGCATTAAAGACATTGGGCGTCAAAGACATTCGCGTCATCGCGCCACGCACCCTTTTGCCAAAAGGCATCGAGCGCTATGATGTGTCGGTGTTCGAACAAATCGAGCAGGGTGTGGCGGATGTGGATGTGATGATCGGTCTGCGCATCCAAAACGAACGCATCGGCTCACCGCTGCTGCCATCGACGGCAGAGTATTTTAAGATGTATGGCATCACCGAAAGCCGTGTCAAACTGGCCAAGACAAATGCACTCGTGATGCATCCAGGCCCGATGAACCGCGGTGTCGAGATCACATCGAGTGTCGCCGATGGCTCACAGTCAGTCATCCTAAAGCAGGTCAATAACGGCATCGCTGTGCGTATGGCGGTGATGGCGATGGCAATGCAGGGTCAGATGAGCGCTCGCTGATCGCTGGCTGGTGATGATTATTTAATAAGAAAGCATAAGAGATGGATATGAAAAACTTACTTCCTACCGACTGGCAGCAACCGAACCTTGATGGCATTGACACCCAAGGCAAATGGCTCATTCCGCCCATCGTCGATCTGTGCGCTCGTCTGCGCGAACCAGGTCATCAGTCACACGGCACTTTGGCAAGCGAGGGGCGTGCAGCCCGCGCCAATGGCATCTTACATGTGGTGCTGCCACCTGATACCGACCCGATTTTACAAAACGGCTCATTGCTCAAGGGTTTGCGCGAAAAAGCACTGCATGATGGCGGCGTGCATTTGCATATTTTAGGTGCGCTGACGAATGATTTGGGTGGTGAGCAGCCTGCCAATTTGGCTGGATTAAAGCAGGGCGGCGCCATCGCGGTGACCAATGCTGGCCGCGGATTTGCCAATGATTTGGTGATGCTGCGCTGCTTAGAATATGCCGCGACTTTTGGCTTGAAAGTATTTTTTTATCCTGATGAGCCAAGCCTATCTAAAGGCGGGGTGGCACATGAGGGCTATATTGCTTCATTTCATGGCTTGCAGGGGATTCCTTGGCTGGCTGAGACCATCGCATTATCAAAGCAGATTTTGATGGCGGAGGAGACGGGCATTCAGGTGCATTTTAGCCAGATCACTTGCCGTACTTCTGTGGAGCTGATCGCATTGGCCAAGAAAAAAGGCCTGCCTGTGACCTGTGATGTGGCGATGCATCAGCTGCACCTCACCGATGATGACATCGAGGGCTATGATGCTAATGCCTATGTGATGCCGCCACTACGCAGTAACACCGACCAAAAAGCGCTGATCGAGGGTCTAAAAGATGGCACTATCGATGCGATTTGTAGCCATCATGAGCCGCTGTCATCATCAGCCAAGCAAGCACCGTTTGGCGAGGCTACCCCTGGCATCAGTAATTTTGACACCTTTGTGGCACTGGGTGTCAAGCTGGTCAAAGATGGCATCTTAACGCCTGAACAACTGATCGAAAAAATCTGCCTAAATCCTGCCAAGATCGCAGGCATCACCAACTATGATGCCATCGGTGGCGCAGTGCTGATCGATCCTGAGCTGTCTTGGTGTGTCTCAAAGGATACCATGCTATCAGCTGGTAAGAACACGCCATTCATCGGGCAAACCCTCACAGGCAAAGTTGCGCAGGTGTTTTTTGATGAAGCGTGATGCTGATCAAAAAGCTTATAACAGCTGATGATGGCAAGTTATTGTTTATTAATAATATTTGTCATCAAACATTGACCATCAAGCTTAAAATCAAGGATTGAATATGCCCAAGGATCATCATGCGCTATACCTATTCGTCCCTGCCATCCGCCTAGATCGTGTGTCAAAGGCGGTAGCCACAGGTGCTGATGTGGTGATTATTGACCTAGAAGATGCAGTGGCAGACGACCAAAAGGACGATGTGCGTGAGCAGTTAATCAAGTTTGATGCCGTCAGTGAACATCGCTATTGGCTACGAGTGAATGCCAGTCACCAAAGTGAGCATACTTATGATTTGCAGTGCATATCAAAGCTGAATCAAGTCGATGGCATCATCCTACCCAAGTGCCAAAATCCTGAGCAGGTCGAACATCTGCACCAAGCCACAGGACTGCCGGTGATCGCCGTGGTTGAGTCGCCAGTTGGTGTGGCGAATATCGCCAAGATTGCCACTGCCAAAGGGCTATATGCGATGAGTTTTGGCTGTCTGGATTTATTACATTCGCATGGTGTGCGTATGGGCTCGCAGGCGGCAGCGGTGCTATTTGACAAGATTCGCAGTGAGTTACTTGTGTATTCTTTGGCAAATGGCATACGCCCACCGATTGATGCGGTGTTTGTCGATTTTGATGATGAGCAAGGGCTGGTGGACTGCGTCAAACATTGGGTGGATTTTGGGTTTGGTGGGCAGATGGCGATTCACCCTAAGCAGATAGCCATTATGAAAAAGGCTCTAGCCACCAGTGATGATGAACGAGTGTTTGCCCAAAAAATCCTAGCAGAATATCAGCGTACAGGCGATACGGTGTTTGCTATTGATGGCAAGATGGTGGATTTGCCATTGATATTGTGGGCAAAAGATGTGTTGGGTGATGCTTAAGCTAAGCAGATTATGCTTGCTCAGTCATTATCGCAATCGACTGACTGATGTCAGTAAGTCCTGAGACCACCATAAACAATCGATCCACACCAAGGGCAATGCCACTACACTCAGGCAACTCATCACACGCTGCCAGCAGATGCTCATCAATCGGCATGACTGGCAGCCCAAGTGCTGTACGCTGTGCATTATCCTGCTCGAAGCGCTGTCTTAGTGCTTTGCCATCAGCCAGTTCGTCATACGCATTGGCAATCTCGATGCCGTTGATATACAACTCAAAGCGTTTGGCGACTTGATGACCATCGGCATCTACTGACATCTTGGCAAGTGATGCGGTCGCAGGCGGATAGTCGGTGATGAGTGTCGGCGCCCCAAAGCCCAATGTTGGCTCAACAAGATGGCTAAATAATAAATCCAGCCACCCTTGATGATCATCACCCATATCCAGCGTGATGCCATGCGATAGGGCGCAGGCTCTTAGCATCTCGATACTGGCGGATAAAGGATGAATCTGTATGGTTTTGATAAAAGCATCAGCATAGCTCAGCGTTATCATCTGCATTGGCGTACCAAATACAGTCGTCAGTAGCGCCTGCAACTCATCAGCCAGCATATCCAAATCAAATCTCGGGCGATACCATTCAAGCATGGTAAATTCAATGTTGTGCTTATGCCCTTTTTCATTATCCCGAAACACTTGGCACAGCTGATACATCGGTACTTGATAAGTGGCTAGCAGCCGCTTCATGGCGAACTCAGGCGAGGTGTGCAGATAGCCTGTTTTTGGGCGTCCTTGTTGATGAAAATTCACCGATACTGATTCGATAAATACATCGGTATTACCACGATTGGACAAAATCGGCGTAGTGACTTCCATGACATCACGCTGATAAAAAAACTCTCGAATCTTGCGTAAAAACGCTGCCTTTTTTTGGGCATTGATCAGGGATAAAGTGGGTTGGTAGTCGGTCATCATGGGTCTTAAGCCTTAAAGCCACTCACGGCGTAGCTGATAAGTTTTACGCAGATAGTCAAAGTCCGCACCTTGTACGCCCATATCAGTGCAGACTGCTCGCAGGCTCGTATCATCTTTGGCGATGTCATAAAACTGCGCCAACACTGCTCGGTCAGTATCACTGCCACCCAGCTGATGGATTAAGTCATCAAACCGATACGGATTGGGCGGTAGGAGTGGTTCAAATTTTTGAATGGGTGTGATACCAAACGACTGGCAAAATGCCTGATAAATCATATCTGTGCCACGCAGTTTGCCTTCGAGCGTATAGCCTGCGATATGTGATGTGGTTAGGTGTAGTGCGTCCATCAATGGCGTGCTGATGGCAGGCTCACTAGGGAATACATCTAGAATAACCTTGCGATGGGTGCGTGCGATGTCGCCTAGTAGGGCGGCTTCATCGATGATCTCACCCCGAGCGGTATTGATCAGTAGGGCGTTCGGCTGCATTTGCGCAAGTGTGTCGGCATTGATCAGATTGAAGGTCGGATGTGTGCCTGTGCGTGTCAGGGGCGTATGAATGCTGATGGCATCACAGTTTAGCACAGATTGAAAATCAAGTGTATTGATATCTGATGGTGGTAAAAAGGGATCAAAGCCCACTACTTGCCAGCCAAGCTTTTTAGCATAATCCGCCAAAGTGCTGCCGATATTGCCAAGTCCGATGATGCCTAGGCGTATCGGCGTGCTGCGATAGCTCGGATAAGTGTGCAAAATGGCAGTGATGACATATTGGGCAACTGAGTGCTTGCTACAGCCAGCAGCATTACTAAAGCTTATGCCATGCTGTGCCAAAAAATCCGTATCCACATGATCAGTGCCAATGGTGGCAGAGCCAATGAACTTCAGTGGCAGGGCGGATAATTCGCCCAAATTCGCCGCACTCACCTGTGTCACCGAGCGGATAAACAGTGCGTCAGGCTGATGTGCCAGTAAGGCATCACGGTTGATGTCACGACCCTTTAGCTTGATGACCTTGATGTCATGATGGTGCAGGTAGTCGTCAATATTGGCGATATTCTCATCGGCTAGTACGGTCAGCATCAGCTATCCTTTTTGGTATCGGTCATGGTGTCGGTGGTCGTATCAGTAGATGCATCTTCGGTATTGATGGCATCGTGATTGATAACGGGTGCGGGCGTGGTATCGGCCAGCAATGCCTTGCCATCTGCTACAGGAAATCCAGTCTTGGTACTGGCAAAAATTTCATTTTTGTGCTGACTGACCCATTCACGCCAAACAGCAAGCATGATGGCAAGTAGTACAGGACCTATGAACAACCCTACAAAGCCAAATGCCGTCAAGCCACCAAGTACACCAATAAAAATCAAAATAAACGGAATCTTGGTCGCACCGCTGATGACCATTGGGCGAATCAGATTATCCACCCAGCTGATCACCAAAATCCCCCACAATCCAAGACCAATCCCTTCGGTGGTATGACCTTGAGACAGCAGCCATAATGCCACACCACCCCAAGCAAATGGCGTACCAAAAGGAATCATCGCCACCATAAAAGTGATGATGGTCAGTAGTATCGGGTTGGGTGCACCGGCGATGGCATAGCCGATACCAGCCAGCAATGCTTGGGCAAGTGCTGTCAAGCCAATCCCGTAGACCACCGCACGCGTCGTGGCAGTCACCGAATTGATATAATGATCAATGCGATCACCGATGACATTACGCAGTGCTTGGCGAATTTGTCGCACGAGACTGAGACCATCACGATAAAAGAAAAACAGCGTCATCAGCGCCATGCCAAGCTTGGCAAGGTTTTTGAGTACCGCATCGAACGCCATTTTGCCATAATACAGATGCGACTGCACCCAGTTACGCATGGCTGTCATGGACGCCTCAGGGTCTTTGTTGATTTCCCATAATAAATCACGCACCTGCTGACCGACGACGGGCAAATTTTTGATGCTTTCTGGCAAATCCACATAGCCGGCTTGTAGGCGACGCACCGCCATACCATAAAAGCTGATGACCTCTTGTTGTAAGAAAAACACGCCAATCAGCAGTGGCACGCCAATCATCAGCGAGATGCTCACTGTCATGATTAAGGCGCTAAAAGTTGAGCTGAATTGAACTTTTTGATAAAAAAATCGATACAATGGATAAGTGACATATGCCAAAATCGCCGCCCAAATCATCGGCGAAATAAAAAACTGTACCACCTGAAAGCACAGAATGATCAAAATGGTCAGTAAAATAAAAGTCAGTAGCCGTTGAATGATGCTCTCTTTGGTCCATTGTTCGATCATGAGGGTCTTATCTTGAAAATTATTTTGCTTATTATGCACCAAGTTTACCAAAATAGCTTGTCTGTTTTGCACCAATTTTGCACTTTTTTCTTGCTGGTGTTGGCAGGCTTGGTAAGATTATTATTTTTAAATTGATTGGTAATTAGGATTAACTATTTTTGGCAGGTTTGACCAAGCGATTTAGCCCATCGGCAAACGCCTTTTTGTCTTTATCCGAATACGGCTTTTGACCGCCCATTTGGCTAGGATCAAGTACGCCTGTGCCACGCATCATGTCCATAAAATCACGGCTATTGAGCTTCAGCTTAATTGTCTCAAGGTTAAACACTTCACCCCGTGCACTCATTGCCCAGCCGCCTTTGTCAAGCACTTCACTGGCCAAGGGGATGTCGCTTGTGATGACACCGTCTCCAGACTCTACCGCTTGGGCGATATAATCATCTGCCACATCAAAGCCATCAGCGACCACGACCGATGATAGGTGCGGTGATGGTGGCAGGCGAGTGGGGCGATTGGCGACAAAGATGGTGGGCACGCCTGTGCGATTAGCGGTCTTGATGATGAGTTCTTTGGCGATGGCAGGAATAGCGTCAGCGTCGATATACAGTTTCATGGTGTTGTATTTATCAGTTGTTTCAGTCAAATTGCTTGATTGGGTTGTCTTGGATTTTGTGGGCAGGCTGATGTTGTTGTCATACAATGAGCCAAGCCTGCCACAAAAAAATCCGCCCAAAAGAGCGGATTGGCTAAAATTAGCAGTTCACCAATAGGCGTTCGGCGTTTGCCACTGCATCAGCTTGATGTTCATCACCAGTCATCACCGTAATATGGGCGATTTTGCGGCCATCTCGTTCGGACTTGTGATAGTGGTGATAATGTACGCCATCAATGGCAAGCACATCGGCACGGCTTGGGTATTTGCCGATGACATTGAGCATCACCGATGGATGGCTGATGGTGGTATCGCCAAGCGGTAGGCCTGCGACGGCACGGATATGGTTCTCAAACTGGCTACAGTGTGCCCCTTCGATACTCCAGTGTCCTGAGTTGTGCACGCGTGGGGCGATTTCATTGGCAAGCACGCCATCATCTGTGACAAATAGCTCCAGTGCCATCACACCGACATAGTCCAGATGCTCGAGCAGTTTTTGGATATTTGACTGCGCTTGGGCGGTCAGATGCTCAGTATCGGCAGCAGGGGCGGTGGTCTTGGCAAGAATGCCGTTTGTGTGGACATTTTCGACCAGTGGGTAATAGCGGATTTCGCCTGTCTTGCTACGCACAGCGATGATGGAGACTTCACGGCTAAAGTTGATAAACCCTTCGGCAATCAGCGGTGCTGATTTGGTTGCATCGCCGAGCGTCGCCCAAGCGTCGCTGATGGCATCAACGGATTTTAGGACGAATTGCCCTTTACCATCATAGCCACCACGACTGGTCTTGAGCACTAGTGGCAAGCCTAGGGTATCGGCAGCAGTCTTGATGTCGTCAAGCGTATGCACCGCCATAAATGGCACGGTGGCGATGTCAAGCTGATTGAACAGTGTTTTTTCGTTTAGGCGGTCTTGGGCGACTTCGAGCGCACGAGCAGGGGGAAATAATCCGCCTTTATCGGTCAGCTCGCCAAGCTTGCGCGCGGTATCGACAGGAGTGTTTTCAAACTCTAGGGTAAATACATCGCTGGCACTGATAAAGGCGTCCAGTTCGTGTGTCTTAAATACTTGACCGTACAAGGCGGCAGGCGGATTGTCCGCATCTTCGAGAAATACACAGCGATAACCAAGTGGCAAAGCAGCTTCGGCAAGCATCATGCCCAATTGTCCACCACCTAGAATGCCGATGGTGTGAAGTGAATTTGTCATAGTTGATCTCAAATTAAAAAATATCCGAAATTTTATAAAAACTTCGGATATTATCGCATATTTTCGACCGAAAATCTTGGACAAAACGCAAATTTTACCAGTCTGCCCATCAGCTTGGCTTAGCCGATAATCCCTGGGATTGGATTGGCAAGCACGGTCTGGGTTTGTTTGGTTCTAAAGGCATCAAGCTGTGTCGCTAGACGCTCATCATGTAGAGCTAGGATTTGGATAGCAAGTAAGCCTGCGTTGAACGCTCCTGCTGTACCGATGGCAAGCGTGCCGACAGCGATGCCTTTTGGCATTTGTACGATGGAGAGTAGGCTGTCCCAACCGGAGAGCGTGCTGGATTTGACAGGTACGCCTAGCACGGGTAGAGCGGTCTGGCTGGCACACATTCCTGGTAGATGAGCAGCACCGCCTGCACCTGCGATGATGACTTGCAGGCCTTTGCCTTTGGCGGCTTTGGCATAGTCAAATAATTTGTCCGGCGTACGGTGGGCAGAGACGACTTCGCACTCAAATGCCACACCAAAATCCGCCAAAATCTGAGCTGCTTCACGCATCGTCGCCCAGTCAGACTGTGAGCCCATGATGATGCCGACTTTTGGTGTGCCGGCTGGCGAAGTGATTGGTGCAGGTTGATCGCTCGATGACATAGGATTTCCTTATGGTGATTAAAAGAATAAATTAGCACATTTGGGCAAAAATGGCAATCAGCCGTGTACTAAGTTTTGGGCGTAAATCCATGAATCAAAATCTACTTAGCCCAAATACTGCACAAAGCCATCATCGGACAAGGCAGGCTTATCCGTATCAAACTGATAAGCAGTCAAAAACCCTGTACTGCCTGCCGAATAGTCAGTACACACCACCTGTGATGATAGGCAGGTCGGCGTACCATCCAGCCAATAATGCCCAATAAAAATCGGCTTATCGGTCAAAATCTCAAAATCCATCGGCAGCGGCTTATAATCTTGATCACTGGGTAGATGCATCACTGCACGACTGCCAAGCTGTGCCGCTTGGCTCAGTGGCAGATTTTGCCAATCATCAAGCCACCATTTGATGCGGGTGCGAGTACGGGTAATGTTATGCCCATCGATCAGTACGATGCCGTCGGGTAGGGGACTTTCGATGCCTTTTAGGACGCGTTCAAGTGCGATAAACTCACTGGTGTCTTTGGTTGCGGTGGCAATGATACCTTGGCGGGTGATGCGATGATCGGGGGTGAGATGGGGTGCAAGCACAGCCATTGCCTTGGTGTCCCAGCAGGCGTGCACCACACAAAATCCATCAAATTCAAGCCACAAAGGCAGCTCATACAGACGGCTAATCCAGTGCCAATACGCATCACTGCCTAGCGGTAATTCATCCAAAAATGCCTGATGCTGATGCGTATTTGACGCGGTGCGAGCTCGGCAGTAGTCGCCATCAGGGTGGGGCGTGGCATAGCCGATGGCGTTGTACTCATGATTGCCCATCACGGCATGGGCTTCACCGTGATCAATCATCTCAAAGACAATCTGCAGTGTATCGACTTGGCGAGCACCACGATCGATCAAATCACCGATAAATATCGCCCGATGATTTGGCGGTGCACGATAGCAGTCGCCATCATGTCGATAGCCAAGCTGTGTCAATAGCCCAATCAGCTTATCTGCTTGTCCATGGATGTCGCCGATGATGTCATAAATCATAAAATTACCCCCATTTTGAACTAATATACCAAAATGCAGATGCTTTTGCCACGAAAACCGTTTATCATGACAGCAAAATCCGTGATTCACGACAGTGATTGAAGTAATAGGGCAAAGACAGTGACCACACTCCCCATTCTCTACCAAGACGAACACATCGTCATCATCAATAAACCTGCTGGGATGCTCGTGCATCGCTCGTGGCTCGATAAGCATGAGACGGTGTTTGTGATGCAGACCTTGCGTGATCAGATTGGGCAGCTCGTGTATCCTGTGCATCGCCTAGATCGTCCGACTTCAGGCGTGCTGTTATTTGCCCTAACTAGCGAGATGGCTCGGCGGTTGTCTGAGCAGTTTGAGCGGCATGAAGTGACAAAGAAATATCTGGCGGTGGTGCGTGGGGCGATGACGACAGACGGACGCATCGATTATCCGCTCAAGGTACGACTGGATAAAATCGCGGATAAATTTGCCGATAGTGATAAGCCGCCTGAGCCTGCCATCACTGACTATCGGGTACTGGCGACGAGCGAGCAGCCCTTTGTGTCGTGTCAGCGGTTCACCACTTCTCGGTATTCGCTTGTCGAGCTCATCCCCATCACAGGGCGTAAGCATCAGCTGAGACGGCATATGAAACACATCTTTCATCCCATCGTCGGCGATACCACCTATGGTGACAAGGTACAAAACCGTGCCATCATCGCCCATGTCGGCACAAGACGGCTACTCCTGCACGCTTATCAGCTCAGCTTTTGTCATCCGATGACAGGGCAGATGATGAGCATCACCGCACCTATGGATGATGAGTTTGGGCGGCTGATGGATGCGTTTGGGTGGGGTGATAAAATACCCATCTGATGACAGATGGGTGGTGGATCAGGTGGCGTAGGCACAGACGATGTTGAGCGTGTGTTCGCTAGGGGTGCCTGGAACGGCTCTCTTCCAATTGGCAGATGAATACCGGCTAAAGGATGATGTATTGCCACTGTCAACCAGCCTGCCTTGTTTGTCATAGGCAGCACTGTATTCTAAGGCAAATTTGCGAGCACGGCAGTCATAATAGACAAAGTATTTACCTGTCCAATATTTTTTACCACCTACATCTTGTGCTTGTTTAAGTTCTACCTGCTTCCATGCAGTCATCACAGGTGTGCCATTGACGAGCGTGTCTGCTTGGATGCTATCTAAGTCAATGTAGTGTTTGTCGCCATCGAAGGTTTCGCCAAGCTCAAACCAATTCACCGCCATTGCTTGCTGTGTCATGACTGTGGCAAGTGCAGCTATCAATAATTTTTTCATCATAAACTCCCAAATCTGATTAATTAAAATTAACACTACCAAAAATTATCCTAAAAATAGACGGTGGTGTCAAGGTGGGGGATGTGGTGAATGTGTAAAGATATTTGATGGCTGAACCAGTCGTTGATGCCTGCTAAGCACCGATGACGATTGAGTAAATCTCATCACAACCCTGTACCAAAGATAAAATATCATGTATGATGGCTTAGTGCTGTTAACTTGGAAATATTGATGATTACTTTATACCACCTAGAAAAATCGCGTTCGTTTCGCATCGTGTGGCTATTAGAAGAGCTAAAATTGGCTTATGGCTTGGATTATCAGCTGATCGGCCATCAGAGAGATGAGCGGACTTATCTAGCGCCCAGATCTTTTAGGGACATTCATCCGATGGGCAAGGCACCGATTTTGGTGGATGATAGCTTGCCTGATGGCGAGCAGGTGTTGGCGGAGTCGGCACTGATTATTGAGTATTTATTAAAAACTTATGATAGCGAGCAGCGATTTTATCCGACAGGTGACAAGGCGTGGCGTGATTATACATTTTGGCTGCATTTTGCCGAAGGTTCGCTGATGCCGCCTTTGGTGATGGGGCTGATTTTGACCAAGGCAAGCCAAAAAGCACCACTGCTTGTCAGACCGATTGCCCGCAAACTCAAATCAGGCATTGATCAGATGATCTTAAGTAATAATATCAGTTCGGCTTTGGGGTTGGTAGAAGAGACGCTGAGTCGCTCGCCATGGTTTGCAGGGGATGTGTTTACAGGTGCGGATGTGCAGATGTATTTTGCCATCGCAGCTGCCAGACAGCGTGTGGGCTTGGCAGGTATGAGTGCGACCACGGCATGGCTTGAGCGATGTGAATCACGGACAGGCTTTATCAATACTGTTGCCAAAGTTGGCACGGTGTTTTGATGCGTCATGTGAGTTGATATATTAACGATGATTGCTTGATTTTAGTGATAAAAAAATGGCACAACTGATAAAGCTGTGCCAGTGAGCGGTGATGATATGCCTTAAAACGGCTTGACCACCGCCAAAATCACCACGGCAATCAAAATAAATACAGGGATCTCATTGAACCACCGCCAATAGACATGGCTTTTGAATTTGGGATTGTCCATCAAGCGAACACGGAAGTGACCGCAGGACAGATGATAAATGGTCAGTAGTGCTACCAAGACCAGTTTGGCGTGTAGCCAGCCTTGGGTCAGATAGATGCTAGGGGCAAGGGCAATCATCAAAAGACCGCACGTCCAAGTGAAAATCATCGCAGGTGTCATAATCCCACGATACAGCTTACGCTCCATCACAGCAAATCGCTCTTGGCTTGGTGTATCATCACTCATCGCATGATAGACAAATAGGCGTGGCAAATAAAAAATCCCAGCAAACCAACACACCATGCCGATGATATGAAAAGCTCTGATATACTCTAGCATACGGATACCCAATAAAAAAGATGCACCATTATAGCACATCTTTTTGGGGAAATTGATGACGCCTTAAGCGGAGAGTGGGCAGCCCTCAGGACGCTCTTGATTGATGGCAGTGCCATTCATCGCATCAATGATTTGTGGTTTTGGCATCGGGCGAGTCGGTGTTAAGCCCAATTCTGCCATCAAGCGATCATCATGCGATGTAGATTGGTTGCCTGTGGTGAGCAGCTTATCCCCATAGAAGAATGAGTTGGCGCCCGCCATGAATGCCAATGCTTGCTCGCCATCACTCAGGCTTTCTCGACCTGCTGACAGTCGCACGAAGCTTGTCGGACAGGCGATACGAGTCACGGCAATAGTGCGAATCCACTCGATAACTGACAGGCGACCTTCGGCAAGCACTTTATCGCCAAGTGGTGTGCCTTTGATCGGAACGAGCAGGTTAACAGGAATTGACTGTGGCGGGATTGGCATCTGAGTCAGTTCATAAATCCAGTCAATGCGGTCTTGGCGACTCTCACCCATACCGACGATACTGCCTGAACAGACATTGATGCCAGCATTACGCACATATTCGATGGTTTCAAGACGGTCATCATAACTGCGTGTGGTGGCGACGCTGTCATAGTAGTTGCGAGAAGTGTCCAGATTGTGATTATAATAATCCAAACCTGCATCAGCGAGTGTCTTGGCCTGATCAGGACTCAGCATACCTAGTGTCATACAAGTCTCAAGCCCCATTGCTTTGACTTCGCTGATCAGCTCAACCAGATACGGCATATCTTTGGCACTGGGGTGTTTCCATGCTGCACCCATGCAAAAGCGTGATGAGCCTTGAGCTTTGGCACGGCGTGCTGCCGCCAGTACCTTTTCGATTTCTAGGCGTTTTTCGGGTGTCAGTCCCGTCTTGTCACGATGATGACCTGACTGCGAGCAGTAGCCACAGTCCTCAGGGCAGTTGCCAGTTTTGATGGACAGCAGCGTGCTGATTTGTACTTCATTGGCATTAAAATGTTCACGATGCACCGTCTGAGCCTGCATCAGCAAATCCATCAATGGCAAATCAAACAGTCGGGCGATTTCATCCTTTGAAATGTGCGTCATCATCATGGTCATACCTAAAAAAATCAAAATTTAGTAAACGATTGTACCGAAAAATACAGCAAATAGCAACCATCCTAATGGCTAGGATGGCTCGGCTTTGGATCATTTACCCAGCTTTTGTTTGATGCTGCCGATCAGATCTTTGGCGGTTTGGGTGTAAGGTTTGGCGGCGTCGATCAAGGGCTTGGCTTGACCCCAATAGCCTTTGTATTGCTCAGGGATTGTGGCTGCTTGTTTGCCGATGCCAGCCAGCCATAGTACTAGCTTATAATCGCCAGTGACTTTGACTTCGCCGTCTTGGATCGCAGTCATCAATGCTGCCACATCGCCTTTGGTGAGTAGTTTGACACCAGTCATAGAATCTTTAAAATCCACGGTCAAATCCGCATTGCTGGCAGTACCCATCGCCTGACCGAAATGACCATTTTCAAAGCGAAAATAGCGCGCAACCTCTGGCGCGGTGAATTGGATGCAGACGGTGCGATCTTTGATGAGGTTGTTGAATGATTCGTTCTCGCGAGATTTGGCCAGATTCTGTAAGCGCAGGCCAAATGCCGCAAGCAGCGCATCCAAAGCATCGGCTTTGACATTGATGACAGGAATGGTAAACATAAGTTATCCTTTTATAAATAAATAATAAAAATCAGATCAGCGTGGATCCAGTCTGTGACCCAGCGCATAAATCACGCCTTCAAGACCTGTAATATTCACCGCAGCGGAGGCCTTGGCTTGGACGATTGGCTTGGCACGATAAGCGATACCAAGATCGCTGATGGCCATCATTGGCAAATCATTGGCGCCGTCGCCGATGCAGATGGCTTGTTGTAAGGGTAAGCCTAAACGAGCAGCGACTTTTTGGGTGATGGCGGCTTTTTGATCGCCATCTAAAATATTGTCATCGACCATACCGCTTAAGGTTTTGCCGTCATGCAGCAGCGGATTGGCATAATATTCATCGATGCCCAGTGTCTTTGCAACATAGTCGGCAAATGGCTCAAAGCCACCAGAAATCAGCACTGTGTGATAGCCGATCGCTTTAAGCGCGCGGATCGTTGCAGCAGCACCTGGCTGAATATGGATGTGCTTGGCGATGATCTCATCGACGATGCTGATGGGTGCATCGGCCAACAGTGCCACACGACGCGCAAAACTGGTAGCAAAATCGATCTCACCGCGCATTGCTTCTTCGGTGATCTGGGCGACTTTTTCTTCGACGCCGCAAAACTTGGCCAACTCGACGATGACCTCTTCTTCGATCAGCGTCGAATCCATATCAAAGCAAGCCAAGCGATGGCGCGTCAGCATCTTATCAGCAGACAAAATATGTACATCGGCGCGGATCGCGGCGGACAGATGGCTTGAGATTTGTTCATCGATGATGTGCGCGACCGCCGTTTTGCTAACTTGGCCGATGTCGGATTTGGGGGTCAATAGATAACGATGGATCACCACATCAGCCAAGGGTGCATCGGTGCTGATCAGATGGGCATTGGCTTTGGCGACCTCATCATCAAAAACCTGCGCCAGTTGCCAGTTGGCTTGTGTAGCGACCCAGTCTTGCATCAGCTGATCGACATTGGCCTCTTGATCGGGTGTGACGACGATGATGGCAAATAAAGGCAGCTTGGCAAGCTTGGCAGCGATGTCATTGGCGGTAAAATCTGTACCGACGACTTCGCTGGGCAGCTGATTGGCGACGGTATTGACTGCGTTTTGCCATGCTTGGCTGTTTTTTGGTAGAGCATAAGTGTATGACATGTCAGACCTTTTTATTATATCAAGTTTATGATACATGCGTCCATAGGCGGCGTCTTGAAGGCGGCTTTGGGGTGTGCCAAGCTGATTGGCAGCCATCGGCCGAGCGAATAATTTGACCATATTAGCAGTTTATCACTGATTTTAAAAGACCAAAAGCTAAGAATATCGATTCGGCTTGGCGACAAGGCGTGCTGCTTGGCTTGCTTTGATTTGTGATGATGAGCAAGTGTGTGCCAAAATCCTGAATAAAGCCAAAAACTGCATAAAACTGAACAGAAATCTGCCAAAGCTGCTAACTATTTGGCTAAATAATGTTATAATAACAAAATTTCATTGTTGGTATCTGGCAAACATCATGACATACTTAGCACCCAGACAGGGTATTTTTGCAGCAATCGTTTTGACAAGTTTGGTTTTGCATCTGCTGTTTTTTGCGATCAGCACCGAGCGCAGCATCACCGCCCAAAATCAAGCGGTGGTCGATCGCAGCATCGCGACGCTCAGCCAAGAGCTTGCTGCACCGCTGGCGGCGTATGATCGGGTGAGTATGAGTGTGATCATGGAGCCGTATGCCAAAGAAGAGGCTATCGGCTATGTCGGGGTGTATGATAGCCAAGGCGGTGTGTTGGTGCCGCTTGGGCAAAGCAGTGATGGCTACCGTGCTGAGCAGGTGATCACATCGGGTGATCAGGTGCTGGGCAAGATCGCTGTGCAGGCCAAGGCGGTGAGTCGCGCCGAGATTTTGTCGGGCAATTGGGTGTTTTTATTAAGCGTCATCGGTCTGCATGTCATGCTGTGGCTGATTTATGGTTATGTCGCCAGACCCAGCGATGAGCTAAAAGCCCAGATCGCCAAATCCGTGCGTAAAGAGCTGTTAAGTAAGGGCATTTTACCAGATCAGACTCTGCATACTGCACCTGCAGCCGCACCCGACACGGCATCGACTGAACAAGTGCAGGATGATGAAGATGAGACGCAGGATGAGGTCGCTCCTCGCCCAGAGCGTGAGCCTGAAGCGCAATTGGCAGCGGCTTATACAGTGCAGCTGACCTTTAAAGACCCGCATCATTTGCTGACCACGGTGAGCATTGATACCAAAGATGCTTATCTGGCGCTGTGCGATCAGCTGTTTGATCGGGCGTGTGCCGCGGTGCTTGAGCTGCCTTTATTTGCAGGTGTAGCACTGGCTGATAAGCATCCGTTCGATGAGTCGGGTACGGCAGTTACGCTGTATGCCACTGATGACCATGCCAAGACGGCAGCGGCAGCGGCAGTGCTGTCGAAGCTTTTGGTGATGGTTAATGAAGTGGTGTACCAAAAACATCGTGAAATCAAGCGCTTTGCTTTGCCTGTCAAGGCGGTGTGTAGTGATTCGATGCTCTCTGATGTCGCCAAAAACATTCTGCTGATGCGCAAAGAAGAATCGCTGACTATCTTTGGGGAAGCTGGACGCAACCAAGTCTCGATGTACATGACCTTAGCGCCACTGTCCCATCCAAGCACCGTGCATGAGCGTGATGGCCGTGAGATCGTCGGGGTGACCAATGCCACCGCCGAACGCCTAAAAATCGCCCGTGATAAAGTACTACTGGGCGAAGATCACAGCTAAATTAAGATAATACTTGACAAAATCGTCAATCCGTTTTATAAGGCTACTGGATGGATAAACTCCATCACACATCCCTGCTTTAAAAATGGACGATAGGCACCCAACCGACCGCTTGTAGATAAGGAGTCGTTATGAGTAATATTGATGATGATTTTGATGACGATAATTTTGAAGAAGATGCTGATGCTAAGCTTGCTGATGAAGGCAAGGCTAAGCCTTTGGAAAAGCGCCTAAAAATCGATGCATTGCTAGAAGAGCAGCGCCTAAATAAGCTCAAGCGCGCGCTCGAAGATGAAGATGATTTTGCAGAGTTCGATGATCTGGATGATGACGATGATTTTGATTTTTAGCACATCGACTTGGCGATAACAGCCTGCTTATGCCGACCTAATCAGTCGGCATAAGCGTTAATTTTTGACAATATCACGATCTGTGAGTTGTTGCTGATGGATAAGTTGCCATTGGCGAATATTTGATGAGTATGATATGAATAAACAACAGCTATTTGATTATTTGGAATCACCTGCCAACGAAACGGGCTTGGATCCCATCGCAGCCCATGGTTTTTTGACGGCGACAGTGGTTGGCAAGCCATTACCAAACTGGATCTCGGCATTTTTTGAGGGTATGGATGCGCAGGTGCCTAGCGAGGTAAAAGCAGCGCTTAAAGCATGGCAACAAGAACTCATCGATACGCTAAAAGCAGAGCAGCCGATTGAATTGCCATTCGATGCCAGCACCGAAGCCACTGATTTTAGTGAGGATGGTGATTTGGCGGCTTGGGCGATCGGCTTTGTTGATGCGATGTATTCTGATGACAATGTCGATTGGTTTGATGACGAAAGCACCGAAGAGGATGTGGCGATGCTGACCTTGCCGATGGTGATGCTGTCAGGCATTGATGAAGAGATGGATGAGATGCGCGATGACGAGACACTGGCGCAAATGGCCAATGCGTTGGAAGACAACATCACTGAGCTGTTTTTGTTATTTCACACCAATGACTAAAGGCGGATGTTAAGCCAGGGCAGGGTGTGATGCATCCTGTCTTTTTATTTGATAAAACCACATAGGTGATCTGATGCAGTTATCCAATTTAGAAACCTTACCCAACCACATCATCACAGAGCGTCTGGATGTCGTCTATGGCAGCACCGTGCGCAGTAAGCACGTGGGTAAAGATTTATTAGCAGGGCTAAAAAACATTGTCGGCGGTGAGCTGACTGCTTATACCGAGCTGCTCGAAGAGGCTCGCCAAGAAGCTATGGCACGCATGATTGCCAAGGCTCAAGCACTGGGCGCAGATGCCATCGTTGGTATTCGCTTTTCGACATCGAACATCACTGCAGGGGCTTCAGAGCTGTTCGTCTATGGTACAGCGGTCAAGGTGCAAAAGAAGTTCAATCCTTTTGGTGAGACCACTCACAGCGCAGGGCAGCCGTGATGGAACTTGAAGCGATCATACTGCGCCATTTGGATTGGCTGGTGGCCATCGTCTTATTTATGATTGGCTGGTATTTTGGCACGCGTGCTGAAAGGCGACACTTGGCCACTTTGGCCGCAGATGAACAAAAATACCGCCACATTAGCCTATCCAGTGAGCGTTTTTATGAGCCGTCTTATGTCAGTGAGTCGATGTTGGTGGTGGGCAGCGTGGTCATCGCACAGGATTATTTTAAAACTGTGGTCGCAGGCGTGCTAAGCTTATTTGGCAAGAATTTGACGGTATATGAGTCGCTTTTGGATCGCGCTCGCCGTGAAGCGGTGGTGCGCGCCAAGTCTCAGGCAGCCGCTCGTGATTTTGATGCCTTATACGGTCTGCGCTTTGAGATGACAGAGGTCGAGGGCGGTATTGAGATGCTGGCGTATGCAGTGGCGGTGCGATCAATGCGCTGAGTGATCTTGAAAATCAGGCACAACGCGTCCATAAACAAACATAGCAAATTGATATTATTTGCAGTAAAATAACGGGTTTGGCTGCATATATCGCCATAACCCATCCTAAAAAGAACAACAAAATCCCGAGTTTTTTATGAGTGAAAATTTTGCCATCGGTCAGCGTTATTTATCAGACAGCGAAACCAGCTTAGGGCTTGGCGTCGTCATCAATGTCGATGAACGCTGTGTGCATATCTTATTCCCCCAAAGCGAAGAAACCCGTGTGTATGCCAAGGCTTCTGCCTTACTGTCTCGTGTGGTGTTCTCAGTGGGTGATGACATTACCGACCAAGATGGCAATCAGTTCACTGTTGAGCGTTGTGAAGATATCGCAGGCGTGATGCGTTATCATCTCACCTGTGGCAAAAGCCTGATGGAGACTCGCTTGGCGGCGAATATCACCCTTGCCAAGCCACTAGAGCGACTGCTGGCTGGTCGTATCGAAGGGGCAGATTGGTATGAGCTACGCCAAGATGCCTTGCGTATCCACGCGATGCTAAGCCGTCATCCTTTGCGTGGCTTGATCGGCGCTCGTGTGGATATCATCAAGCATCAGCTGTATATCGCCCACGAAGTCGGCAAGCGTCTATCGCCACGAGTGCTGTTGGCGGACGAAGTAGGACTTGGTAAGACCATCGAAGCAGGGCTCATCATGCATCAGCAGATCTTGACTGGCAAAGTTGATCGCGTGCTAGTGCTGGTGCCCGATAGCTTGCAGTATCAGTGGATGATTGAGCTCAAGCGTCGTTTTAATCTGGATTTTGCATTATTTGACCTGGTCCGCACTGCATCCATCAAAGAGCATAATCCTGACCAAAATGTCTTTTTGACCGAACAATTCATCATCGCAGGCATTGATCTATTGCTTGACCATCATGACCTATATGAGCAGGCGTATGCAGCGGGCTTTGATTTGCTTGTCGTGGATGAAGCGCATCACTTACACTGGGATAGCGAGCAAGGCGGTAATGATAAATATGAGATGGTGGCGGATTTTGCTGCCAATATCGCAGGCGTGCTACTACTGACAGCGACACCAGAGCAGCTTGGGGTGGAGAGTCATTTTGCTCGTCTAAGACTGCTGGATCCGCATCGCTTTGATGATTTGGATGATTTTGTGGCCGCCCAAGATGCCTTTGCCGATGTGGCGATGGTGGCGACCTTGTTAATTGATGATCAAGAATTATCCGAAAAACAAATCCGTGCCGTGGCAGGCTTACTGGGTTTTGATGAACCTGAGCTTGCTGATATCAATGCCAATGAGCGACTGCGTACCCATGTGATTAATGAGCTGCTTGACCGTCATGGTACAGGCCGTGTGCTGTTTCGCAATACCCGTGATAGCGTCCAAGGCTTCCACGGTCGCATGAGTATTCCTTATCCATTGCCACTGCCTGATGCATGGAAGGGTACACATTATACCGATGGTAAGCTGCGTGAACAGCTGTGGGGCGAAGAGAATTACCCTGATGGTGCATGGCTTGAGACCGACCCGAGAGTATCGTGGCTGATTGGGCTATTGCGCCAAGAACTCAAGCACAAAAAAGTACTGCTGATTGCTCGCAGTGGTGCGACGATTGAGAGCCTAGAAGCGGTGCTACGCTTGCACGCTGGCATCAAGACAGCGATTTTTACCGAGCAGATGAGCCTGCTTGAGCGAGATCAAGCGGCGGCTTACTTTGCTGATGATGCTGGGGCACAGATTTTGCTGTGTTCAGAGATTGGTTCAGAGGGGCGTAATTTTCAGTTTGCCCAAGATTTGGTACTGTTTGATTTACCTGCCAATCCAGATACGCTTGAACAACGCATCGGCCGTCTCGATCGTATCGGTCAAACTGCCCAAATCCGCTTGCACGTGCCATTTGTGATGGGGACTGCCCAAGAGCGTCTATATAACTGGTATGATGGTGCTTTGAATATTTTCCATCAAATCAGCCCAACTGCCCAGTCTGTCCAAGAAGCCTATATTGCGACACTCAAGCCACTGCTTGAAGGTGGTGACAATGCGGATAATCGCACAGCACTCATTGAGCTGATTGCCGAAGCGGCCGTCTATCGTGGACAGCTTGAAGCCGAGCTACAGGCAGGACGAGATCGCTTGCTTGAGTATAATTCATGCCGTCCAAATGTCGCCACACGCATTGAGACTGCCATGCACGAGCTTGACAACAACAAGCTGCTGCCTGTATTCCTAGATCGCTATCTGACCGCAGTGGGTATGGATTATAGCGTTCAGCGGGATGGCTCATGGATCATTCATCCGGTCGATGCATCCGAAGTGGATATCGAAGGGATTGAGAGCCTACCGATTGATGAAGATGGCATGACTTTGACCTTTAGCCGTCAGCAGGCACTGGCTCGTGAAGATATGGAATACATGACTTATGAGCATCCACTGGTGCAGGCGGTGCTTGAGATGGTGCTGTCAGGGACTTTTGGTAATACCCAAGTGGCACTACTCAAATCATCTGCTCTACCAAAAGGTATGCTGCTGATCGAAAGCCAGTATCGTATCGAAGCCATCGCTGCTAAGTCGCTCAATTTATCCGCTTATTTGCCGCAGCAGAGCCTAAGGGTGTTTTTGAGCGAACGCGGAGATGATCTAACCAAAGTCGCCACCACTGACAAAATCATGCCGCTGATTGATCGCCTTGACAAGCCAAGAGCCCGCCAAGTCACCAAAGCCCGTGCTGCTGTGATTGATGCTCGTGCCCAAGATGCCAAAGCCCGTGCCACCGCTCAGCTTGATGAGATCAGCGCACAGGCGATGAGCGCCTTTGGTGAGTATATGGATAAAGAAATTGGCCGTCTGACTCGCTTACAAGCCATCAACCCAAATGTGCGTGATGATGAGATTATCGCACTTGCCAAGCGTAAAGAACAGGGCCTCGCGGCACTTGCCAATCTGTCACTCGTGCCTGATAGCATCCGAGTGCTGGTGGTGGTATCGCCTGACTAACGCAGATGGGACTCATCCAAATCGCTTAGGTGTTTACTTAAGCGATTTTTTTGGTGGTATGGCTTGGCTCAATTTGCGTTTACTTTGGCTGTTTTTGTCAAAAGGCACAAAATATCATCAATGTAAATTTTCAGTAATTGTTAAATAACAAAAAGCCCTTGAAATCATTGACTTCAAGGGCTTTGGATTTGGTAGGCATAACTAGATTCGAACTAGCGACCCCCACCATGTCAAGGTGGTGCTCTAACCAACTGAGCTATATGCCTGTGTAAGTGGACGCTATTTTACCAAGTTTTTAAGATATTGCAAGTGTTTTTTGCAAGAATTTGCAAATTTTTTAGTCATCGTCGATAAGATGGAGATTAACGGGTGTTTTGTAAGGGCGATTTGGCAGCTCTTGCACCAGTTTTGGCACCAAATAGCCTGATAAGCGCTCAAGCAGCTGCCAATAGATGCCCACCGCTTGTTTGATTGGCAGATCAAAGTGCGCCGCGCCTGCCACCTTATCAAGCACATGCAGATAGTAGGGCATGATGCCAGCGGCGAATAGCGCATGGCTAAGCTTAGATAAGACCTCGGCATCATCATTGATGCCTTTTAATAGCACAGTCTGATTCAGCAGCATGACATTGGCTGCGCGCAGGGCTTGGCATTTTTTGATGAGCGCCTCATCGATCTCATTGGCGTGATTGATGTGCAGCACCATCACTATTTTTTTTGGATAATTGGCAAACAGTGATAACAGCTCGTCATCTACGCGATTGGGCAGCACCACAGGCAGGCGCGTGTGCAGACGCACGGTATGAATGTGGGAAATGTCAGCAATTTTATCGAGCCATAGTGACAAGAATTTATGATTCACGCTCAGTGGATCGCCACCACTAAAAATCACCTCATCAAGTTCAGGATGGGCGCTGATGTACTCAGTCACCGCACTGATTTCACGGCTACTGGGCTGATTGGCGGCATAATCAAAATGCTGACGAAAGCAGTAGCGGCAATGCACAGCGCAGGCGCCTGTGATGGTCAAAAGCACGCGCGAGCGGTATTTGTGCAGCAGCCCTTTGATGGGATTTTGGTGATTTTCAGCCAAAGGGTCGGTACCATATCCCTCGACAGCCAAGCGCTCAGCAGGACTTGGCAACACCTGTAGCAGCAAGGGGTCGAGTAGATCTGATTTTTGCATTTTTTTGATAAATGCATGTGGTACGCGCAGGCCGAAGTGCTTGGATGTATCGGCAGCTTCTGGTGCAGGCAAATCAAGCAGCCGATGCAGCTCATCTAAATCGCTGATGGCAGCAGCAAGCTCGCTTTGCCAATCGTCAAAATCGGGAAAATCGGCACTTTGAAAAAATTTTTTTGGGGAAATGGTGGAAATCATGGTTTTATTTTTGACAAAAATCACTAAAACTTTATATAATACAAGGTTTGAGGTCACTGATGTATTCAGCACTGACACTGCTGCAAATTATACCGCATTTTTGACAAAGAATTGAAACTTTACACCGAGCGTTGCTCGATTTTTTATTGATAAGTTGCAGGTAATCCCTATGGCAAGTTTTTCTACGAACGATTTTAAAGCTGGATTGAAAGTCATGTTGGATGGCAATCCATGTTCAATCATCGAAAACGAATATGTCAAGCCAGGCAAAGGCCAAGCATTCAACCGCGTCAAGCTGCGTAATCTGCGCACTGGCAAAGTGCTTGAACAAACCTTCAAATCAGGTGACAGCCTAGAAGGCGCTGATGTGATGGATACTGAGATGAACTATCTGTATAATGATGGTGAGTTTTGGCATTTCATGCACCCAGAGACTTTTGAGCAGCTACAAGCTGACAAAACTGCGATGGGTGATGCTGCTCAATGGCTAAAAGAAAACTCAAACGCACTATGCACCATCACGCTGTTCAACGGTGCGCCATTGTCAGTGACTGCGCCAAACTTCGTGGAGCTTGAGATCGTCGAAACTGATCCTGGTGTACGCGGTGATACTTCAGGCGGCGGCGGCAAACCAGCTCGCCTAGAGACTGGCGCTGTGGTTCGTGTACCGCTATTTGTCCAACAAAACGAAATCGTACGCGTCGATACCCGTACTGGCGAATACCAAACTCGCGTTAATGCTTAAGTCTTAGCCTTAAAACAGATGTCAGCAATGGCATCTGTTTTTTTATGCGCATTACACCCGCTATGATGGATCAATTACAAACCATAAAACAAATCAAACACAATTATTGAGAAAGCTTAAGCCGAATGGATGACAAAAAAGCTGCTAAATGTTAAAATATTATGACACATTTTGAAATATTTTGCTGAAGATGGCCACAGATCATCGCTAAGTTAAACAGCGTTAAACAGCCTTTCGTTGTCTGTTAAGAGGCTTTATGATCAGGATGCATCATTTGGCAACACTACGACCCTATCGAGAATAATTATGACAAAGCTCTATCAACGCACGATCGCAAAAGCCATCACTGCCACAGGCATCGGCCTGCATAGCGGCAAAAAAGTCACGCTGACGCTACTGCCTGCTGAGGTGGATACGGGCATCGTGTTTGAGCGGACGGATTTGGACGCCATCGTACCGATGGATGCCTTTTTGGTGGTGGATACGATGATGTCATCAAATCTAGTGCAAGGCGAGGCGCGTATCGGTACGGTGGAGCATTTATTGTCTGCTGTGGCAGCTTATGGCTTGGATAATCTGATCATTCAAGTCGATGCGCCCGAAATCCCAATCATGGACGGCTCTGCAGCACCATTTTTATATTTGATTGATCAAGCTGGGATCAAAGACCAAACGCAACTAAAAAAATTCATCAAGATTCTAAAGCCAGTTGAGGTGATAGACGGTGATAAGTGGGCGCGCCTTGAACCTTATGATGATGGCTTTTTGATGGATTTTGAGATTGATTTTAATCATGCGGCCATCGCTGCGACCGAGCAGAGCACGCGTCTGGATTTTAATACCGCTAATTTTGCCATCGAGGTCGGGCAGGCGCGCACTTTTGGGTTCTTAAAAGACATCGAATATTTACAAATGAACAATCTGGCATTGGGCGGTAGCCTAGATAATGCTGTGGTACTTGACGATGATAAAGTCGTCAATGAAGGCGGCCTGCGCTATCCGAATGAATTTGTGCGCCATAAGATGCTCGATGCGGTGGGCGACCTTTATGTCATCGGCCATCCTTTGCTGGCGAAGTTTTCTGCCTTTAAATCTGGGCATGCACTGAACAACACACTGATCCGTGCGGTGCTAAACGATGAAAGTTCTTTTGAAATTGTAACATTTTATGACAAAAATGACTGCCCGATTGTCTATGTCGAAGCGGCTTGATGGCTGACATCTTTAGTGTACGGTTGTACGACTCACTACAAAAATTCGGCAAAACCTTCGCAAAATAAGGGAAACATTTTATTTTTTGCATAATCCGCACTAAGCCCAGCGAATGATTTTGCTGGGCTTATTTGCTAAATGGATCATCGCTGGATGAAGTTTTAATTGGATAAACCCTTGTTTACGATAAGGCTTTGATTGGCAATGGTTGGCATAGAGAGGTAATTGTGCAATTATGCCGATGGCTTATTTTTGAATGATTAACATGCAAATACCACTATTGGCTGTTTGATCATAAAAAATTGCAGGTCAAATACGGTAAATTTACAAAAGTTTACAAAACTTAGCAGTTTTTTACGGTTTACATGATAAAAATAACCGTAAACTGCATCGTTTTATTTATCAATATAAATTTAATAAATTATTGATTATTTTTAGATGATGGGTTGCTTAGCCTAGCCAAAGCTTGCTTTAGGCGTGTATTTTGGGTGACAAACTCGGCATTTTGTGCTATTATTTGCCTTGTGTTTTCGCTTAGGGTCTTTTTAGTACCGTCTGGGCGAGTCTCTGATTGCAGCAAATTTGGCGATAAAATCACCTTAATTGACTGTAACTGACAAAAACGCTGATCATAAGCGCGTAAAGCTTGAACACAATTCTCCATCACATATCGCGCGTGATTGGCAGCAGTCGCAGAACCCATACTCAGGGTGATCTCGACTGGCGAAACATGCACTACATAACAGTCATTCAACAGTGCTTCAGTGAATAATTCTGCTAAAGCCTGACGAACCAGCTGAGTGTGTGCCATCAAAAACTGATATTTTGAGGACAGATGTTTCGGTAATGCAGCTCCAGCCGCAGCTTGTTTTTCGATGAGTGTGGCAAGATGGTTTGGCTTCTGCTGTTTGGCAAGCAGATCATTAATCGGGGCGGTTTTTGTTGAATCAGACATGGCTCACCTAAATGATAAATTGACCTATGGACATGGTGTCCAAGAGCAAGTGTATCACGCCTAAGAGAAAAGTGGTAATTTCTTTGATGTTTAGACATTGGGATATTGCCAGTTTTCTAGTGCACTAAGGATGTGTGCTGTGTGCCACGCGCTTTAATCAAAACCAAACAAACAACACAAGCAAAGCGACGCAATGGGGCTGATCATCCATAATTTACTGTCGGATGAGCGATGCGCCTGCATCAAGCCAAAGCAAACTTTGGGCGTGTGAGGAATCTAAATGAAACAAGTATTTTGGCTGCTGTCAGCCCTAGGACTGACATTTGCACAATCGAGTGCAGCACAAAGTGCCTATTCAAATAGCTCTACCCAAATCAGCTATACTGCCAGTATTCCAGATGACATCGATAGTGTAATTAACAGCCTAATCGCAAGCAGCTCAAATACACCATCTCAAGTTTATCTTCAGGCCAGTAATAGCAGCACACTTCAAAATTTCAGCGCCAATTTCCAATCGCCAATTACTGCAGTCGAGCGCCTAACCAGTAACAGCGCTCCAAGTATCGCTGCGTCTTCGGCGTCGCGTGCGGCTTTGAGTCGTAGCATCGGTCGCTGTGCTTTATATGTTCGCCGTGCGCTACAGGCCGCAGGTTACAGCTTCACCCCACAGGCATCTGCCTATCAATATGCCAATGGCACTTTGGCCAGTGCAGGATTTGTCAAATTGAACAACGATAACTATGTCCCACAAGTGGGCGATGTTGCCGTATTTAATCGCACAGCCAAAAATCCTCATGGTCATATCCAGATCTATGATGGCAATCAATGGGTATCAGATTTTCGCCAACCAAAATTCAGCCCATACAGCCAACATAATGGCTATACCGTATGGCGCGATGCACGCTATAATGACGCATCGGCAAATACAGGCACCATGCTTGCATTGAACGATCGTTAATCGCTGATCGTCCACAAAAAAAGCCCAGTCTTAGCTGGGCTTTATGCTATCTATCCATAGCGCATGGCGACAGAGGCTATCAAATATGGATGATGGCTGGTAATGAGTTACAAATAATCGGATTCTTCTAGGCAGCTGGCGGTCACAGATAAAAACGAATCACCATTACTATAAATATCAGAGATCATCAGCTTGCCGTTTTGTTTGATAAATTCAAACTGTACCACATTAATTGGAGAATTGGCCTCCGATCTAAAGCGGGTCTCTACATTGCCATTTTTGAGTACTTTATAAGTCGCTGAGCGCGTCACACGGCTTTGGGAATAATCTTGGCCGCCGACCATATCCCAAGGGGCACAGCTGATGTAATCATCTCTTTCGGCGACGGCATCGGCATAATTGGCGACACGCTTCAACTGAGGCGAGGCATGTTTTTCGATGGTGGTGTGTCGATTATCAAGTTTGGTGATAACTTGTTTGACGATCGCGGTTTTGCGCTGATTGTCGGTGGTGTTGGCGTGCGCGATGCAGGGCAAAACTAGAATACTTGAGAGAGCAAGTGCTAAAACTGGGGCTTTCATTGGCTATCCTTAAAAATCTATGGAGTTTTTATTATAACATACTTGATAACAATCACCAGTAGATTTTTCGCTGATTTGGTATCTATTCTTCAGCAGTTCGATAATCCAGTCGCTGCCAATATGCCGCATGATGAAAATCAGGCGGCGCGGCATGTTGATGCGCATAATATACTGGCACAGCCTCACCATCGATGATCGGGTATAATATCACAGCAGGATTAACATTTAGGCCTTGCGCCAACCACTGCGTCTGTAAGCCTTGCTCAAACAGCGGTGAGATTTCTACAGCAAAATACAGATGATGGTCATCAGCATCGACAAAGCTTTGCAAAGCATAATCCTGACTTGCCACAGGCGGCATGGTCGGTGGCGTGCGATAAGCATCAAACTGATAAATGTTAAATTCGCCAGTCAAATTGGCATTCACCTCAAGATAGGCCGTCTCATCGACGCGCTGAATAAAGCACTCAAAACAGTCTTTTTGCCATAGATAATCAGTACGGATTGGCTTTAATTCCCCTGATCGAGCCTGCAAATGTGCGCTTGCAGCTGTTTTTTCGACTATAAAGCTCAGCTGCAACACCTCTTCGCTGCCAGAAATATGCGCAGTGATCTGTGGTGGCTCAATCTGATGTGCCAGATGCGCAAAATCGCCATCAATGACAGCGATTAAGGGAAAAGTGCGCATCGCATCTATCGCACGATGTCTAAATAATGCCTGATGCACAGTCATCGATACAGCCATCAAAAACCAAAACGGCTTAGGTTGGACAGCTTGACATTCGGCTCAGGATTGGCGCGCAATAGCAGTACCATGCGGCCGATGTGATGAATCACCTCAGACTCAGTGGCTTCGGCGATGGCATTGGCGCACTCTTTGCGCTCATCGGCAGATCCTGCTGGGATTTTGATTTTGATCAATTCATGGTCATGCAAGGCGCGTGCCACTTCTTCGATCAGCGTTGGCGTCAGACCATTGGCACCGACGATGACGATGGGGCTTAGCTGATGGCCGATGCCGCGTAGTGCTTTGATGTCTTGTAATTTTGCTTTTTTGCTCATAAAAATTCCAAATTTGCTTAATATTAAGCGGACGATAGAAATAATTACACTATTATAGCAGAATTTCACCAAATTTGCTGTCAATGATGGTAAACTAATTGATTGGATGCAACTTGATTGATTGAGGTGACACAAAGCGTCATGGCAACGAGAATTAAAAATAAAAAGCTGTCAAAATCCAGCCGCGCTTGGATGAAAGAGCATATTGATGATTTTTATGTACAAAAAGCCCAAAAAGAAGGCTATCGCGCTCGCGCTGCTTATAAATTAATCGAGATCAACGAAAAAACAGGCCTTATCAAAAAAGGCATGACCGTCGTCGATCTTGGTGCTGCGCCAGGCAGTTGGTCACAGGTGGCAGGGCAGCTGGTGGGTGATTCAGGCACGCTGATCGCCTCTGACATTTTGCCGATGGATACGCTTGAGAATGTTACCTTTATCCAAGGTGATTTTCGCGAAGAGGCGGTATTTAACCAAATCATGGATGAAGTCGGCGGCAGGCGCGTGGATGTGGTGCTGTCAGATATGGCACCAAACACCTCGGGCATGGCAGCAGTGGATCAGCCGCGCATGATGTATCTGTGTGAGCTGGCGGTGGATTTTGCGCTAAAAGTACTGCCTGATGGCGGAGCGCTGATCATGAAAGTGTTTCAAGGCGAGGGTTCTCAAGAGCTGCGAGCGCAGATGCAAAAGCAATTTAGCAAAATCAAAAGCATCAAACCTGCTGCTTCACGCCCGCGCTCAAAAGAGATGTTTTGGGTGGCGATCAAATAATCATTGAAGTGATGATTACACTTGAAATTGCGAATTTTAACAACATATACACTAAACTAGCATTGGGCGCGTTGCCCAATATCCCTAACTAAGGATGAGAAAAGTTTGAGCGACATGGTAAAGAATACCTTATTGTGGCTGGTGATTATCGCCATCGTGGTTGCGATTTTTAGCAATCTGGATAATCGTAACGCCGATGCCGATACGATGAATTATTCGGCATTTGTGACAGCAGTTTCGCAAGGCGAGATTAAAGATGTCAAAATCACAGGCGAAGAAATTACTGGCACCAAGGTGAATGGTTCTGAATTTGAGACTATTCGCCCTGAAATTACAGATAACGAGTTGATGCCACTACTGCGCGAGCATAATGTCGAAGTGCAAGGCACGCTGCCTGAGCGCCAAGGTGTCGGCATGCAGCTGTTGATGGCGGCATTTCCGATCCTATTGATCGTCGGTTTGTTTTGGCTGATTATGCGTGGCATGTCTGGCGGCGGTGCTGGCGGTGGCGGCGGCATGGGTGGCCGTAACCCGATGAGTTTTGGTAAGTCCAAAGCCAAAATGCTGTCAGAAGATCAGGTAAAAGTCACCTTTGCTGATGTCGCTGGTGTTGAAGAATCTAAGCAGGAAGTTGCTGAGATTGTCGATTTTCTAAAAGATCCAAGCAAGTTCACCAAGCTTGGTGCGACCATTCCGCGTGGCGTGCTGATGGTGGGCCCACCGGGTACGGGTAAGACATTGCTTGCCAAAGCCATCGCTGGTGAAGCAAAAGTGCCGTTTTTCTCGATTTCAGGTTCAGATTTCGTTGAGATGTTCGTCGGTGTCGGTGCATCGCGTGTCCGTGATATGTTCGAACAAGCCAAGAAAAATGCGCCATGCATCATCTTTATTGATGAGATTGATGCTGTCGGTCGCCATCGTGGTAGCGGCATGGGCGGCGGTCACGATGAGCGTGAACAGACGCTAAACCAGCTGCTTGTCGAGATGGATGGCTTTGAGGGCAATGATGGCGTTATCGTCATCGCCGCGACCAACCGTGTCGATGTGCTGGATAAAGCGCTGCTCCGTCCGGGTCGTTTTGACCGTCAAGTGTCGGTCGGCTTACCTGATATCAAGGGTCGTGAGCAGATCTTAAATGTGCATCTTAAAAAACTGCCTGCTACCGTGGGTGTCGATGTCAATGCTTTGGCTCGCGGCACGCCGGGATTCAGTGGCGCTCAGTTAGCCAACCTAGTCAATGAAGCTGCGCTATTTGCTGCACGCCGCAACAAAAGCAGCGTGGATATGAATGACTTTGAGGACGCCAAAGATAAGCTGTACATGGGGCCTGAGCGCAAATCGATGGTGCTACGCGAAGAAGAGCGCCGCGCGACCGCTTACCATGAAGCTGGCCATGCCCTCGTCGCTGAGCTGCTGCCAGGTACTGATCCCGTACATAAAGTGACCATCATGCCGCGTGGCTGGGCTTTGGGTGTGACTTGGCAGCTGCCTGAACAAGATGCTGTCAGCAATTATAAAGACAAGATGCTAAACGAGATCTCGATTTTATTTGGCGGTCGTATCGCTGAAGAGATTTTTGTCGATCGCAAATCAACTGGCGCATCCAATGACTTTGAGCGCGCGACCAAGATGGCTCGTGCGATGGTCACACGCTACGGCATGTCGGATGCGATGGGTGTGATGGTCTATGAAGCCGAAGAGCATGGCGGTTATTTTGGTGGCAGTACTCGCACCATCTCAGAGGCCACACAGCAAAAGGTCGATGATGAGATCCGTCATATTCTTGAAGCGCAGTACGATGTGGCGTACAAGCTGATTGATGAAAATCATGACAAAATGCACGCAATGGTCGATGCGCTGATGAAGTGGGAAACCATCGATCGTGAGCAGCTATTACAGATCATGGCAGGTGAGACACCGCGTGAGCCTAAGGATTATCAATTAAGCAGCAGCACGCCTGTGAGCGAGCCTGTCGATGATGATGCTTTGCCACCACCGTTGCCAGTGTGATGCAACCTAAGACCCCAAAAGCGTTTCTTTTGGGGTTTTTTATCGGCTTCCTGACTTGCTATGAATGTCAAAAAAAACGATGTGATGGTTTAGTTTATAATCGTACACCAAAATGCTTGATTTTTTTTGAGTTTGGGTTTAGTCTGTACAACAAAATTTCACAACAAGGTATGCTATGGCAAATTTTATCCGCAATCAATTTCATCGCAGCAAGGCGGCATTTGGCTTGACCAGTACTTTATTGAATGGCTTTCAGATGGCTTATCAAGCAGGCGCCTTTAATCCCAAGACTTCGCGCAGTACCTTGACGCCATATATTCAAAAGTTCTGCCGAAAAATGGCAGGATCTTTTGGGGTGGAGGTCGTACAAGTTGAGCCTGTGCCACAGCGACATGGGCTGTGGGTGAGCAATCATATTTCTTGGCTGGATATTCCTGTGGTGGGGAGTGTGGCACCCGTGTTTTTCTTATCCAAAGCTGAGATTGGCGAGTGGCCGATTTTTGGACGCTTGGCAAAGGCGGGTGGTACGCTGTTCATTCAGCGTGGATCGGGAGATGCAGGCTCAGTCAGTGATCAGATCGCAAATTTCTTAGAAGAAGGATCATCGGTGGTATTTTTTCCAGAGGCCACGACGACAGATGGCAAGCAGATTAAGAAGATTTATGGCAAGCTGCTGAAAGCCGCGATCGATACAGGGCTGCCGATTTGCCCGATGGTGATCGCGTATGTCGATAAAGAGGGTAAGCTGTCGGATGAGGCGGCATATTATGGCGAGCGGACGATGGCTCAGAGCCTAAAATCGGTGGCAGACGCCAAAGGGATCACTGCTTATGTGCTGCCATTGGCGCCGATTTATCCAGATGGGCATGATCAGCGTACACTGACCACGCTGCTACAAAGTGCGATGGAGGAAGGTCTGGCAGATCTGCACAGCCGTGTACTGACTGCTTAATGTCTACAGATGGTCGGTTATCGACTTTTAAAAATCAGCCCCAAATGCCAAGCGGAATTTGGGGCTGAAATTTATGAGCAGCTTTAGTCTTTGAGATCGACGACGCGCTGAGTGGCCTTGACAGCCTTTGAACGGTCTTCTTTACTCACCCATTGAGATGGCGTACCACGCAGTTCTTGACGCATGAAATCCACCCAGATCGGCAATGCAGCAACACCGCCGTACTCGCTATTACCCAGCGTCGATGGTGTATCAAAACCGACCCAGACCACAGCGACATTGGTCGGATGAAAGCCTGCAAACCAAGCATCTTTAGCAAGGTTGGTGGTACCTGTTTTACCGCCGACATCGCCACGACCCAATGCGCGGGCACGACGACCTGTACCGCTGGTGATGACTTCGCGCATCATGTTCGAGACATTATAGGCGGTCTCATGAGACAAGACGCGAGGCGCTTGGATGGCTGCTTGATATTGTGGCGCGGCTTTTGGATGCAGACGGTCGCCAGCAGGCGTGCCAGCTGTGGCAGTCGGCATCTGTGCTTGAGCTTCTGTGAATGATTCGACAAGTGCAGCGTTGGTTTGGCTTAGGCTTTCATTAAAGCAAAGCGCGCACGCTTGCATCGGATTGGCTTGGTAGATGATGTCATTGCCAAAATCATAAATGCGCTCGATGAAATAGGGCTGAATGCGATGGCCGCCATTGACGATGGTGGCAAATCCTGTCGCCATTTGTAGCGGTGTAGCATCTGCTGCGCCCAGCGCCAGAGCCAGTGTCGATGGCATGCGTTCCATCTCAAGACCGCCCATGGCATTCATCAGATGACGCGTCTCATCGATGCCAGCTGAGCGCAGTAGGCGAATCGCTGGCGTGTTACGAGACAAGGCCAATGCACGGCGCAGCGTCATATCACCCGTGTAGCGACCATCGGCATTCTTAGGCTGCCAGCTACCGACACGGATCGCAGCATCTGATACCAGGCTGTCTGGCGTGTGCTTGCCGCTTTCAAGGGCGGCTGCATAGACGAAGGGCTTGATGATCGAACCTGGCTGGCGATAACCTTGAATGGCGCGGTTAAATTTACTGTGGTTAAAATGAAATCCACCCACCACGGCACGCAGGGCACCATTTTCAGGATCAAGTGAAATCAGCGCACCTTGCACCTCTGGAATCGGCTCAAGCTTCCATGAAGTGCGTGCTTCATTGGTCGGTTTGATGCGTACGATATTGCCGACTTTGACCATTTGATGAGCGTTGCTGTAGCCACCACCGACACGGTTGGCGCTGTAGTAACGGCGCGCCCAGCTCATGCCCGACCATGGAATCAGTACAGTTTCGCCTGATTGTAATTGCGCCTCAAAGCTTGAGTCATTGACCTTGGTGACTTTGGCTGGATAAATGTTATCAAAATTTTTGCGCCCAGCCAGTTCGCCTTCCTCAGCCTCGACACCGCGCCAGCCATGGCGACGATCATAGCTACGAAGACCCTCGACCACCGCGGCATCTGCTGCCAGCTGTGATTCACTATCTACTGTGGTCTGTACGCGCCAGCCAGAATCCATCACTGCCTCGCCATAACGCTCCACCAAAGATGAGCGAGCCATCTCTGCCAGATAAGGCATGTTTAGATCCAGTTGCTCTTCATAAAGATTGAGATTCAAAGGCTCAGCGATCGCTGCGTCGCGTTCGGCTGCGCTTATAAAGCCCTCTTCATGCATACGGCCGATGATCCAGTTGCGACGCTCCATCGCGCGTTCTGGATTCACCACAGGGTTATAGGCCGATGGCGCTTTTGGCAAGCCTGCGATCATCGCCATCTGAGCGATGCTAAGGTCATCGAGACTCTTGGAATAATAGCGTCTGGCGGCCGCTTGGATGCCGTAAGTGCCTTCGCCTAGATAGATTTTATTGACATATAAAGTCAAGATCTGATTTTTGGTCAATTCATTTTCGATCTTACGCGCGATAAACAGCTCGGTCAGCTTTCGATCGATGGTGCGTTCAGGGCTCAAAAAGTAGTTTTTTGCCACCTGCATGGTGATAGTCGAACCGCCCGTTTGGGTGTCGTTATCAGTGACAACCTCAGTCAAAGCACGACCCATGCCCTTGACGCTGATGCCGGTGTGTTCAAAGAAGGTGTCATCTTCAGCAGCCAAAAATGCATGAATCATATGCTGCGGAATCTGCTCAAAAGTCACTGGCAGCGACATTTTGTTGCCATATTGTCCGATCAGCTTTTGATCTGATGTATAGATTTGCAGCGGCATCTCAAACTTGGCATTGTCAATATTCTCAACATCTGGCAAAGTCGGCTCAAGATACATCGCCATCCCATAAAAGCCAATCGGAAAGGCAAGAATCAAAATCGCAAGAAACGCCAAAACACCCAAAATCAGCTTGGATAAAATGGCAATAAATGACGCAGAAAAAGTGGTATTAGACATAAAAATTGTGCTTGCTATAGACCTAGAGAGCTATTTTACTAGGTTGTGGGGACAATAGCTAGTTTTTTTATTGATAATTAAGTGCTGCTTTGTAGGTGGATTCTTGTTTATTTTTGGTAATAAAAGCAGGCTTTTGACCCTAAGCTTGTATTATTTGCCCCAATATTTTAATTATAAGCAGCGTTATTTTGGCTTTTTGATGTATCTGTTGTATGATTGAGATTTATGACACTGTATATTTGCCATGACTCGTATCAATCTGATTGACCCAAAAGCACTCACCGATCAGCACCTTTTCGCCGAATATCGTGAAATCACCCGTATCTTTGGGCGGGTGCAGACGGCACTTGCCAAATATCCTGCCTAAAGCGTACTTGCCAAATTCCACCATCGTATCGACTGGGTACAGGCCATGTGCTGTTCTTTTATGACAAATTAGCGTTTATCCAAAGGCGTTATTTTATGCTAAAAGACGAAGTATTGGCACGCGGCTTTAATATCACGCCAAAAGACAGTATCGCCATGTTTCAAAAGTGTCTGCCCGAGCGATTTTATGGCGATTATCAGCCGACGATGGACGCGATGGCGTTATCAGTCCAAAGGCTGATTGACAAAATCCATGCCAAGCCAAATTGGTATCGGCGACACGGTGAGGTCATTGATGATCAGGCGTATTGTGATGAGCTGTTGGCATTTGCTCAAAATCCAGTCAATACTAAACGCTCTTGAAAATTTTCCCAGCATCCCTATTTTTCTTAAAATCAAATCAGCTAAATGGAGAAAATTATGACCACCACTAATCATCATTTTGAAGCCGAAGTTGCCGAGCTTCTACACCTAGTGACACATTCACTGTATTCAAACGCGGACATCTTTGTGCGTGAATTGGTATCAAACGCCTCAGACGCCTGCGACAAATTACGCTTTTTGGCGACAAGCGATGATAGCCTGTATGAGAATGATGGCGAGCTTGCGATCAAGATTGACATCGATCAAGATGCCAAAACCATCACCATCAGCGATAACGGCATCGGTATGAATCAAGCAGATGCCATCGAGCATTTGGGTACGATTGCCAAATCAGGCACCAAGGCATTTTTGGAGAAACTCTCTGACAGCGACAAAAAAGACGGCAATCTGATTGGTCAGTTTGGCGTAGGCTTTTATTCAGGCTTTATTGTCGCCGACAAAATCACTGTCGAAAGCCGAAAAGCTGGCGAAGCGGCCGATCAAGGTGTACGCTGGGTATCAGATGGCACAGGTTCATTCACCACTGAGACCATCACCAAAGACAGCCGTGGCACGAGCATCACTTTGCACCTAAAAGATGAGTACGCAGGTGGCGGTGAAGATACCACCAATTATCTGGATCGCCACACCATCAAGTCACTGGTGAATAAATACTCAGACCACATCAGCTTGCCGATTCAGATGCGTAAACAAGAATGGCAAGATGAGCTTGATGACAATGGCGAAGTGGTCGCAGGCAAGGGTGAATACATCACCACCGATGAGTATGAGACCATCAACCAAGCCAATGCTCTGTGGACACGCAGCCCAAGTGACATCAGCGATGATGAGTATAACGAGTTTTATAAAAATCTCAGCTATGACTACACAGATCCATTAGCCCATACGCACAACCGTGTCGAAGGCCGTGTACAGTACACTCAGCTTTTATACATTCCAAAAAAAGCACCGTTTGATCTGTATGCCCGTGAGCAACAGCGTGGGCTTAAGCTCTATGTCAAGCGTGTGTTTATCATGGAAGATGCCGAGCAGCTACTGCCGATGTATCTACGCTTTGTCAAGGGCGTGATTGATACCGCTGACCTACCACTCAATGTCAGCCGTGAAATCCTGCAAGAATCTCGTGATGTCAAGGCGATCCGTGATGGTAACGCACGCCGTGTGCTGACTCTTTTGGCAAGCCTTGCCAATAGCGAAGATGCGGATAAGCAAAGCAAATTTAAAGAGTTTTATCAAGAATTTGGCGATGTGCTAAAAGAAGGCTTGGGCGAAGATCAATCTAACCAAGAGCGTATCGCTAAGCTGCTTCGCTATGCCACGAGCCAAAATGACGCCATCGAGACTGGCTTTGCTGACTATAAGGCACGCATGAAAGACGGTCAAAAGGCGATTTATTATCTGACAGCGGATAACTTGGCAGCTGCCAAAAACAGCCCGCAGCTTGAACTATTTAATAAAAAAGGCATCGAAGTAATTCTAATGACCGCTCGTGTCGATGAGTGGGCGATGAACTTCTTGCATGAGTTTGATGGCACACCGCTACAAAATATCGCTAAAGGTGCGGTGGATTTGGGTGAGCTAACTGACGAAGCCGAAAAACAAGAGGCTAAGCAAGCCGAAGAAACTCTAAAACCTGTGGTGGATAAGCTTAAGACCGCCCTAGGTGAGCGCGCCAAAGATGTGCGAGTCTCTAGCCGTCTGGTGGATAGTCCTGCCTGTCTTGTGGTCGGTGATGGTGAGCTGTCCCCGCAGATGGTGCAGATGCTCAAAGCAATGGGGCAGCCTGTGCCTGATGTTAAGCCAACACTTGAGATCAACCCAACCCATCCGCTGATTACCAAGCTTGAGAGCAGTGCTGAGTTTGATGATCTTGCCCAAGTCATCTTTGATCAAGCACTATTGGCAGATGGTGGACAGCTTGATGACCCAGCAGGGTATCTCAAGCGCGTCAATAAGCTTTTGATGAAATAATCAAGCTTTTGAGAGTCGATCTGTGGCGTAAACCTTGTTACGCGATTATCGTGGATGGTTTATGCCATTTTTAAATAATATCGGTTCATATAAAAAATTTTTTTCACTTTTCTAATGGCATTATGCTACAATAATTGCCAATTTTATCCCAAAAATTCGAGAGCTGAATGCGTTTTATCTCCAATTTTTTCTCAAATCTGGGCGCGTCCTTATGGATGCTTGTGGGTAGTACTCGAGCATTTAATTTGGTTAAGCCTACTTTTGCTCAATTTAGCTGCTTTTTGGTGGTGGCGCTATCGGCGAATATTTTATTTGCTTGGCTGGCCGCCCCTGATCAGAGCTATTTTAATGAGCAAGGACTCATCAGTTATCTCGTCTGGCCAGTGATCATCGTAGCAGCAGGCATCATCATCGCCCAGCGATCAGTAAACTATGCATTGTTGTTTGTGCCTGCGATCTTGTGGCTGGCGGCAGATACTTTGCTGGTGCTATTTCAAAGCGGCATTCAGTTTTTAGAAAATCAAGGTCTGTTACCTTTTTGGTTGCACAGCATATTGCCAACGCTGTTTTTGTTGCTGTTCGTGTGGCAGACGACGGCGCTGTTGTTGATTTTTGCCAAGCGCTTCGGTTGGCCGTGGTGGGAGCAGCTACTGATGCTGATCGCCACCATTGCACTGCTTGTCGTGTGGCAAAAAAACACCATCAATCAACCAATTTTTAAGACCGATGAAGTGGCAGTGATGCTTGATGAGGCCGCGTTTTATGAGCAGTCCGAGCTTTTGACGCGAGCGCTCGATGGCATCTCTGAGCATCAAGCAGGGCGACATGAGTGGTATTTTTTGGGTGTGGCAAGTTATGCCGAGCAAGATGTCTTTATGAGCGAGATCTTGCAAACCAAGCAGCTGTTCGATGGACGATTTAATACCGCGGGGCGATCTGTGGCGCTAATCAATAACCCTGCAACTTGGGGAGAGTATCCGATTGCCACGCGTACCAGCATTGAGCATAGCTTGGCGCGCATGGGTGAGCGCATGGATGCTGATGAAGATGTGCTATTTTTGGCGCTAAGCTCGCATGGTTCGGTGGATGAAAATGGCACCCCGATGGGTGAGCTTGCGGTGAGCAATCCGCCGATGAATCTGCGCCAGATTGATCCATTTTGGCTGCGTACTGCGCTGGACAAATCCGGCATCCGCTGGCGAGTCATCGTGATCTCAGCATGCTATTCTGGCACCTTTATCAATGCGCTAAAAGATCCTTATACCATGATCATCACTGCTTCTAAGGCAGACAATGCCTCGTTTGGCTGCACCGATGATGCTGACATGACCTACTTTGGCCGCGCCTTTTTCTCAGAAAGTCTGCGCCAAAATAATGGCTTGATGGAGGCGTTTTATGATGCTGCACCAAAAATCAAAGAGCGCGAGATTTTGATGGGCTTTAAGCCATCCGAGCCACAGTTGGTGATCGGTGAGGTGATGCAGTTGGCATTGCCTGAACTTCAAAAGGCGCTGTTTGAACATCACAAAAATCCGCAGATCACGCTCCCTTATGGGCTGATCAATAAGCCCGTAGAAGAAGCACCAACGCCTTAACTGGTTGATGGCTTGGATCAGTATTGCAAAGAGTAAATTAGCCGCTTGGATAAGTGGCTTTTTTATTTTGATAAATTTAGCGTTAAATAATAATTTTGTTACCGCCTATTTTGCCAAAAACCCCAATTATTTGCCAAAATCGCTTGTAATTTAGCCGAAAGTTGGGTATATTGCATTTACTTATGATGTGAAAAGTTTTTGTGATTTATCTGTGAGTCCATCGATGGTATCAGCAGACGATCATCGGTTTTGTATCATAGTCAAACTTCCACCAACCTTAAGGGATTTTTATGAGTATTCAATCTGCCGTCGAGCAAGTCCAAAAAAATTATGCACATCAGCCTGAGTTCATTCAGGCGGTTCAAGAAGTCGCCATGACCATTGAGCAGGTTTATGCCGACAATCCTAAGTTTGCAGAACTAAAAGTCTTTGAGCGCCTATGCGAACCAGATCGCATCATCAGCTTCCGTGTAAACTGGGAAAATGACAAAGGCGAAGTGCAGGTGAACCGCGGCTGGCGTGTGCAATTTAGCAATGCCATCGGCCCATACAAAGGTGGCTTGCGTTTCCATCCTACGGTCAATGAAGGCGTGCTAAAATTCCTAGGCTTTGAGCAAATCTTCAAAAATGCCCTAACTGGCCTACCAATGGGTGGTGGTAAAGGCGGCTCAGACTTTGATCCAAAAGGCAAATCAGACGCCGAAATTCGCCGTTTTTGCTATGCATTCATGCGTGAATTGCACAAAAATATCGGCAAAGATATGGACGTACCAGCTGGCGACATCGGTGTCGGCGGCCGTGAAGTGAACTATATGTTCGCGATGTACAAAAACTTAACTCGTGAATATGAAGGCGTCTTGACTGGTAAGGGCGTGGGCTTTGGTGGCTCTTTGATCCGTACCGAAGCGACAGGCTATGGCTTGGTGTATTTCTTGGATAATATGCTAAAAGCTAACGAAGATAGCTTGGTTGGCAAGACCGTCCTAGTATCAGGCGCGGGCAATGTGGCACAGTATGCCGCTGAAAAAGCATTGCAATTGGGCGGTAAGGTGATTACTTTTTCTGACTCTCAAGGCACTTTGCATGATGCTGATGGCTTCACCCAAGAAAAAATTGACTGGGTAAAAGCACAAAAAGACGCTCGCAAACCACTGTCTGACTATGTATCAGTCTTTGGCGGTGAGTGGCTGGCAGGTGAAAAGCCTTGGAAATTCACTGCTGATATCGCTCTACCATGTGCTACCCAAAACGAAGTGAACGAAGATGAAGCGCGCCAAATGGTCGCAAATGGCATCAAATATGTCGCAGAAGGTGCGAATATGCCACTGACTGCCGAAGCCATTGATGTCGTGCGTGATAATGGCATCTCTTATGCACCAGGTAAAGCTGCTAATGCTGGCGGTGTCGCGGTGTCTGGTCTTGAGATGAGCCAAAACTCAGTGCGTCAATACAAGTCATTCGCTGAGCTTGACGAAAAACTACAAAACATCATGAAAAATATCCATGATAACTCTCGAGCAGCTGCCGAAAAATACGGCACGACCAAAGGCACGATCGACTATATGACTGGTGCCAATGTCGCAGGCTTTACCCAAGTGGCAAATGCTTTGGTGGCTTATGGTATCTTATAATCCATAAGTCCAAGTCTGTCGCACCCCAAAGGTTTTGATAATCTTTGGGGTGTTTTTATGGTTAATTATTTGTTCTGATAGCGATTTTAAAAAAACTATCATATTGCTTGAGATTAGCTGAGATATGGTATAAGATAAAATTATCAGCCAAAATGCACTTTACTAACATTTTTTCAGCAAGAATGGTTATGAATAAGATTTTAGCAGTTGCTTTATCGGCTACCCTATCATTACTTAGCATCGGCTGCACAACCACACAGCCGATCTCCCAAACCATACCCGAACCTATCGCACCTATGCCAAGCCAGTTAAAACGCATATTATGTATTATTGGGTGCATTCTCCCGACTTTGGTCAAATGCTGACAACGATATCTGGACAGTTTTATTGGCAGGATTATTGCTTGTATTTGCTAAATAGAGAAGGTAAATTTGTCCCTACATTCCCCGAACTGCCCAAAGATGCGGTTTATTGGAATGAGTAGGATAAAACCTTGACCATGACCAATAAAGATAGACCGCCCAAGCAGTTTACTTTTAAGATGGGTGATGTGATTTATACCAATGGTAGAATTATTGATAAGAAAAATATCGATATGAATAATAAAAGTCCCGAAATTCAAAAATGCCTTGCGTCGGCATCAGGTATAGCAGAGCTTGGCACGATTGATATCGAAAAATATGATCTATCGGATAAGCGACAAGCTGTGATTGGCAAAATAGTAAACTTTAGTGTAAAAAAATACCCCAATTTTGACAAACTGGGGTGTTTATTTTAATGATGTGTATGCTGACTATGGTCAGTATGGGTGCTGTGATTGGTATGATTGCTATGGCTGTCAGTATCAGCACTGTGCATTTGGGTGCTATGCGCATCATGAGAGCTGTGTGCGCCATGACCACCGTGTATCGCCTGCATGATCGGTGCGCTAAAGGCGATGGCTAGCCCTGAGATGAGCATCACCACACCGCTGAATTTACGCAGATTAAAGGCGGTAATCTTAGAGCGCAGCCAAGCAATCAGCGAACCAGTTGCCAAGAGCATCGGTAAAGTCCCAAGCCAAAAAAATACCATGAAGCCAGTCGCTGCAAGGCCAATGCTCTGATCTGCTGATAGACTAAGTGCCACACCCAGCGCACCATAGACAAGACCGCAAGGCAAAAATCCCCACAATAAGCCTGCCGCCAATGCCTTTGGTAGATTATCCATCGGCAACACCTTGCTACGGATCGGCGCAAGGGCATTCCACAGCCCCAGACCTGCTTTTTCTAGGCGATTGAGCATCGGCAAGCCAAGCATCAAAAGCGCAGCAAAGATCAGAGCGCCACCGAGCAGGTATTTTGGGATATTGCCATTGGCCATCAAGGGCGCAAAGATGTGCTTACCGATGGTGGCAGCCATTAAGCCCAAAATCAGATAGCTGCCGAGGCGGCCTAGGTGATAGCCTGCCATCAGCAAGGCTTTTTTGGTGGGGTGTTGGTCTTGCATCGACAGTCCAAATGCCGCCACGATGCCACCGCACATTCCAAGGCAGTGCGGCGAACCCAAAAAACCCATGCTAAGCGCAGCAAAAATCAAAACAGCGGTCATAATCAGTCCTTGGGCTTGGGAGAGGTTTGGGCTTTGCGGCGAGCTTGACGATCGTCAAGGATGATCTGTTCGGGGGCGTTATCCAAATCTTCAAATTGATTGGATTTGACCGCATAATAAATCGCCCAAATCGCCACCACAAACAGCATCAAACTCAAAGGAATCAGCAGATAAATACTGAGCATAATACGCTCCAGCTAAAAATACTTTATTTTACCAAAATTCCCCAATCTATAAAAGGATTTTATTTGGCAGCCCTGCCCATTAAGACAGGCAGCTGACCGCGACCTGCTGATCAGTGCTGGCAGGTGTGATGTCAGACCTTGTGGCAGCAGGGTGTATTTGATAAGGTTTACTTAATATTTCAAATAGTCTTTCTACTTCGCTAAAGTCATCATTGAGCGCATGATCGATTGCCAGATGAGCCATGTGGTTTCGTAGAATGTACACGGGATTGTGCTGGCTAAGCGTGTCAAGCACCGCGTGTGTGCCTGAAGCTTGCACCAGTGTGCGATAGCGCGCCAACCATGACTGCCAAGCATCTTCTGCTTGTGCTAGGCTGTTGTGCAGCGTCGTAAGTAACTGACACTCGTGGGTATAATCCTGCTGATGATCCATCATCTGTGCCACCACAGCAATCAGTGCGCGAAAGGTGTTGGTATAATCCAGTTGATGAGATCTCATCAAATCCAGCAGCTCATAGCCGAGCGCCGTGACCTCATCAGTAGCTCGAGTAAAACCAAGTTTATGCGCCAGACCTTGATGATAGGTATCTTGCAGAGCTGTTTCATAATGACTCAACGCATCATCAATGGCATCGGGCATTATGCCAATGCGCTCAAGGCGCTTAAACACCGTCGCCAAATTCCAGTAGCCGATCATTGGCTGATTTTGATAAGTATATCGGCCAGTGTGATCAGAATGATTGTTGATCCAAGCAGGATCAAAGCGCTCCATAAAGCCAAAAGGTCCAAAGTCGAGCGTCGTGCCAGTGATGTTTAGATTGTCGGTATTCATCACCCCATGGCTAAAGCCAATCAGCTGCCATTTAGCGATCATGCGCGCGGTATTGATGGCGATTTGGCTGAGTAGTGCAGGGATGTTTGCTGTATTGGTTGTGTCATCGTACAGCTCTGGATAGTAGCTTTGGGTGATGTTATTGATAAAATTGGCTAAATAATCGGGTGCATACATCGCCACCCATTCAATATGCCCAAGCCTGACATGGCAGTCGCTGACACGCAGTAAGGCCGCGGCGCGCTCCATCTGATAGCGCTGAATGGGTGTATCAGACACCACAAAGCCAATCGCATCAGATGAGGCAATGCCCAGATGATTTAGTGCATGACCACACAGATATTCACGCACGGTGCTGGCGATCATTGCTCGCCCATCGCCACGACGAGAATACGGCGTGCGTCCTGCACCCTTTAAATGCAGATCTGTCAGTCGTCCATCATTCAATAGCTGTGCGATCAACAGACCGCGACCATCGCCAAGCTGTCCTGCCCACTGCCCAAATTGATGCCCAGCATAGGCCATCGCGATCGGCTGCAGTCCATGTGGACTTAGATTTGTCAGTGGCGACAGTCGCCCGCTGATGATATCTTGCCAATCCTGATCACTCAGACGGCTCAGCCCAAGTTTGTCAATTAATGCACGATTGAGTCCGCCAAGCTTAGGATTTTCAAGCGGATTGGGTGTGATGTGGCGATAAAGGCGATCGTCATGTTTGTGATAATCAAAGATAAATTTCATGATGGCTTGCTAAAAAGACTAAATATGCAAGCCAGTGTAGCACATTTTGCTAAGTGGTGTACAAAAGAAAAACCCTTTATCCAAGTTTGGATAAAGGGTGGAGAAAAAGTGTCACTCACTTAAGCAGCTTTACCTTTTAGCTGCATAAATGCCTTCTCGATGCGTTTACTTTGATCAAAGATCTTTTGTTCGACTTGAGCAAATTGTGCTTTTAATTTCTCATCAGCCTCGTGCAGACGATCGGCAAATTCCGCGCGTTTTAGCTCGATGGCCTCAGCTTTTAGGGCGTGCCATTCTTCGACAGTTTTAGTAAATTCGTCGTATTCGGCACTGATGCGTTCTTTGAAGGCAGCCAGTCGTTCATCTAAGCTGGGTTCGCCCCCTTTTGCGATGCGTTCTTGGGCACGCTTAAATTGCATGGTCACCTCAGCGTGCTTGATGGTCAAGTCATCGACTTTTTTGAGATTCTCAGCCAAGCCAATTTTTGACAAAATGGCGATAAACCACTTGGTCGGGTCGTATTGCCACCATTTGACACCATTGCGATAGTCGTATTGGAAATAGTGATGGTAGTTGTGATAACCCTCACCCCAAGTAAAAATCGCCAACACGCCATTGTCTCGTGCGGTATTGGTATCAGTATAAGGACGCGTGCCGATCATGTGGCACAGTGAGTTAATAAAGAAAGTAAAGTGATGTGTCAACACCAAGCGCAATAGGCCTGCGATCAAAAATGTCCCAAGCATGTCACCAGTGATCAAGCCTGCAATGCCGACGACGACAAGGTTGGTCGCCACCACCCAAAAGCCGTAGTATTTATGCTGCAAGGTGAGCAGTTTGTCTTTTTTTAGGTCGGGGATATTTTTGTAATCGTACTGACCGCTGGGATATTTGCGCAGCATCCAATCCATATGACTGAACCAAAAACCACGGCGCGCCGAATACGGATCTTCATACTCATCATCGACATGGCGATGGTGAGTGCGATGACCTGAACACCAATCAAAGGCAGAGCTTTGGACCGCCAAGGTCGCCCCAAGTAGCAAGAAATATTTGACAATCGGATGGGCTTCATAGGCCTTATGCGACCACAGTCGATGATAGCCTGCGGTGATTGACAAACCTGTCCACGCCATAAAAAACGCAAAGGCGGTCCAGACGGCAGGGTTGACGCCATGCGTCCATAGATACCAAGGCACCAAAATGATGGCAAGCAGCGGCGTGGATAAAAGCACAATGGCAGGCACCCAGTTGATGGGTGGATTTTCAAAGGCTTTTGGGTTTCGTTCAATGCTCATAAACCAAAATTATCCTATATAAAAGAGCAAAACTGGCAGACTTAAAATAAGTTTGCAATATCAATAAAAAACATTCCAAAAACTTATAAAATCACTGCATCAGCACCTGCTAAGAGTCAGTATTTTAAAGGCTTTGGTAAGATTTTTTATTACCAAATTATCCTAACATAAAAGCTTTTAAAAGTGAACAATTATTCACAAAAAATATCGGCGAAATTGTAACAACTGCAACGATGGCTTGCTGTTTGGTATCTGAGATGATTTGACCGTTATGAGCCAGATTTTTTTGTGAATAAATGTCTATACAGTATAAAAAAATTCACCAATGCGAACGGGTTTTGATATAATTTGCCAACTGATAGTTATTTTATGCCTCGATCCAAAATGGACTTGAGCATTTTTATCATTAAGGGTGAACAATGAGTAATCGCAAGCAGCAGTTTGAACTGCGAGAGATGCGTATTTTGCAGACGGCTGAGCAGCTGCTGTTGGAATCTGGTGAGGGGGATTTGACCTTGGACAGTCTGGCACTCACTTTGGATTTGGCAAAAGGGACTTTATATAAGCATTTTTCCAGCAAAGATGAGCTGTTGATGCGCATTTTAATCGACTATGAAAAACGCAAGCTGGATATGATCGTCGTCGAAGATGGCGCAGGCGCAGGCGTGGCACGGCTGGTGCTGCAGCTTCTAAACCTACCTCATCGCGCGATTTTGTTTAACCACATCGAAGAGCGCTTGTCCTCGACAGCATCAGGGCTAAATAAGATGTTCGCTGAGCTGTACAGCATCCGCCGTGAACGCATGGTGCGCATGTCAAAAATCGTTCAGTTATACCTATCCGAGCAAGACAGCGTGATGAACATTCGTGATTATATGGCGACTTTATATGCTGTGGGTCAGGGCGGAGCTAGCCTGCTAAACTCAAGCTTTTATCAGCGCTACTTGGGCAGCCGAGACACGCTAAAGACCGCTTTGGTGCGTCAGATGCTGGATTTGCCGCGTCTGTATCCAAGGGTTGATGGCATCAGTAGCGACAGCGAGGTACGCGATCGGCTGATGAATGCCAGTCATGATATGAGCGAGGAGGAGATCCGAGAGATCGCTGAGGCCATCGGTCAGGTGATTCGCCCAGCGATGGCAGGTTAATCACTTTAAAGGCCTTTGATGTTAAGCCAACAAAAAATATCCCAAGCCAAGACTTGGGATATTTTTTTGTGAAGTTGGATTATACATCTTCTTCTTTATATTGCGGGACAGGTGCTTTAAAGCCGCGAGTCTTAATGCCAAGCCAGATAAAGCCAATGGCTGCCCAGAATAGGCCGACTTTAAAAGTGGTGCTATCCACTTCTAGCCACATTAAGAATACGCTGATAAAGCCTGCTACTGGGACGATGATGTAGCTGAGTACATCGCCAGCGGTTTTGACCATCTTGTTGCGGAATACATAATGGAACAGCACCGAGATGTTCACAAAGCTAAATGCGGTCAATGCACCAAAGCTGATTAGGTTTACGACTGCTTCTAGGCTGATAAAGCCAGCAGTCAATGCCACAGCGCCAGCAATTAGGATGTTATTGACTGGAGTGAACAGTTTTGGATGAATTTGACCAAAAATATTCTTGCTGATGACGCCATCGCGACCCATCACATACATTAGGCGAGAAACACCTGCGTGCGCTGAGATCCCTGATGCCATCACAGTGATGATCGCAAAGCCCAACACGACCGCTTTAAATACTGCGCCACCTACTGCCTCTAGAATCTCAGGCTGTGTCTCATCCACCAGCTCAAAATAGGTGCTTGGATGATTTGGGAAATACAGCTGCATAAAGTAAGTACTGATGATAAACACGATACCTGCGATCAGCGTAGTTAGGATCATCGCTTTTGGCAATGTGTTTTTGGCATCTTTGGTTTCTTCAGCCAGTGTCGATAGTGCATCAAAGCCTGTGAATGAGAAACACAAAATCGTCGCACCAGTAATCAGGGCGGTCACTGAAGTCATGCTGTCCCAAAATGGTGCCATGCTCCATAGGTGGTAAGCGTTCTCAGGGCTGATGATACCGTCAGCGTTTTGACCTGCTGATAGGGCGTCATAAGTCAAGAACACAAACACCGCGATCACTGCAAGCTGTACAAATACGATCCAGCTGTTAAAATACGCCACCACTTTTGAGCCGAACAAGTTGATGCCTGTCATAATTGCCGTCAAGCCAATGACCCATACCCAGTGGTTCACCGCAGGAAATAGCGCCTCAAGATAAATCACAGCCAAAATGATATTGACCAGCGGTGATAGCAGATAGTCAAGCCAGCTTGACCAACCGACCATAAAGCCCATGCTTGGGTTGATTGATTTTTGGGTATAAGTATAAGCCGAACCTGATGAAGGATAAGCGCGAATCATATGGCCATAGCTGATCGAGGTCAACAAAATGGCAATCAAGGCAAACAGGTAAGACATCGGCACATGACCGCCACTGTCTCGAGAGACCATGCCAAAGGTATCTAGCAGGGTCATCGGCTGGATATAAGCAAGGCCGATGATGATGACATGCCAAAGACCCAGATTTCGCTGCAGGCGAGCGACATTAGTAGTAGGTGAAGTATTCAACGATGGTATTCCTTTTAAGTGTGCAAAATGCAGCCAACACAAAAGAGAACTACAGCTTCATCGTATCAAACGCAATGGTTTGAATTTGGTTCGATTAGGCTATCTGCTCCAAAGATTTAACAAAAAGTTTAGGGGTTGAAAAAATGGGTATTAAAATTGCTGATTTGTAACAACATTCAATACCCATGTAAGTTCGTGTGAATTTTAGCTTAAAAAAAGCGATTTGTCAGCAAGTTTTTTGGCGATTTGCGAATTTTTCATCCATTTTGGCAAATTATTTTGTAAAAATTGATGAAAAATTCCCCAATGTGGTGTTTTGGTCAATTATCCACCCTTTAGGGTCAGTCCACGACCGCCATCGACCGCCAAGATTTGCCCCGTGATATATCGGCTATTTGCCATAAAGACCACCGCCGCTGCGATGTCTTCGGGCGTGCCGATTTGCTTAAGTGGTACTGAGTCTGTCAAGATGGCTTGGGTTTGGCTGTTTAATTCAGGATTTTGGTCATCATCAGGAAAGATATTCACGCCAGGGGCGACACCATTGATGCGGATATCAGGCGCAAGCTCCAGTGCTAGGCTCTGCACCATCATACGATGTGCCGCCTTTGCCATATTATAAATCGGATAGCCAACAAAGGGCTTGGCATCAGCATGGATGTCAAGTAAGCTGATGATACTGCCTTGATTTTGCTGAAGTTCTTGGGTGAATGCATGGGTCAGTAGTAGCGGTGCTTTGGCATTGGTCAGTATCAAATCATCCCAATGTGCCATCATCATCTCATGCGTACCATCGAGCGGTGTCGCATAAAAGCTAGATGCGTTATGCACCAAGACATCAAGCCTGCCAAAACAAGACAGTACTTGTTCTTTGAATGCATCAAGCTCATCACTGCTATTGACGACATCAAGCCCCGCTTGGAGGGTTTTGGCAGAGTTTGGGCGGATGGTATTTAGCATATCAGCCAAGGCATGGGCATCATCACAACTATGATGATAATGAATGATGACATCATAGCCATCAGTGTGTAGGGCAGTGGTGATGGCTTTGCCGATACGCTTGGCAGCGCCTGTGATGAGTGCAGTTTTGTTCATGAGTGGTGTAATATTTTTATCAGTATAGCAATATCGGTTTGCTTGGATATGTCGAATCATCGCATGCTAAGCGGTGTTAATCGTTGTGAATCAGTGTCAAAAAATAACTTCGGCATTTTGTCGCATCCGCCTGAAAAACTTGCATTTGAGTTACTTCAATCGCTGTCAGGCAATGATTGTCATGTTCGCAGGTATCGATGCAGATTAAGTTATTATGATGATAGATTTTACTATCTTTTTGGGTTGAGTGACCACAAATGATGGTTTTGCCTGTGCAATGTGCATCTTGACCATCGGGCGGTATGAATCGCCATCGCAAGCCTTCATCGCTTTGCTTATCCATTGTCAAGTGTGGCAAGGGCGTGGCATGACAAAAGATAAACTCTGCGGTTTCATAATAATCCACAGCGGATTTGAGTAATTTAAAATATTCAAATGGTATCTGCTTTAAGCCTTGTAAATCAGTGCTTACATCAAATGATTGTAAAGTCTCAACACCGCCAAATTTTAGCCAATATTTCAGATATTCTCGTTCATGCACCGCACCTAGCATCATCTCTTCGTGATTGCCTTTGATGAGTACGACTTGGCAAAGTGACTGATAATGCAAAATGGTATCTAGCGCACCTTTACTATCCGCTCCACGGTCAATCACATCGCCCAAAAATATCAGCGTATCATCAGGCCTAATTGAGAGTGCGGTTAACAAGGTGGTCAGCTGTGCATGACAGCCATGGACATCACCGATGGTGTAGATTTTTGGCATGGTTAATGAGTGCTAAGTATTGTGATTAAGATACGGATAAATTGATAGCTAAGTCAAAAGATCAAAATACTGTCAATGCATTTGCCATCTGAAAATTACCCAATAAACCATACAATGCTTGCTTTCTAAGTCGTGCCAGTTCATCACCGATTGCCTTGCCAGTGAGTGCTGGGTCGATATTTGCCATACTGACGGACTGATAGCGAGTGATGGCATCATGCAGCCACGCCTTTGGATAAATCATTGATTTATTTTGATAAATTTCACAAGCATCATACAGTGACATCAGTAGGGTATCATCTTTATGAGCTTTGGTATGTTCGATCACGGTGAATAACTGTTCGGCAGTGATATTCGGTAAGTTTAGTAATATTTGATGATAATTCACAAATGCATGGATAAACTGGCCGATGGCTTTTGGGGCATTTAGCCGTGTCAGGCAGTCATTGAGCTCATTGCTATCATCAAGGATCGAAAATAGCATGGCAAAGCGAGTGGTAAGTGAGCCGTCTCGGCGACAAGCGTTTTGTAGTCTTGTCATCATGACTTGATAAACTTCATCATCTGCCAATCGCTTGGCAAGTATCGGCAGGATATGTGCTAAAATCCCAAGCTGATGCAAGCAATCGATAAAATAAAAACCGTGCGGCTCACCCATCGCTCGTGATGCCTCTTGCCAAATGCGTTCACGGCTTAGGTGGGATAATTCGCCTTGATCAGCGATGTGCTGCATGAGTGTCTGAGTGTCATCATGAATGACAAAACCCAGTGGGGCAAATCGGGCATAAAATCGTGCCAACCGTAGCACCCGCAACGGATCTTCGCTAAAGGCAGGGCTGACATGACGCAGGACTTTGGCGTGCAAGTCAGCCAGTCCGCCATAATAATCCACGACTTCGCCTGTGACTGGCGTATCATCAAAAAGACCTTGAACTTCGATGGCTAGGGCGTTGATGGTTAAATCACGGCGTAATAAATCATCAGCCAGATTGACATCAGGACTTGAATGAATATCAAAGGCAGTATGCCCTGTGCCAACTTTTCTCTCAAGGCGGGCTAGGGCGTATTCGGCGTGTGTGTCGGGGTGCAAAAATACAGGAAAATCAGCACCCACTTGGCTAAAGCCGTGCGATAACATGGTGGCAGCATCCGTACCGACCACCATAAAATCTTTGTCTTTGATGGGTAGTCCGAGCAGACCATCACGCACTGCACCGCCAACCAGATATACTTGCATGGTATGTTCCTAAGATAAAGGCGAATTTACTATAACAAGTTTTGCTAAAAATGCCAATAAAAATGCCAGCACTTAGGCTGACATTTTTGACGATTAACAATTATTTTTCAGCATTTTGGGCATCGGTGACCACGACTGCTGTCATGTTGACAATGCGACGCGCAGTCGATGCAGGCACTAGGATATGCACTGGTTTATCAGCGCCAAGCAAGATAGGGCCGATGGCTGAGCCGCCTGAGGTGGCCTTTAATAGGTTAAAGGTGATGTTGGCGGCATCCAAGGTTGGCATGACCAGTAGGTTCGCCGAGCCTTGCAGTGTGCTGAACGGATGGTTTTGTTCACGCACGCGCGCATCTAGGGCGGTATCTGCATGCATTTCACCATCAAACTCAAAGTCCACATTCATCTCGCGCAGGATGCGATAAGCTTCACGCATTTTCACTGCCGATTCGCGCTGTGAAGTACCAAAGTCAGAATGCGACAACAATGCCACGCGAGGCTCTACACCGAATCGGCGCACGCTTTGGGCAGCCAAAACAGTCATCTCAGCGATCTGCTCAGCTGTTGGGTTGGCATGGATATACGGGTCAGCGATGAATAGGGTGCGGTCTTGGAGGATGACGCCGCTCATCGCGTAGTACTCGCTTACGCCCTCACGCTTGCCGATCACACGGCGAACATAGTTCAGATGCAGATCGTAATAACCAAATGTACCACACAATAAGCCATCAGCATCGCCTTGCTCAACCATCATCGCGCCCAACAGCGAACTCTTACGGCGCATATCACGGCGTGCAAGCTCGGCAGATACGCCCAGACGATGATTGTCTTGATGATAATGCTGCCAGTATTGTTCGTGTTTTGGATTGTTATTGATATCCACCACCTCGACATTGCCACCGAGGGTCAAGCGCAGACCCAGCTCTTTGATTTGGGCTTCGATGACATCAGGACGACCGATGACAATTGGTTTTGCCATATTTTCATCGACGACCACCTGTACAGCGCGCAAGACATTAGCATCCTCACCTTCGGCATAGACAATGCGTTTTGGTGCTTGTTTGGCTTGGGTAAAGACAGGCTTCATCGCCAAGGCTGAGTTATAGACGAATTCAGACAGCGTTTGACGATAAGCATCAAAGTCTTCGATCGGTAGTGTCGCCACACCCGAATCCATCGCTGCCTTAGCGACGGCTGGGGCGATATTTAGGATCAGATTTGGCTCTAGTGGGCCTGGGATCAGGTATTCACGGCCAAATTGCTTGCTTTCGGTGATTTTATCTGTCTCTGAGACCGACACCTCAGTGTGTGCCATCGCAGCGATGGCATGCACGCAGGCGATTTTCATCTCTTCATTGACGATGGTGGCACCGACATCAAGCGCACCACGGAAGATGTACGGGAAGCACAGCGCGTTATTGACTTGGTTTGGATAATCAGAGCGGCCAGTTGCCATGATGACATCTGAGCGAGCGGCATGAGCAAGCTCTGGCATGATTTCAGGCGTTGGGTTGGCTAGGGCAAAGATGATCGGGTCTTTTGCCATGCGTTTGACCATCTCAGGGGTCAAGATGCCAGGGCCTGATAAGCCTAAGAAGAAATCAGCATCACCAATGACTTCGTCCAGCGTGACCGCATCGGTGTCTTGGGCGAAGCGTTGTTTTGATTCATCCAGATTGTCACGGCGCGTATTGATGACGCCGCGAGAGTCTAGGACAAAGATGTTTGAGCGGCTGACACCCAAAGCGATGATCAGCTCAAGGCAGCTGATGGCCGCAGCGCCAGCGCCTGAGCAGACGACTTTGATCGCGCCGATGTCTTTATTGACCAGTTTTAGAGCATTTAATAGCGCAGCAGCAGCGATGATCGCGGTGCCGTGTTGGTCGTCATGGAATACAGGAATGTTCATGCGCTCACGCAGTTCGCGTTCGATCTTAAAGCATTCTGGCGCTTTGATGTCTTCTAGGTTGATGCCGCCAAAAGTCGGCTCAAGGCTTGCCACTGCTTCGATGAATTTATCTGGATCGTTTTGGTTGATCTCAATATCAAAAACATCAATACCAGCGAATTTCTTAAATAGCACGCCTTTACCTTCCATCACAGGCTTGGATGCTAATGCACCGATATTGCCCAGACCCAGTACGGCAGTACCGTTGGTGATGACGCCGACTAGGTTGTTACGAGCGGTATATTTGGCGGCAAGTTTCGGGTCTTTTTCGATTTCAAGGCAAGGTACGGCCACACCTGGAGAATACGCCAAAGCCAAGTCACGCTGGTTGGCGATTTTTTTGGTTGGGGTGACTGAAATTTTACCTGGGCGTGGGTGTTCATGATAATGAAGGGCAGCTTGCTCAAACTGCTGCTTTTGTAGGTCGGCATCCGAATTAAAAGTGGTGTCATCGACCTTTTGGTCTCTGGTAGCTGAAGTCATAGTACATCCATATTGGTGCTAAATCATACGGCGCTGCAGCATATCAAAAGGCAGCGCCTAGGGAGGATTTTGTTATTCTAGCATGATTTTTTGGCAAGCGGTAGGCGAAAGCGCGCTGATTGCATGAAATATTTTCAGGTGATAAAAAACTAAAAATTTGCATAACAATCATTCATCTTTATCATCATCTGCTCAGATCGGCGGCATGCGTCAGTTGAGTTGATGGCTAAAAATACCGCAAAATTTTGCCAAAAAGCGCCATTTGGCAAATCAATGCGCCTCGTTCAGTAGGCGTGCGGCATCCAAGGCAAAATAAGTCAAAATGCCATCGCAGCCAGCACGACGAAAGCCGATTAAGCTTTCTAGGATGACTGCTTCAGTGAGCCAACCGTTTTGGATGGCTGCCATATGCATGGCGTATTCGCCTGAGACTTGATAAGCATAAGTCGGTACACCAAAGCGGTCTTTGACCTCACGCACGATATCCAGATAAGGCTGACCTGGCTTGACCATCACCATATCGGCACCCTCATTGATGTCTAGGGCGACTTCGTGCAGGGCTTCGGCTCGATTGGCAGGGTCCATTTGGTATTGTTTTTTGTGGCCTTTTAGGTTGCCTGATGAGCCGACCGCATCACGAAACGGCCCATAATACGCCGATGCATATTTGGCAGAATATGCCATGATGGCGGTATTGACATAGCCAGCTGACTCAAGTGCGTGACGCATCGCACCAATACGGCCATCCATCATATCGCTTGGGCTGATGACATCGGCACCTGCTTGGGCGTGGGCTAGGGTTTGCTTGACGAGCGCTTCGGTGGTGATGTCATTCATCACATAGCCTGACTCATCGATGATGCCATCTTGACCATGTGTGGTATAAGGGTCGAGTGCCACATCAGTCATGACAATCATCTCGGGCACGGCATCTTTGATGGCGCGCACTGCACGCACCGCCAGCGTCTCAGGATGATAGGCATCTTGACCGTCTGCGGTCTTAAGAGCTGGATTAATCACAGGGAAAATATCAATCATCCGCACGCCTTCGGCATACAGTGATTTGACATAATCAATCAATAAATCAATCGTGTAGCGATAGACATTTGGCATGCTGGCGATGGCTTGTTTTTCGCCAGTGCCTTCGATGACAAATACAGGGGCAATCAGATGACATGGCGCCAGATGCGTCTCACGCACCATCTCACGGATGCCATCACTGACACGCAGACGACGCAGGCGCGTGTTGGGAAATTGTCGATTAAAAATATGCATATCGGCCTCATCAAGGGTTTGGTTGTGTTTATTATAACAAATTATCACAAACCTCGTGGCCAAAAATCAACATAACTACAGCAGCCATTTGATGGGCGGTCAGACATGATGGGTGACACAAAGCATCTTGAATGATCAAGCCAAGATAAACGATGGATCAACAGCTATGATCAATAAAATCAATCAATCGCGTATTCACATTTGTGCTAAGCTTGCAAATTCACGGCACAAGGCGCGATTTTCGGAGGCGGGAAAACTGGCTGTCCATGCGCGCACATTATGCAGCACCATTCGATATTCACGCTGCGCTGTCAGCTGACGGAGCGTTTGATGCGGATTGGCAGCGCGCGGCATGAATAATCGCAGCTGCTGATTATAAGCGCGGTTAAAATCGGCTTTTTGTTGAGCGTTTAACACTGATGGGCAGATCTCTGATAATACTTGGATCAGTGCCAATTCATACTGCGAGACGCTCAGATACACCTCTTGGCTAGCGACCGCCTGCGCAGAGGACACGCGCTGATAACGGGGCGTGTTGTTGGCTGAGGCCATCGATGAGATGCCGATGCTGATCATCACCAGTAATACCAAACCAAGCCTTCTAAAAAACTTGCGCTGATGGCTGAGTGAGACTGATCGTGAATAATGGCGTGCAGCTGCTACGATGGACATGTCTGGCACATCGGTTTTGGCGGCTGATATGATGGCAGAATTAATCATTGGCACTAAATAATTCGTCAGTGATAATATTAATGGAATATAATAAAGCGTTTACCTCAAAAAATCCCCTAATCTGTGTATGTATATTGTAGTGCAAAGTTTACTTTAGTTACACAGGTGAAAAATTTGCTCAGTTTGTGCCAGTTTGTTGGGTGTGTGTTCTATCACTCGGTGATGATGCATTGTGCCAACTGATTCATAGCCATATACTTAATACCAATCAGCTATTTGTAATCAGCCATCGACGACTCCCAAGATCTGCCGCCATCACCAACAAACTGTATCAATGAAGTTTCTTTGATCAATTTGTGTTAAAATACCCATTCATTATCATTGTATGCAAATCATCATGTCACAAACCCGTCTTATCGACCCTATTGCCAAAAAAGATGATGCCGCCGATCGCGCCATCCGTCCTGTCAGCTTAGATGAATACATCGGCCAACCCAAAGTGCGTGAGCAGATGAAGGTTTTTATTCCAGCTGCCAAAGCGCGTGGAGAGGCGCTCGATCATACGCTGATTTTTGGGCCGCCAGGGCTGGGTAAGACGACACTAGCCAATATCATCGCGCGTGAAATGGGTGGTAATCTGCGCTCGACCTCAGGCCCTGTGCTGGAGCGTGCTGGCGATCTGGCGGCGATTTTGACCAATTTGGAAGCAGGCGATGTGCTGTTTATTGATGAAATCCACCGCCTAAGTCCAGTGATTGAAGAGATTTTATATCCTGCGATGGAAGATTATCAGCTGGATATTATGATCGGTGAAGGGCCGGCGGCTCGCTCGATCAAGCTGGATTTGCCGCCATTTACCTTGGTGGCGGCAACCACACGCGCAGGCTTGTTGTCCGCGCCTTTGTTTGATCGTTTTGGGATCGTGCAGCGACTTGAGTTTTATAATGTGGCTGATTTGACGACGATTGTTAAGCGGTCAGCTCGGCTTTTGGGTGTGCGCATGGATGATGGCGGCGCTCAAGAAGTGGCGCATCGCAGCCGTGGCACGCCGCGTATTGCCAACCGCCTTTTGCGCCGTGTGCGTGATTATGCTGAGATCAAAGGCGATGGCGTGGCGACAGCCGAAATCGCATCGGCAGCGCTGGATATGTTGGCAGTGGATAAGCAGGGCTTGGATCAGCTTGATCGCCGTTATCTGTCAGTATTATCCGATCGCTTTCATGGCGGGCCTGCTGGCGTGGAGGCGTTGGCTGCAGCTATGGCTGAAGACCGTGGCACGCTCGAGGATGTCATCGAACCATATCTACTACAGCAAGGCTATATCCAGCGCACCAGTAAAGGGCGAATCATCTCCGATAAGGTCATCCAAGATCAGATCTTGGATTAGGCTGGGTTTTGAGCAGGTGATGGTTACAAGGCTGCTGTGTACGCGGTGGATTTATGATAAATTAACAAGACTTGGTATGTGCCAAGTCTTTTTTGTTTTGGGATAAATCCTTTTTATGGATTGATTGTTCGGTTTGGTTTGTGCTATCTAAGATGGGTTCATGAAAATTTAAATAAATCATTTTTTGGGCGAATTATTATCCATAAAATTTAAAAGTCTGCCACGATCGGTCATGGCAGGCAAGCTATCAAGCTATCTTAACGCTCCAAAATACAAGTCACGCCTTGACCGCCAGCTGCACAGATAGAAATCAATGCGCGGCCTGAGCCTTTTTGGGCAAGTAGCTTGGCAGCAGTGGCTAGGATGCGGCCGCCAGTCGCTGCAAATGGATGCCCTGCAGCTAGGCTTGAGCCATTGACATTGAGCTTACTGCGGTCAATCGCCCCTAGTGGCGCATCCAGTCCCAGACGCGTCTTGCAGAAAGTCTCATCTTCCCAAGCCGCCAGTGTCGATAGTACTTGCGATGCAAAAGCTTCATGAATTTCATAAAAATCAAAGTCTTGCAGCGTAAGACCTGCACGTGCCAGCATCTTGGGAACTGCATAGGCAGGCGCCATTAATAGACCTTCGGTAAGACCATTTTTACCAATAAAATCCACCGCCGCTGTTTGTTGATGGGTGATATACGCCAGTGGTTCATAGCCATGCTCCGCCGCCCAAGCCTCGCTAGATAGCAGGACACATGATGCGCCATCGGTGAGCGGGGTAGAGTTGCCCGCGGTCATCGTCGGATTGGCGTTCTTTTTGCCAAAAGCAGGCTTTAGTGTACTTAGCTTATCTAGCGTGGTATCAGCGCGCAGGTTATTGTCTTGGGTCAGTCCTTTATATGGCGTGATCAAATCCTCAAAAAATCCCTCTTCATAAGCGCGCGCCAAATTCTGATGGCTTTGATAGGCCAGCTGATCTTGATCGGCACGGCTGATATTCCACTCAAGTGCAGTGATGGCCTGATGTTCGCCCATCGATAGACGGGTGCGTGGCTCACCATTTTCAGGAAATGCCAGCAGATCTTTTGGGTTGATGCTGCTGATCGCGCCCAGACGCTGCTTGGCGGTTTTGGCACTGCCTAAGCGCAGCAGTGGCTTACGAAGACCATCGCCCAGTGCGATCGGTGCATCCGAGGTGGTGTCTGTACCGCCTGCGATGCCGCTGTCGATGATGCCAAGTGCGATCTTATTAGCCACCGCAAAGGCGGCTTGTAGGCCAGTACCACACGCTTGAGAGACATCATAAGCAGGCGTGGTGGCTGCCAGTGGGGTGTTAAGCACCGCCTCTCGGGTGAGGTTTAAATCACGGCTATGCTTAAGTACAGTGCCTGCCACTACCTCGCCAATGTCTTTATCTGCCAAGTCAAATCGCGCGACCAAGCCATCCAAGGCTGCGGTCAGCATGTCGATATTACTGGCGTCGGCATAAGTGCCATTGCTCCGTGCAAATGGAATACGGTTGCCACCTAGGATGGCGACTTTTTGAATACTCATAATCTGTCCTTAAAATGATCGTTTATTTTGCTGATTGGGTGGGTTTTGTGAGGCCATCGACCAACGCCCAATGATGCATCCAAATCAGCGCTTGATGGTTAGCTTAGCATTAATAAGGATAAATGTGGCGGAAATTTCCCAATTAATAACAAAATATTATACTAATTTTTTATAGCATAATAATAATTTATATAACAGCAAAATTATGCGACCAAGCATCGCGAAATCGCGGAATGCTGCGATTTTATGCTACAATAAACTGCTGCTTTTGGATAGATATTAATTTTATATTAATAAATATTTATAAGCATTGAAAAGTGGAAAACTGATAAATAGGTTAATAATACAACAGGAGTGCGTGATGAGTGATCGTTATGGTGAATTGGTGCAGTCATCGTTAGGCAGAAAAGTCGCCAAAAATCTAGGCTTGCCGACGCCGATTAAGCTGGATCGTTATGAGGCTGGACAGCCTGTGATTCTTGGCGAGGTGGCGCTTGGCATCTCAGCGGGTGTCGATCATTCGGTGCGTGATGCACTGGTGCAGACCTTAGGCGATCAACATGCCAAGGTGAGCTCAAATACACCGCTGTCAGCGCTAGCCACCACGGCGATCGATGAGCGCTTGGCAGATGATAATGTGCGATTTAAGGTGGTGATTTTTGATGCCACGAACATCAAAAACGCCGATGAGCTCAAGCAAGTGTACGACTTTTTTCATCCGATCGCACGCCGTATCAAGACCTCAGGTCGTGTGATCATCATCGCTCGTCCAGAGTGCTGCACTGCGGATGATGTTGGTTTTGCGTTGGCGCAGCGTGCGGTGTTGGGCTTTGCCAAGTCGATTGCCAAAGAATTTAAAAAAGGCATCACCGCGCAAGTGCTGTATGTCCAAAAAGGCGCTGAAGATCAGCTTGAGCATACCCTAAACTTCTTCATGTCTGCCAAATCGGCCTATGTCTCAGGTCAGCCTATTTATATCACCAAAGCCCAATCAAGCAGTACCGGTGACCTAAAAGGCAAAAAAATCCTCGTCACTGGCGCAAGCCGCGGCATCGGTCAGGCCATCGCACAGGTATTAGCACGCGATGGCGCCAAAGTCTATTGCCTAGATGTGCCAGCAAGCCTTGCCGATCTACAAAAAGTCGCGGGTCAAATCGGTGGCCATGCCCTGCCTTTAGACATCACCGCCCACGATGCAGGTGAGCAGATCGTGCGCGCGTGCGGTCAGCTTGATGGCGTCGTGCATAACGCTGGCGTCACCCGAGATAAGACCTTGGCGAACATGAGCGAGGATAAATGGGATCTGGTGATGAACATTAATTTGGCCGCCATCCATCGCGTCAATGATTATCTGATCGGTCATCAAGGTCTGTCTGAAGCGGCACGCATCGTCTGCGTGTCGTCGATCTCAGGCATCGCTGGCAATGTCGGGCAGTCAAACTATGCCATGAGCAAAGCTGGCGTGATCGGCTTGGTGCAAGCCACGGCCAAGGTATTTGAAGGCTCAGCGCGCACTATCAATGCCGTCGCACCTGGATTTATCGAAACCAAAATGACAGGCCAAATTCCATTCGCCATCCGTGAAGCTGGCCGCCGCATGAATTCAATGAGTCAAGGCGGTGATCCGATCGATGTCGCCGAAACCATCGCATGGATGCTGTCACCTAAAGCAGGTGGCATCAATGGCAATGTCGTCCGCGTCTGTGGCCAAAGTGTGCTAGGCGCGTGATCTTGCTGTATTTTTAGTATTAATAAGTAAGGAAAACTTATGTCGGATCAACATTTTCGCGAATTGCCAAAAATGCACACGACTTATGCCAATGTCATCAAAAGTCTGCTGCCCTCAGGCGATGCCAAAGCGAAGCAATTACCCAGCTCGGTATATACCGTTGATCAATTGGTCATTGATCAGGCCAATCTGAGGGATTATCGCAAAATTTGTGGATTTATGAATGATGGCCGTGTGCCTGCGACTTATTTTGCGGTGTTGTCACAGACGCTGCAAATGAATATGATGGCAAAGCCTGATTTTCCGTTTGCGATGCTGGGACTGGTGCATTTGGAGAACAGCGTCACTCAGTATCGGGTGATTTTTGATACTGAGACGGTGCGTATGTCGGTGCAGTTGGATAATTTGCGCGCGCATGACAAAGGTCAGCAGTTTGATTTTGTGACCACGGTATTTGTGGGTGAAGAGCTGGTTTGGCAGGGCGTCTCAACCTATTTGTCGCGCCAAAAAAAATCCAAACAATCCCCACAAGCTGCCAAGCCCAAAGAGACCATCACGCCTGCCAAGCTTGATGCCAGCGAGGGCGGATTGTCATTGTCGATCGAAGTACAAGAGGACATTGGTCGTCGATATGCCTTTGTGTCGGGGGATTTTAACCTAATTCATCTACATCCATTATCAGCGCGCGCTTTCGGCTTTCCTAAGGCGATCGCACACGGGATGTGGACCAAGGCGCGTGCGCTTGCTGCCATCGCGCGCAGTTTTGAGTTGCCAGCGGCATATCAGGTGCAGGTGTCATTTCGTCAGCCCGTTTTTTTGCCATCTGCCATTGAACTTGTGACCGATGCGCCAGATGCCTTGGGGATTGAATTTGGGCTGTACTCTAAAGACAGCAAAAAAACTCATGCGCTGGGGACAATTGCTTATTTATGATGGCTTATTTATAATAACTTAAGTATCCCGCCTCCGCAGGCTTGGTAATGATCAGGCTTGCGGTGTTATTTTTGGTGATGCAAGGATTGATAGCTTACCATGAATCGGCGATGCTTTGTGGTTTTTGGCGATTTAAGTTGAGCTTGAGCATTTCAATGACCAACCATTGCCAAACAAGCCAAATGGATGTCAAAATTTGATGGCTGAATTTTGATAGCTGAATTAAGCGAATGATCCATATTAAGGTATAACAGATTTCATGGCCTAACAGAGATAATAGATGCAACAACAATTTCAACGCGTACTTGATGAGCTCAAGCTCGATGATGCACCTGCAGGTGGGGCTTTGGTGATTTATCATCAAGGCAAAGAGGTCGTGAATGTCGCCACAGGCAACGCGCTGCCTGATTTGGCTTGGTCTGCCAAAACTTTATCGGTGAATTTCTCCATCGGCAAGGGTGTGATGGCAACTTTGATCGCGATCTTAGTAAGCCAAGGGATGCTCGATTATGAGGCGCCGATCAGTCACTATTGGCCAGAATTTGCTGAGAATGACAAAGCGAATATCCGCTTAAAGCAAGTATTGTCACACAGTGCAGGATTGTTTGACATCACCTCCATCACCACAGATGCAAATCTGCTACTGGACTGGGAGCAGATGATACAGCGTGTCGCGGCCATGCCAGTGAGCATCCCCAAAGGCCAAGATGAGCATCACTATGCCAGCGCGTACAGTGCTTTGGTGTCGGGCTGGGTACTGGGTGCTTTGGTGGAGCGTGTGACAGGACTTGGGCTAAATGATGCGCTCAATCGTTATTTGGCTGAGCCGCTGGATGTGGTAGGTGAGCTGTATTATGGCGTCGATGAGGCGCTGCTGCCGATGATCGCCAAGCCTGAACGCTATTTTTATCAATCACCTGATAAGTCCACGCCACGACGAAAACCTGTATTAAAGCCAGACAGTGAAAAGACGCTACACACTTTGGGTCATCTGCCAGTCAGTGGTATGTGGCAGCGCGCTTTGGGTGAACAAGCCATCAGTACTGCTGCCATTAATCGCCTGTATTTTGACACCTCGCGGATGAATTTGGCCAACTACAAAAACGCCTTGATGCCCAATGCCAAAGATGGCTTGGAATATCATCGGGATGATGTGCTGATGGCAAAAATCCCTGCTGCTAACGGCGTCTCAACAGCCAATGCACTGGCGCGCATTTATGCCATGCATGCCGCTGATGGCATCCATGATGACCAAGTATTGATCTTGCCAGAGGTCATCGAGCAGATGCGCCAAATCCAGACCGAGGGTTATGATGCGGTGATGCCTGCTGATATGCGCTGGCGTATGGGCTTTCATCGTGTATTTAGCCTACAAGATACACAGATGGCTTATGGGCACATGGGTTATAATGGCTCGGTGGCGTTTTGTGATCCCAAGCGTCAACTAGCTTTTGTTTTTATTCATAATTTTGATACTACCATGCTAAATGATGTCAGACAATTTGCTTTGTCTGAGATGGCATTGGATATTTTTTCTTAAATTTTATTTATTAATCAAAATCGGGAGTCTTTCATGAGCGAACCGCGTGAATTGAATGTCATGATCAGCAGTGAACAGATCGCTGCCAAAGTTAAAGAGTTGGGTACTGCCATCAATGCACATTATCAAAACAGCGATAAAGAACTGGTGCTGGTTGGACTGCTGCGTGGATCGGTGATTTTTATGGCGGATCTGTGCCGTGTCATCGATAAGCCGCATGAAATTGATTTTATGACCGTCTCAAGCTATATCAATAAAACCACCGTCTCAAGTGGCGATGTCAAAATCATCAAAGATCTTGATAGCGAAATTAAAGACAAAGATGTGCTGATCGTCGAGGACATCATCGATTCTGGCCGCACCTTATCAAAGGTCGTGGAGATTTTGCAAACGCGCGAACCCAATTCCATCGAGATCTGCACCTTGGTGAGTAAGCCGTCGCGTCGTGAGATTCCGATGGCGGTGAGCTTTTGTGGCTTTGAGGTTGAGGATCGTTTTATCGTTGGCTATGGTCTGGATTATGACCAAAAATATCGCCATCTGCCGTTCATCGGTGAGATCGGTTTATGATCAAAAAAAGCCCATCTGCAGTAAGATGGGCTTTTTGATTGGCGATATTAAGAATTTTGGGCAGGGATCGCCAATGAATTGAGTGTCTCGACGACACAAGTCTGAAGTGAGTTGACGACGATTTTTTGGGCGATTTGCGTGCGTGCGCTTGGATCGATGGCGGCAGTAGCAAGCTCTGTCATACTGACAGATTCTGGCGCTTTATCCGCCACGCAGCCACAGGCGGTATTTGAGATGTTGGCTTTGGATTGCTCAGACATCGCCACCGTTGCCAGCTTCCAATATTGATGATTGGTTAGCTGTGTTTGGCAGGTTTGCTTGATGCTGGTTTTTAGGATGTTCATGCCGATGCTCGTGGCAGCATCTGTGCTTTGACTGCCGTCGGTGGCAGCACAACTGGCCAGTGTCGCAGCGGCGATGAGTGCGCTAAAGATTTTTAGTGATTTCATAAATTTTCTTTTGGTTTTGGTGAGTCAGCCAAGCAGTACTTGGCTGACTATGGCACTGCTTGGATTATTCAACCTGACTAACATCACGCACAGCACCAGTATCAGCACTGGTGGTCATCGCCGCATAGGCACGCAGGGCAGCTGAGACTTGGCGAGTGCGATTGACAGGCTTAAAAGCTTGTTTGCCACGAGCCAGCATCGCTTCACGACGAGTGGCCAGCACTTCGTCCGATACTGCCAGATGAATGCGACGATTTGGGATATCAATCTCAATCGTGTCAAACTCTTCGACCAAGCCAATAGCACCGCCTTCGGCAGCTTCAGGGCTGGCATGACCGATAGACAGACCTGATGTACCACCGCTGAAGCGACCATCAGTGAGCAGGGCACAGGCTTTGCCTAGACCTTTTGACTTCAGATAAGATGTCGGGTAGAGCATCTCTTGCATACCAGGGCCGCCTTTTGGGCCTTCGTAGCGGATGATGACGATGTCACCTGCGACGATTTGATCATCCAAGATGGCAGCAACAGCAGAGTCTTGACTCTCAAACACACGAGCACGGCCAGTGAATGTTAGGATGCTTTCGTCCACACCTGCGGTCTTGACCACGCAGCCACGCTCAGCGATATTACCAAATAGTACCGCAAGTCCGCCATCTTGAGAATAGGCGTGTTCGCGGCTACGGATACAGCCTGATTCACGATTGACATCGAGATTTGACCAGACTTTATTTTGGCTAAAGGCTTGGGTGGTGCGTACGCCGCCTGGGGCCGCGATATATAGGTCACGCGCTTGGGTATTGTCAGGATTCATGATATCCCACTTGGCAAGTGCATCAGCCATCGTCGCACTGTGTACAGTTGGCACATCAGTCTGTAGTAGCCCTGCGCGGTCAAGCTCGGCTAAGATACCCATCACACCACCAGCACGATGCACATCTTCCATGTGGTATTTTTGGGTAGCAGGGGCGACTTTTGATAGGCAAGGTACTTGGCGAGATAGGCGATCAATGTCCGCCATCTTAAAGTCCACGCCCGCTTCATTGGCAGCTGCCAATAGGTGCAAGATAGTATTGGTCGAGCCACCCATGGCGATATCTAGGCTCATGGCGTTTTCATAAGCGGCTTTGGTGGCGATCGAGCGTGGTAGCACCGATGCATCATCTTGTTCATAGTAGCGTTTGGCAAGCTCGACGATACGGCGACCTGCTTCTAGGAATAAATCTTTTCGCTTGGCGTGCGTCGCAAGCAGTGACCCATTGCCTGGTAGTGATAGACCAAGTGCTTCGGTCAAGCAGTTCATCGAATTTGCGGTGAACATACCTGAGCATGATCCACAAGTTGGGCAGGCTGAGCGTTCGGTGGTGGCGACATCGCTATCACTGATCAAATCATCGGCAGCATCGATCATTGCATCGACCAAGTCAAGCTTACGCACCTTTTGACCATTTTCATCCGTCACAGTCTCATGTACGGTATGACCATCGCCTAGCGTGCTCGCTAGCACCTTACCTGCTTCCATCGGACCACCAGAGACAAAGATGGTTGGGATATTCAGACGCATTGCTGCCATTAGCATACCCGGGGTGATTTTGTCGCAGTTTGAGATACAGACCAGTGCATCGGCACAGTGAGCATTGACCATATATTCGACGCTATCAGCGATTAAATCACGGCTAGGCAAGCTATACAGCATACCGCCATGACCCATCGCGATGCCATCATCGACAGCGATGGTGTTGAACTCTTTGGCGACACCGCCGGCAGCTTCGATCTCACGAGCGACCAGCTGACCTAAGTCCTTAAGATGCACATGACCTGGCACGAACTGAGTGAATGAGTTGGCGATGGCGATGATTGGCTTATTAAAATCCTCATCCGTCATACCGGTGGCACGCCATAGGGCGCGAGCACCTGCCATGTTGCGACCAGCAGTAGAAGTCTTGGAGCGATAAATTGGCATTGCGTTTCCTTATAACATCACAAAAATAAAATGAATTTTGCTTGGCGAATATTGCCTGGCATTAATGTCGTCTCTTTGGCTATTTTAGCACTATTTGATGATAAAAAGGTGTTTGATTTTTTGGCATGAAGATAAATTTTGGTTAATAATGTGCTGATTTAGCGTGGCATATTCATCAATTTATATGATAAATATTACCTGAATATCTGGATAATTTGACCAAAATTTGCTCAAAATTTCGATAATTTGTCACAATTATAGGCAGTTTTGCTAAGTTTTGCAGGTAATTTGTTTAATATATATCAGATTATTTGCAAAATCCAGCAATTCTTGCTAGGCTTATGCCAAGGATGGATTTTTAATGGTATTGCCCAAGGACTTGGCGATGACAAGGATTTATGGTCGTTCATGACACTTATTTGCTGATGCTGCTCGGCATTACGCAGCGTCTGTAGTGTGAAGTGATCTTAAGCAACTTAGCGATCTTGATGGTAATGTTATTAAAAATCTTTTCAGTCATCAGGCGGTCTTATGACTGCTTATAGATCGTATTGGGAGGAATTATGGGCATTTCGCCGACACCGTCGGATCAGCACAGACAAGAAAAACGCATCATGAATGAGGGGGTAAAAATCAGCCGCTTTGGGATATTCCCAAAAGTGAGCGTCCCTGTTTTTGCCATCTCAGCCTTATTGGTGGTGCTATTCATGCTCTATGGCGCCTTGTTCAGCGAGCAGGCAGGGCAGCTATTTTCGAGTATTCAGGCCTTTATCAGTGACAAATTTGGGTTTTTGCTGATCATTTTGATGAATGTGGCTTTGGTGTTTTGTGTGTATTTGGCACTGAGTCGCTATGGCGATATTCGACTGGGTCATCAGACTGAGGCGCCGCAGTACAGCTTTGGCTCGTGGATTGGGATGTTGTTCTCGGCAGGCATCGGCATCGGACTGCTATACTGGGGGACGGCTGAGCCATTGTATCACTTTGTCGCACCGCCAAGAGCTGAGGCGCAGACGGTGGATGCTGCAGTCGAAGCGATGCAGATTTCTTTTTTGCATTGGGGGCTGCATGCGTGGGCGGTCTATGCGGTGGTGGCGCTATCTTTGGCCTATTTTCATTATCGCCGCGGATTGCCATTGTCGATCCGATCGGTTTTGTTTCCGCTGATTGGCAAGCGCATTTATGGCGGTTGGGGTCATACGGTGGATATTTTGGCGGTGTTTGGCACCATGTTTGGGGTCGTGACATCGCTTGGTCTTGGCGTGATGCAGCTTGAAACAGGCTTGGCAGAGCTTTGGGGCATCACACCGAGTTTGACACTCAAAGTCGCGCTGATTGCAGGCATCACAACATGTGCCACGGTGTCGGTGATGGCAGGGCTGGATAAAGGGGTTAAGCGCCTTAGTGATGTGACCATCGTTGCAACGATTGTGATGCTGGCCTTTATGATCATCGTTGGCCCGACACAGTTTATTTTTAATAGCTTTGTAGAAAATGTCGGCAATTATGCAGGCAATCTGATCACGCTTGGCCTGTGGAATGAAGCGTACAGTGACAGTAATTGGCAGGCGAGTTGGACGGTGTTTTATTGGGCGTGGTGGGTGAGTTGGTCGCCATTTGTGGGCATTTTCATTGCTCGCATCTCACGCGGTCGCACGATTCGAGAGTTTTTATTTGGGGTGCTATTCGTGCCGATGCTGCTGTTGTTTTTGTGGTTCACTACCTTTGGCGGCGTGGCGATTCATATGGAATTGGGTGGCAGCTTTGGCTTGGTTGAGGCGGTGCAGGCGGATTATGGCAGTGCGATTTTTAAATTGATTGAGTATTATCCATTCACTCAAGGATTAACCGTGATCATTTTGGTGATGATTGTGTTGTGGTTCGTGACATCAGCGGACAGTGCTAGCCTTGTCGTCGATATGCTGACCGCAGGTGGTGAGACCGATCCACCGAAGATTCAGCGCCTATTTTGGGTGACGACTGAGGGCGTGATCGCTGCGATCTTATTGGCGGCAGGGGGACTGTCTGCACTTCAAGCAGCAGCAATCGTGGCGGGTTTGCCATTTGCAGCAGTGGTGTTTGTGATGATGTATTGCCTATGGCGCGGCTTGGGACGAGATCGTCTGACCTTGTATCGCAACAGTCAATGGTACATCACCCAAGAGTCAGCTGAGCATAATTCGCACAATGAGATGGCGGATGAGCATCTGCTTGGTGGCCCGCTACCACTGCCAAAGTCAGATGAGCCGTGATGCATTTGCCAAATGATCGAGCAAATTTGACTTGATTATCAAAAGACCAACTTGACAAGCTGTCAAGTTGGTCTTTTTTATCTGGGCAAATGATGGTATGATGAGCGCGACCGTACTTAATGCTGTCTAGGCTGCGGATGCTGATGGCAGATACTAAGTTTACAAGCAAAACCCAAACTAACAGATGTTCCAGACTCAATGATAGGCTGATAGATAGGATCAGGCCATCAAATCATTTTCTTGTAGAGTGACACCGATATGAATCTTCAAGCCCAAAAAATGTTCATCATCATGACAGTGGCGGCGCTGCTACTGCTGCTGAGTTTTTATTATCTTATTCATGTCTGGCTGATCGTGTTTGCTGCGATTTTGACGGCGATTTTTTTGCTGAGTTTGGTGGAGTACCTGACCAAGACGCCTTGGATTGGCCCTCACCTAAAAAAGCTGCCACATGGCCTATTGCTCGGCACCGTGGTGCTTGGCTTGATTGGGATTTTATCGGCGTTTGCTGCGACTTTTGGTATGGAGCTTAAAAGTCAGCTTGAAGATCTGCAAAGCATGGCGCCAAAAGCCATCGAATACATGCACCAATACCTAAAAAGCTATCCCACCATCTATGAATGGCTAAGCACGCGCGAGTGGGCGCGAGAGCTTCAGGCTGACCCACAGGCGTTCTTGGCGCAGTTTAGTGATGGGGCGATGGCGCATCTGCCGACCTATCTGGGCGGTATGGTCAGTGGCATCGGTACCTTTGTGGTGATCATGATCTTGGGCTTATTTGTGGCGATCTCACCATCGATTTATCGCCGCAGCTTTGTGGCGATGGTGCCAAAAGACAGCCGAGATAAGGCAGAGTATTTGCTTGATCGCAGCTATCGCTCAATCCAGCAATGGCTTTTGGGGCAGCTGGTGGTGATGTCTTTTGTTGGTGTATCGACTTGGCTTGCGCTAAAGCTCATGGGCATTCCTTTTGCATTGGCATTGGGCTTTATTGCGTTTTTGTTGGACTTTATTCCTGTGTTGGGGCCATGGCTGTCGGCAGTGCCGATTGTATTGTTGACAGCACTGGTGGCGCCTGAGATGCTGGTGTGGGTTATTGTCATGATCATCGTCGTGCAGCAGTTAGAAAGCTATGTGGTGGCGCCGATTGTCCAAAATCGCATGGTGGATCTGCCACCTGTGGCGCTGCTGCTGTCTCAGGTCATCATGGGATCAATTACAGGCATCATGGGTGTGGCATTGGCGGCACCTTTGATGGTGATCGCCATCGTATGGGTGCAAGTCTTGTACATCAAATTCACCTTGGGTGATTATGCAGTGCGCGTACTGGATCAAAACGATGCGCAGATGCAGGCCGATCCCTTTGGAGATTGGGAAACTTATCAAAAAAAACAAGCCATTGAAAGCAATCCATCTTTAAAGATGCGCCTACAGATGCTGCGCCGACGCAAGCTGGGTAAAGATGCGATCGATGCAGCGAAGAAAGATAATAAGCTGTAATTTTTTTAGATAAATGAATCCATCCTCACCGCCATCACATGCTGCTGGCGGTGACTTTTTCGATGATGGCAGTGTCTAAATATGCCAACAGATCAGGCTGGGTGTTTTTTAGGGTATTGATGGCGTGCGTGGTGGCTAGTGCATGGCTGTTTGGCAAGCGCACATAGCCATCGTGTGGCGGCAGGGGAAGGGCATCACCTTGCAAATCAACGCTGACAAGCTCATAAGCAGGATTTTTGAACAAAACATTGACATTGCCTGACATCTGCCAGCGCGCAGCTTCTTGTAAAATCAAACTGCTTGGCTCGCCATATGCCGCTTGACTACTTTTGGCGGTGTTGGTGAATTGCACATGTAATGCTAGCGGCAGGGCGTCGCACACGATGACGGCAGTGCCACTGATCTTGATGTGCCATGCAGGGCGAATGCTGCCTGATGGCAGGCTCAGTAAGGCACAGGCCTCATCGGCGCGCACGAGGGTGTTGATTTTTTTGAGCAGTGCTGGCGTCAGTGGCAGATCTGCTTTGATGTCATCGGCCAAGCTGTCATAGTGCGCCAAAAACATCTGCGGCAAATCATAGCTGCTGTCAACGGTGGCAAGCTTGACATTGTGCACCCGAAACACAAAACCTGGGTCGGTGAAGAGTTCTTGTAATATCAGCAGGGGCTTATCATTATCCATAAGTGGTGATCGATGCTAAAATTGATACTATAGCATAAATTGAGTGATAAAATCAGATTAAATCATACCCAAAGCTGTGCTAAAATGTAACCATAGCCATCGATGCCGCAGCGACATCGATGAGCATATTCACGAAATAAAAAGGAGCATATCATGACATCAGCCTATGATGAGAATAATATTTTTGCCAAGATTTTGCGTGGTGACATCCCGTGCCACAAGGTCTATGAAGATGACAAAACCTTGGCTTTTATGGACATCATGCCAGTGGCAAAAGGCCATACGCTTGTGATTCCAAAATGCCAAGCGGTTGAGCTGTCGGATTTGCCTTGTGAATTTGCTTGTGCGGTATTTAAGACTGCTCAAAAAGTGATGACAGCACAGCGTGCGGTGCTTGGCGTACAAGGCATCACTCAGATGCAGCTGAATCACTCAGATGCAGGTCAATCGGTGTTTCATTATCATATGCATCTTGTGCCGACGCATTTTAGTACCTTTGCTCATCACGAAAGTAAGATGGGCGACCAAGATGAACTGGCCAAATTGGCAGAACAGCTACGCACCGCCATCGCTGAATAACTGCCAATCTTATGTTGATCACAAAAGCAAAAAGCCAACAAATCACTGTGTTGGCTTTTTTGATTGGTAATTAGTAAGTGCAATCATAAAACCACACTTCGCCCGTTTCTTCATTGCGATTAAAGCTAGCTGAAATATTTACATCAAATGCTTCTTCATAAATTGATTTCAGCTTGATTTTCTTTAATTTGGCAAGTTGGGCATCACTAATGTTGCCAAAATTAACATAAGATCGTGGACTTTCGGTTTCAAGTCCAAATCCTGCGACATATTCTTTGATGGGTATACCGTACAGTCTGGCATTATTAAGTGGTACATGAATGTAAATGGAACTGCTATGGCTACCATCGGTGATATAAGCCTTGCCCATGTCTTTGCGATATTGCGTTGGTATGGTAGGGAATTTACCTTGCAGAGCATTTTTTGATACCAGTAAATTGTCATCGACGCCATAGCTTGCCAAATGGTCATTGTAGCGTGGATCATCATAATCACCATGCCAATTTTGGCTTGCAAGCTCATATGCATCGGTGTATTTTTGATAATCGGCACGAGTTCCAATGACTGCTTTGTCGATTTTGGTGACTATAGATGATGATTTGCACTGCTCCCATGGCTTAAATACCGGCGTCCAATCGGCGGCAAAAGTAGCGCAGGGTAGAGTGCATAGCAGGGCGATAGCAAACTTTTTCATAAACAATCCTTTTGATGAATTTAGATGACTATAGCATAGTTTAAATGGAGTGTAAAAAAAGACGCACTAATTAGTGCGTCTTTTCACATTTATGAAATTAATCAACCCACAAATGCACGCTCAACCACATAATCAGCAGGTTCGCCCATGCGTGGTGAGATGGTCAGACCAAAGCTATCCAAAATCGCACAGGTGTCATTATTCATCGCCATGCTACCGCAGATCATCACACGGTCGTCGTCTTTGTTCATCGGTGGTAAGCCAATGTCGGTGAACAGTTTGCCTGATTGGATCAGGTCAGTGACACGACCTGTGTTTTTGAACTCATCACGGGTAACCGTAGGGTAGTAGATGAATTTTTCACGCACCCATTCACCAAAGATCTCATCATTTGGCAATTCATTCTCAAAGAAATCACGATACGCCAAATCATCAACATGACGCACGCCATGTACTAGGATGACTTTTTCGAAGCGTTCATAGACTTCAGGGTCACGGCATAGCGACAAGAATGGTGCAAGACCTGTACCTGTGGCAAGCATATACAGATGTTTGCCTGGTAGTAGGTCATCTAGTACGAGCGTGCCCGTTGGTTTTTTGCTGATGAGCAGTTCATCGCCGACTTTGATGTGCTGTAGGCGAGAAGTGAGTGGGCCATCAGGAACTTTGATTGAGAAAAATTCCAGCTCTTCTGCCCAGTTTGGACTGGCGATAGAATAAGCACGTGCCAATGGCTTGCCATCGACCATGATACCAATCATCGCAAACTCGCCATTGCGAAAACGCAAGCTGTCGCCACGAGTGGTCTTGATGGTAAATAGGCTATCGTTCCAATGATGCACATAAGTGACGGTTTCTGTGATAAACTTTGACATAGTAAACTCTTATTATTGGTGTTGGCAATGAGGTGCCAATGAGTGAAATTTTGGCTATAATAACGAGTTTTTACCCAATGGTTTAGGGTAAATTTGGAATAAGCACTGTTTATTTTAGCATAAATAAGAAAAATTCTCTATGACTACGCTGCAAATACCCATCATAGGCACTCATCGTTCGCCTTTGGTTCAAAAATTTGGTACACCAAGACAGCCCAATCTTGTCAATGTGGCAAGTGTGATTGAATTTGTACCGCCTTATGATACGCCATCGGCTTTTCTTGGTATCGAAAAATTCAGCCATCTGTGGGTGATGTGGCAGTTTCATCAAAACAAATCCCAAGACAGCTTTCGCCCGCAGGTACGTCCACCCCGTTATGGTGGCAATGACAAAGTCGGCGTGTTTGCCACTCGCAGTATGTACCGTCCATCAGCGATCGGACTATCAGTGGTGCGATTGTCAAAGGTGGAGATCAATCATCATCGCGTGCGACTGCATATCATCGGTGCTGATATGGTGGATGGTACGCCGATTGTCGATATCAAGCCGTATCTGCCGTTTGTCGATAGCGTGCCCGATGCCATCAGTGGCGAGATCGATGTGCCGATGACTAAGACGGTGACTATGACAACGCAGGCGAGTACTGACTTTGATATGCTGTACCAAGAGGGCAGGCTTGCGATGTTAGACAAAAGCATTATCCAACATCTCATCGCCCAAGACCCACGAGTGGCATATCGTCAAGCTGAAATCGAAGTGGTTAGCACCATGCGATATGGTGCGGTAGATGTGGATTTTTGGATGAATGAAATGGGTGTGATGGTCATCACAGGCTTACGAGTGGTAGATGAATAGCAGTGGTGGCGGGTAATCTTATGGCAACAAAAAAGCCCTTATCCTATCGATAAAGGCTTTGATCATACGGTGGTGCCCGGGGCCGGACTTGAACCGGCACGCTCAAAAGAGCGAGGGATTTTAAATCCCTTGTGTCTACCAATTTCACCACCCGGGCATATTCGTCAATTTATTTCAAAACAATACGGCGTTAGCTTCGCCTTGCTGTACTTGAGTACTATCTGCGGCTCGCTGCCTAGTCTTGTTTTGAACTAAATAAGACGGTTTGACTTGTTTTATTGATTCGATTGCGTCGTTAAACTCACTCGATGTATATCGAATACACCTTCGCTCGTTTGCCTAGCACTCAAATCAATAAAACGGCGTAATTGTCAATCGATTTGATTACATGCTTACGCAAAAATCATCAAAACAAACTGGTAAACCAAAAAAATGGAGGCTGGAGTCGGAATCGAACCGGCGTACACGGAGTTGCAGTCCGCTGCATGACCACTCTGCCATCCAGCCATTAAGTGCTAGCTATATTACCAAAAATTTTCAAAAACACAAGCAAAATTTTAAAAAATTTAGCAAAAATTGGCGCTTAAGCTGATTTTGCACACAAAGCGATGGGAATTTCAAGACACAAATTTTACAGTTTTGGGTAAATGACGCGAAAAATTCTCAATTCTTAATATAAAAAATCAGTTATAATAACAAGATTTTATCCTTTGTGACATTTTGTGTATTTTGTCAAATAGTATCCAATGTTTGGCAATTATTCTTAGTATCAGAACAAAAAAGCGGTTTTAAGAGTGTTTGAATTGATGAAATTACCAGATGACCAAATGGATCAGTTGTTAATTGTCAATACAAATAAAAACTCTTAATACCTTATGATTTTAAGTTAGTCGAAGTAGGTTTTTTTATGAAATTAAATTTACGAGCAGCATTGATCATTGCTGTGATGGGCGGCGTGACGCTGGTAACGGCATGCAGCAAGTCTGAAGATCCTGCCGCAGCAGCCCAGCAAATGCCAGATCCGACCGTGGATGTGCAGACCGTCGCGCTACAGACGGTGCCTGTGATCCAAAACTTCGCGGGTCGTGTTGCGGCCAGTGAGACCTCTGAGGTGCGTCCTCAGGTGACGGGCATCATCGATGAGGTGTTGTTCCGTGAGGGTAGCGTGGTGCGCGCAGGCCAGCCACTGTATCGCATTAATGTCGATAGTTATACCAGTCAGGTACAATCTGGCGAGGCTGCTGTGCGCAATGCTGAGGCGGCGGTAGGTAATGCCACGGCGACGCGTGCATCGGCACAAGCGAATCTGGCTGCCCAAGAGGCGAATCTGGCGCAGGCGCGTGCAGATTTGGCCAGACTTGAAGGACTTTTGGAGGTCGAGGCGATCTCTCGTCAGTCTTATGATCAAGCCATCACTGCCATGCGCACAGCAGAGGCCAATGTGTCTGCAGCCAGAGCAGCCGTGGCTCAGGCAGATGCCACCATCCGCAGCGCCAATGCCTCCGTCCAAAGCGCTCGAGCAAACCTAAGCGCCAGTCAGCTCGATGCTGGCCGCACCATCGTTAAGGCGCCGATTAGTGGCGTAACAGGCATCTCACAAGTCACAGCGGGCGCACTGGTGTCAGCCAACCAAGCGACACCACTGGTCACCATCAACCGCTTAGATGAGGTGTATGTGGACATCAGCCAGTCATCGACCGAGATGCTACGCTTGCGTGAGCAGATTCAGTCAGGACAAGCAGGTCAAGGCACCACTGATGTGCAGCTGGTACTAGCAGATGGCACCACTTATGCTGCATTGGGTCGTCTATTGCTGGCCAATGCTAAGGTCGATGCTGCCACAGGCACGATGACTTTGCGTGCATTATTCCCAAATCCAAACGGTACTTTGTTGCCAGGCATGTTTGTCAATGCGCGCCTGATCCAAAGCGTCGTGCATAATGCCGTGCTGCTGCCTCAGTCCGCCATTATGCGCACACCAAAAGGTGAAACGCAAGTGTATATCGTCAATGCCCAAAACAAAATCGAGGTGCGCAATGTCACCACAGCAGGCACTTATAATGGTAACTGGATCGTCACAGGCGGCCTAAATACTGGTGAGCGCGTGGTCATCATCGGTGGTGCTAAGGTCAAGCCAGAGCAGCAAGTGACTGTGCGCGAACTGCCAGCCGCCAGTACAGAGGCCAATGCCAATGCTGGCGCAAATGTCGATGCTGGTGCAAATACTGGTGCCGCAGCGCCTGCTGGCCAAGTACCGATGGCGCGTCCGCAAGAAAACTCTGCCGATGCAGCACAGTCTCAGCAAGCCGACACCACCAACTAACCCAATCTACAAGGTAAATTATGTCTCGCTTTTTTATTCATAGACCGATTTTTGCTTGGGTGATTGCAATTCTCATCATGCTGGTCGGTGTATTGGCCATTAACGGTCTGCCAATCGAACAATACCCAAAAATCGCACCACCTCAGGTGACGGTCAATGCCGTTTATCCTGGTGCTGATGCTGAAACGGTCGAAAACTCGGTCACTCAGGTCATCGAACAGCAAATGAAAGGCATCGACGGCTTGATGTATATGTCATCAAGCTCATCTGCCACAGGCTCGGCATCGGTGACTTTGACTTTTGAAAATGATACCGATCCTGACACCGCTCAGGTCCAAGTTCAAAATAAACTACAATCAGCCACCAGCTCATTGCCTGAGATCGTGCAGCGCATGGGTGTGAATGTCGAAAAATCCGCCAGTGACTTTTTGATGGTGGCAGCATTCGTTTCTGAAGATGGCAGTATGAACCAGTCGGATATTGCCGACTATGTCTCTACCAATGTCGTCGATCCGCTTAGCCGCGTCGAGGGCGTCGGTGGTACCAATGTCTTTGGTTCGGTGTATGCGATGCGCATTTGGCTCGATCCTGCCAAGCTGCGCGCTTATAATCTTATGCCATCAGATGTATCTGCTGCGATCAGCTCACAGAATGTGCAGGTCTCAGCAGGTCAATTAGGTACTTTGCCCACCAATACAGACCGCGCGGTGATTAACGCCACCGTCAGTGTCCAAAGCTACATGCAAACGGCAGAAGAGTTTGAAAACATCCTACTAAAAACTGACACCGCGGGCGCTCAGGTGCGTATCAAAGATGTGGCACGCGTTGAGGTCGGCAGTGAAAACTACCAATTCCGCACGGTGTATAATGGCAATCCTGCCTCTGGTATGGCCATCATGCTGGCACCAGGCGCCAATGCACTTGAGGTGCGTGAGGCGGTGGGTGCGCGCTTGGATGAATTATCCCAAAATTTTCCTCAAGGCTTAAAACTGGTGGTGCCTTACGATACCACGCCGTTCGTGCGTCTGTCGATTACGCAGGTGGTTTATACACTGCTTGAAGCGGTGGTATTGGTATTTTTGGTGATGTTCTTATTCCTCCAAAATTGGCGCGCGACCATCATTCCGACACTGGCAGTGCCTGTGGTGATCTTGGGTACTTTTGCAGTATTGTCATTTTTTGGTTTTAGTATCAATATTCTCACCATGTTTGCGATGGTGTTGGCGATCGGTTTGCTTGTCGATGACGCGATCATTGTTGTTGAGAATGTCGAGCGTATTTTGGAAGAAGATCCCAATATCTCCGTACTCGATGCGACCATCAAGTCGATGAATGAGATCAGCCGAGTGGTCGTGGGTATTGCTTTGATCTTGTCAGTGGTCTTTGTGCCGATGATTTTCTTTGGCGGCTCATCAGGGGTGATTTATCGCCAGTTTGCGGTGACTTTGATTACCAGTATGACGCTGTCAGCCATCATTGCTTTGGTGTTCACGCCTGCATTGTGTGTGACCATCCTAAAACGACAGGCACATAAAGATATCCATACCCAAAAAGGCTTTTTTGGTTGGTTTAACCGTTTCTTTTATAAGTCAAGTCAGCGTTATGAAAATTTCGTCGGCAAAACTTTCGCCTCCAAACTGATCTATCTGGCTGCTTATGCTGCTGTGGTCGCGGTGGTTGCCTTTGTCTTTATGCGTTTGCCAAGCTCATTTGTCCCTGAAGAAGACCAAGGCGCGGTGATGACGCTGGTGCAGCTGCCAGCTGGCTCGACGCTGGATAAGACCAATGCTGTGATGGATCAGCTGATCCAATATTACCAAAACCAAGAAGCGGATAATATCGAATCGGTATTTGCCATCTCAGGCTTTAGCTTTATGGGCAGTGGTCAAAATGCAGGTATGTCATTTGTCAAGCTCAAAGATTGGGACGATCGTAAAGGTGATGAAAACACCGCTCAAAGCATCGCCAACCGCGCGATGGCGATGAATATGATGATCCCTGAAGCCAGTTTGATTTTCCCGATGGCACCTCCACCGATCCAAGGCTTTGGTAATGCCAGTGGCTTTGACATGCAACTAAAAGATGTTGGCGGCGTTGGCCATCAAGCCTTGTTGGATGCGCGAAACCAGTTGATGGGCATGGCGATGCAAAATCCGACCATTGCCATGATCCGTCCAGGCGGCCAAGAAGATGCACCAAAGCTTAAGCTGGACATCAATCAAGAGCAAGCAGCAGCCTATGGCGTGCCATTGGCGACCATTAACAGCACCATTTCTCAAGCATGGGGCGGCAGCTATGTCAATGACTTTATCGATCGTGGCCGCATCAAGCGTGTCTATATCCAAGGTGAGGCAGACAGCCGCGTCGTACCAGAGGACATCAATCGTTGGTATGTCCGTAATAATGCTGGTGAGATGGTAAGCTTCGGTGCTTTTTCGACCAGTCATTGGGAGTATGGCAGCCCAAGTTTGTCGCGTTATAATGGCGTATCATCGATGGCATTGACCGGCAGCGCTGCCCCTGGTATGAGCACCGGTGATGCAATGGTGGCGATGGAGCAGATGGCAGCACAGTTGCCTGAAGGCATCGATTATGAATGGACGGGCTTATCACTAGAACAACAAAAATCTGGTGGCCAAGCACCGCTATTGTATGCCATTTCTGTACTGGTGATTTTCTTGTGTTTGGCGGCATTGTATGAAAGCTGGTCTGTGCCATTCTCGGTGATTTTGGTCATCCCGCTGGGTGTCATCGGTGCGCTGTTATTGACCAAAATGCATGGCTTGGCCAATGATGTATATTTGCAAGTCGCCTTATTGACCGTCGTCGGTCTGTCGGCTAAGAACGCCATTTTGATCATCGAGTTTGCCAAAGAGATCCAAGAGTCTGGCAGAACGCTCAAAGAATCTGTGATGCAAGCGGCTCGTATGCGCCTGCGTCCGATCATCATGACCTCACTGGCCTTTGGTATGGGTGTTGTGCCGTTATATATCGCAACTGGCGCAGGCTCGGGTAGTCAAAATGCGGTGGGTACAGGCGTGGTCGGCGGTGTCATCACATCGACTTTCTTGGGCATTTTCTTTATCCCGATGTTCTATGTGTGGGTGCGTACGCTGTTCCCTTATAAGCCAAAAGCAAAGCCTGCCACCAGCATTAATCACAGCGAACAAGTTTAAGGATTGTATATGAAAACTTCAAAAACTATGCGTATTTTGACACTGTCTGTGCTGGCCGCCAGCATGGCAGCGTGTAGCAGCATCCCAAAAAAGATCGATACCGCTGCGCCTGTGATGGCTGTGCCAAATGTGCCAATGAATGATGCATATAAAGTCTATGATGCTGATACCATCAGCGCAGTGGAAGCACCGAGTGTGGCATCTGTGCGCTGGCAGGATTTTTATACCGATCCTAAGCTCAAAGCACTGATCGAGCTGGCTTTGAATAACAATAAAGATTTGCAATCAGCCATCTTGGCGGTACAGTCGGCGCGCGCTCAGTACCAAATCACTGAGACCAATGCATGGCCTAAGGTCGGTGCATCAGGTGGCGCAACTCGTTCAGCAAATACAAATAACCGTGGTGATGTCAATCCAGCCACCGCTTACAATGTCGGCTTGGCAATGAGTAGCTATGAGCTGGATCTGTGGGGCAAAGTCGCCAGCCAAAAAGAGCAAGCACTGCATCAGTATCTGGCGACCAATGCTGCCAAAGATGCTGCGCAAATCTCCATCATCTCAAGCGTGGCTCAAGGCTATGTCAATCTGGCACACGCGCTTGCACAGCGCCAGCTTGCCGAGCAGACACTACAGACGCGCGAACATGCGATGATGATCACCCAAAAACGCTTCGAGGCTGGTATCGATTCTAAGTCACCAAGCCTGCAAGCGGCCAGCTCTTTGGAGTCGGCGCGATTGGCGGTCTATAGCGCTGATACTGCGATCTTGCAGGCGCGCAATGCCTTGCAGCTGTTGATCGGCCGACCTGTGCCGAATGAGCTTTTGCCGATGATCGGTCGGGATATGCACATCGGTAACATCACCTCGCAGACCTTGTTTAGCACAGGTTTGCCGAGTGAGCTCTTGTATTATCGCCCTGACATTGTCCAAGCGGAACACAACCTAAAAGCTGCTGGCGCGAACATCAATGTGGCTCGTGCTGCTTATTTCCCATCGATCTCTTTGGCGTCGAACATTGGCTTTAGCAGCGGTAGTTTGGATAATCTGTTAGAATCTGGCGCCTTTGGCTGGTCATTTGGCCCAAGCATCAGCTTGCCGATTTTTGATGCAGGCGCCCGCCGTGCCAATCATGAAGTGGCGCAAGTCGCTCAAAAATCAGCTTTGGTCAATTACGAAAAAGCCATCCAAAACGCCTTTAAAGAGGTCTCTGATGTGTTGGCTGAGCGCGCCACTTTGGGTCAGCGCATTGATGCACAAGTACGACTTCAAGATAACTACCGCCAGACTTATGACATCGCTTATGCGCGTTTTCGTTCGGGCTTGGATAATTATCTGACTGTACTGGATGCTGAGCGCTCATTGTTTGCCAATCAACAAAGCATTTTGCAATTAGAATTGGCAAAGCTGGTGAGTCAAATTCAGCTGTATCAAGTGCTGGGCGGTGGGGCAAATCTGACAGCTGAGCAGATCACTGAGTTTAATCGCCAAAAAGAAGCGATGCGTACTGCAGAACTGGCGGCCAATCAGCCTGTAGCACCAACCACCATCGAAAATGGCACTGGTGTACAAATCACTCAGCCTGAGCCACAGACGACGCCAGCGACCCAGCCGCGCTAAGCTGTTGTTTGATCAGGCATCAACCACAAAGCATCCTTCGGGATGCTTTTGTGTTTTGGCTGTGCTACAATGCCAAAAAATTATTGGAGTTTGGTATGCTAAATCAACTATTTGTCTATGGTACACTGGCGCCAAATCGCAGCAATCATCATTGGCTAGCTAATATCGGCGGCAGCTTTGAGTTGGCGAGCATGACAGGCGTGCTGATCCCACAAGGGTGGGGTGCGGCCGAAGGGTATCCTGCCATCATTCCCTATGAGCGCGGCCAAGTGGTGCAGGGTTATTTATTTAAATCTGACAATCTACCAAACCACTGGCAGGCACTGGATGACTTTGAAGGTGAGGGCTATGTGCGTACACAGGTCATGGTAACTTTGACCGATGGTCGCCAAGAGAATGCGTGGGTCTATGCCTTGGCGGTCGATGATGCTAGCAAAACTGATCTGATGGCCACTTATCAGCAAGCTTAATGCCGATGAAAGCTACTAGATTTTTTGGCTTGGGCTGTGTATCCTGCTAGATAAATTTGGATACTGTGTATCGTAATTAAATTATAAGGAATTATCATGAATCGCAGACAAGTATTACAAGGCGGATTATCATTGATGGCATTGAATTTAGTCGGTTTGCCAAAAATCGCTTCCGCCGCTGTACCAAGCGTCGCACTGCAAATCCCCGATGAACTGATGGGCAATCCGCTGCTTGATTTTAGCGGTTTACCAAAATACACCAAAATCAGTGCCGCCGATGTCGTGCCTGCGATGGATTTTTTGATCAATCAATCCAAAAAAACCATCGATGACATCGCTGCCATTTCACCAATCTCATGGGATCGCTATTATTATTCGCTACTGGATATTGATGATAAACTATCCAAAGCATGGTCTGCGGTGGCAAATTTGCACTCAGTGCGTAATGACGATGCGATGCGAGCAGCCTATGGCGATGCTCAAAAGCGATTAAGCGACTACTCGACATGGCGCGGGATGCACAAAGGATTGTATCGGCAGGTGATGGCGATCAAGAATTCAGCAGAATTTGCCACACTTGACACACCCAAACAAAAAGCGATCGATGACACTTTGATGGATTTTCGCTTATCAGGCATTGGACTGTCTGATGGCGATCAGCAGACACTGGCGAAGATCAATAGTCGCCTATCCGAGCTATCCACACAGTTTAGCAATCATGTACTTGATGCGACCAACGGCTGGCATAAGACGCTTGATGCTGATGCACTAAAAGGGCTCAATGAATCAGCACTGGCAAGCGCCAAACAAAAAGCGACAGAAAAAGGCGAAACTGGTTATCGCATCGGTCTTGATACACCAAGCTATTTGGCGGTGATGAATTATGCTGATGATGGCAAACTTCGCCAAGAGATGTATGAGGCGTTTCTCACGCGTGCATCTGATGTCGGGCCAAATGCAGGCAAATGGAATAATAATCCTGTCATCGCCGAAATCCTAAAGCTACGCCTACAAATGGCAAAACTGCTTGGCTTTGATAACTATGCCGAATATTCACTGGCGACCAAGATGGCTGATAGCCCTGCACAAGTGATGGAGTTTCTCGGTGGGCTTGCCAAGCGTAGCCGTGCCAAGGCACAAGCGCAGTATGATGAGCTGGTCGCCTTTGCCAAGAGCGAATACGGTATCGATACGCTAAACCCATGGGATATCGCTTATTATACCGAGAAGCACAAGGCGAAATTATACGATTTTGATAAAGAGACTTTGCGTGAATACTTCCCAGAAGAGAAGGTCTTGGCAGGGCTATTTGAGATTGCCAAGCGTCTGTTTGGTATCACCATTCGTCCTGCATCGGCGGATGTGTGGGATCCGTCGGTGAAGTTCTTTGAAGTGTATGATGCATCCAGTCGGCACAAGGCATCGTTTTATCTTGACCTGTATGCTCGTGAGAATAAGCGTGGCGGGGCGTGGATGAGTACAGCGATTGACCGTATTCGTCATGCTGATGGCAGTGTGCAGCTGCCTGTGGCGGTGCTGGTGGGGAATTTTCGCAAGCCTGCCGATGGCGAGCCGTCATTGCTACTGCATGATGAAGTGACGACCTTATTCCATGAGTTCGGGCATGGCGTGCATCTGATGCTGACACAGATGGATATTCAGGGCGTGACAGGGCTCAATGGCGTGCCGTGGGATGCGGTCGAAGTGCCAAGTCAGCTGATGGAAGGCTTTACCTTTAACCGCACAAGTTTGCCGCTCATCTCATCGCATTATCAGACAGGCGAGCCACTACCGAGCGAGCTACTGGATAAACTACTCGAAGCCAAGCACTATCAAGGGGCGTTCAATCTGATTCGTCAGCTGGAGTTCGGGATTTTTGATATGACGGTCAATACCCAATATTCTGCTGATAAGCCTGAGAACTGGGCGCAAGAGCAGTTCTTGGCAGTCAGCCGTGATGTGGGCGTGCTGACACTACCTGACTATGTGCGCCGCCCAAATTCATTTACGCATATTTTCTCCGGTGGCTATGCAGCAGGCTATTATAGCTATCTGTGGTCGGAGCTGCTGGCCAATGACGGCTTTGCCAAGTTTACAGAAGAGGGCGTGCTAAACCCAGTTACTGGTAAACGCCTAGAAGATACCATCCTAGCCCAAGGCGGCTCTCGTCCACCGATGGATCTGTATGTCGAGTATCGTGGTCGAGCGCCAAAACTCGATGCCTTACTTGCCAATTATGGGATTCAATAAACAACAAAGCCACCTTGTATGGATTATACAAGGTGGTTTTATGTGGCTTGATATCGCTGTTTACTCACGATTAAATCCAGAAAACCCTGGTTCGCCTAACCAATATAGACGCTCGCCTTGTCGATTAATATAAAACGCTTCACCAGTAGATAAATCCAAAATACCACCTGTGCCATTATTAAAACTAGTTACATCATCATATTTTAATGGAATCACCACCTTGCCGGTTTTGTCAATAAAGCCCCATTTGTTATTTCGCATAACTCCTGTCAATCCTTCACTAAAAGAAGATGCGGCATCATACTGCAATGGGATTGTTACTTGACCAACTTTATTTACAAACCCGTATTTGCCATTGTAAGAAACTAGCGCCAGTTCTTCACTAAAAGACTCGGCAGAATCATATTGCAGTGGTATAATTGTCTTGCCAGTTTTGTCAATAAAACCATATTTACCATTCTTCTTAACGCTTGACAAGCCTTCCTTGAAAGGTTCTGTGTAATCATACTTCAATGGAATTACTACCTTACCGGTTTTATCAACAAAACCTGCTTTGCCATTTTGTTCAACTTCAGCCAATCCTTCGCTAAAATATGAAACTGAATCATACTTCAATGGAATTACTACCTTACCGGTTTTATCAACAAAACCTGCCTTGCCATTTTGTTCAACCCTAGCTAATCCTTCATAAAAACTCCATGTTGAATTAAACTCTATTGGAACGATTACTTTACCAGTTTTGTCAATAAAGCCTTCTTTATTATTCTGCCTAACCCATGCCAAACCCCCATCAAACGGCTGCGCAGCTTCATATTTCAGTGGAATCACCACCTTGCCAGTTTGATTAATAAAGCCGTGTTTGCCATTTTGTTCAATATTTGCCAAGCCCTCACTAAAAGAATCAACTTCATCATATTTGATCGCAATGACAACTTTACCACTTTTGTCAATAAAACCATATCTACCATTGCGCATAACTCCTGCTAATCCTTCGCTAAAAGAATAAGCCCAATCGTATTTCGGTGGAATTACCACCTTGCCGGTTTTGTCAATAAAGCCGTATTTGTTATCACGCTTAACCTTCGCCAAGCCATCCGACAGGCAATCAACATAATCATATCCATACACTTCAGGTCGCTCACACGCCCAGAGATTTTGGCTACATAAGATACCGCCTGTCAGTAGTAGGGCAGATGAGAGATGGCGGAGAGTGTGTTTCATCAGATATCCTTAGTAAGTCTAGGTAAATAATTAGATAATGTAGCAGAATTTGATGAGTTGGGCAAGTAATGTCAGAGTTGTCAGACCTAATTACTCCATCGGCAGTCGTACATCAACAATTTTCCAAGTAAATAGTCCATATCGCTGCATGATGACGGTCAAGGGCTGATTGGCTGATGGTTTTTTGATGTCGATACTAAAGGTGTTGAGTGTCTGATAACTGGGATGATACTCAAGTTCATCGGCGATAGACGACGAAGTATTGGTGGCGGCTCGATTGGTCATGCTATCTTGTAGTTTGGCTAATGATAGATCTTGAGTAATATCCTTGCCTTGGATGAGTAGTTCCATCGACTTTGGCGAGACGACAGCATCGATCAGACCATCAATCATGACGGTGGCAAATGCCGCACCGAGTAGGGCAAATTCATCATTGGTATCAGGCAGTTCGGTGGCAAGCCTGGTTTTGAGCTGATCTTTGATACTGGCTTTGACACTGACAAAATCCACAGCATCAACCAGCGTGGCTGTATCGTGTTTTTCTACTGCATTTTTTAGTTGGTATAAAGTATAATACGGCGATGCGACATAATAGCCGCCAAAGATCAGGGCGCAGATAATGACTGCCCATGCAAGCAATTTTTTCATAACAAAATCCTGTGTCACGGCGGATCTTGGGATTTGACCGTGAAATTGATGAGTTTTTGAACCAAAGGTCGCACCATAATAACACAACAGCCGGCAATCGGCATCGAAATGACATAAGAATGCAGCACACGATCAAAAAACCCATCATCCCATCCCGTGTTAATCCACACCAAAATGATCGACATCAAAAACGCCATGATCCCTGCCATATAAAAAGCAAAAGCAATGTGTGCAAATCGAGCAGGGATGACAGCAAAACGCTGAGTAGGTCGCATAAGTAATCCTGATAATTGGGGGTTGGTTTATTGTAATTGAGCCAAAGCAATTTCGCCATCGATTAAAAATTATAAATCATCACCAAAAATTCATAAATGCCATCGCTCTGATACCATCTTTTAGCCGTCATTTACAAAATTTCACTGCACAGCTGATGGATATTCGCAGTATAATGAGCCAGTTTATGCATCTTTAGGATGCGTCTTTTTTAAGGATTAATGATGATTTTAACACTAGCAAAAACCGTACAAGGCAGCACTGATCTGGGTATTCATACCAAGATGGCGAACCGCCACGGCTTGATCGCAGGGGCGACAGGTACAGGTAAGACCATCAGCCTGCGTAAGATGGCAGAGAGCTTTAGCCGTCTTGGTGTGCCAGTATTTTTGGCGGATGTCAAAGGCGATCTATCAGGCATCGCCAATGCCGGTACAGCCACTGGCAAAGTCGGCGAGCGTATGACAGAATTTGGGCTTGGTGATGATTATTTGACAGGCTTTCCAGTGCGTTTTTGGGATGTGTATGGCGAGACAGGCATTCCAGTGCGTGTGACCATCTCACAGCTGGGTAGTACGCTGCTTGCGCGTCTATTGGGGCTCAATGATACCCAAGAAGGCCTATTGAATCTGGTGTTCAAAGTCGCTGATGACCGTGGTTGGCATCTATTGGATCTCAAAGATTTGCGTAGTATGCTTGTCTATGTCTCAGATCATGCCGCTGAGTTTCGTGTGCAGTATGGTAATGTGTCGGCAGCGAGTATCGGTGCGATTCAGCGTCAGCTACTACAGCTAGAGAGCGAGGGTGGTAATGAGTTTTTTGGTGAGCCGTCATTGAACCTAGAAGACTGGGTGCAGTCTGAGGGTGATAAAGGGGTGATTAATATCCTAAATTCCGAAAAGCTGATGCGTTCGCCACGTTTGTATGGTGCGTTTTTGCTGTGGTTTTTGGCGGAGATTTTTGAGACCTTTCCAGAAGTGGGCGATCTTGACAAGCCAAAATTTGTCCTGTTCTTTGATGAAGCACATCTGTTGTTTGACGATATGCCACCTGCCTTGACTAAGCAAATTGAGCAAGTGGTGCGTCTGATTCGCTCAAAAGGTGTGGGCGTGTATTTTGTCACCCAAAACCCACTGGATCTACCAGATACCATCCTAGGACAGCTGGGTAACCGCATCCAACACGCCTTGCGTGCCTTTACACCACGAGATCAAAAGGCAGTCAAATCTGCCGCCGAGACTTTCCGTAGTAATGATAATCTCAATGTCGCTGAAGTCATCAGCGAGCTGGGTGTCGGTGAGGCGCTGGTGTCATTTCTCGACGAAAAAGGGATGCCGAGCGTGGTCGAGCGTGCGTATATCTTGCCGCCATCATCACAGCTGCCGCCTTTGGATGCTGCTGAGCGTGATCAAGCTTATCAAGGCGATGTTTTGTATCGCTATTATAAAGATATGGTGGATAATTATTCGGCATTTGAAGCCTTAAACGAAGAAAAAGCAAAAGCCGAGCAAGCTGAACAGGCGACAAACACCACTCAAGCACAAGCAACCACTCAGCAAGCTGCCCAACAAAAAAGTGGTAGCGGTGCTTTGGAGGGTTTTTTGGGTGGTCTGTCAGGCGGCCGTAAAAAATCTGGCCAAGGTGCTGCCTACAATGTCGCTGATGCATTAGGCAGTCAAATTAATAAGCAAGCAACCCAAGCCATCAGTCGTGGCTTGATGGGTGTGATTAAAAATCTGCTCAAATAAACCTGCGCGCTGCTGATGCAAATCAGGATGTGTGATCTATATTAGCTTAAAAATTAACTAAAAACGGTGTTCATAGACACCGTTTTAGTTAAATGGAGCAAGCTGTGCAGCTACCAGCGCTGGGCTTGGGCAGCTTGAGTTTGGCTGATGACGGTTTCGGTCAGCTTCTTTAAAGACTTGCCAGACAGCTTGGTGAGTTTGAGATCAATCATTGGTGCTGTCAGCTGCCAATCATTATGCGTGCGTGATAATTGCCAGACGATCAGCGACTGACAGTCAGGTTCGATCTGCTCAAAGCTAATGCTGTGCAGTTTGGGAAATTCTTTATCGCCAAAATGAATCACGCCTTTGTCGGCCTTGGCCAAAGGTTGATTGTGATAACTGGTCAAAACAAACGCCAGATGATGGGCGCGTTCGGGCAGTTTGTCTAATTTGATTAAAATTTGTTCTTGTTGGATCAAGCTGTCCTCAAAGCTTTTGGCACCGATCAGCGCATCACCCTGATGGCGGATGGATTCATTGGCATTGCGCAGATTGCCATACCAGATCACATCAATCGCACTCATCTTTTTGTCCAGCACAAAGCAAGACAAATCCACATCCATCGCCACAGGCGCATCGCTGATCATAGGCAGCTTAGCAGCCAATGCCGCCAGACCTTGTTTTTCTAGGCTGGTAAAATGATAATTCACCCCAACTGTCAGCGTGTTGCCCAACTGGGTCTCGCCAAGATTGATCGGGTCGAAATATTCTTTGAGTACATGCGTTGAGTGAGCCATAAATTCTAAAAATTCCTAAAATGAATCAACATCATACCTGATAATTGGCTGATTTTCGAGTGTCTAACTGCCAATTAGCCGCGATTTTGGCAGAATTTAACAAAACACCTAATAATGTCGTACAAACAGCGCCAATTAACCAACAAAGCCCTGTCAAGCAGAGCTTTAACGACTTAATGTATCAATCAAAAATCTTGCCTGGATTGATGATGCCATTTGGGTCAAAGACTGCTTTGACAGCTTGCATGTACTCAATCTCAGCAGGCGTGCGAGTGTAGGTGAGATACGGTTTTTTGGTCATGCCAACACCGTGTTCCGCTGAGATAGAGCCTTTGTATTTTTTGACTGTATCAAAGACATACTTGTTCACGGTTTGGCATTTTTCAAAAAACTCATCTTTGCTAAGATTGGCAGGCTTTAAGATGTTTAGGTGTAAGTTACCATCGCCGATATGACCGAACCAGCAGATTTCAAAATCAGGATAATTGTCCTTGACGATTGTCTCAATATCGCTGATAAAGTTGCCCAAGTGGCTAATCAGTACCGACACATCGTTCTTGTACGGAGTGAATACTGAGATGGTCTCAGAGATTGACTCACGCAGTTTCCATAGCTCGTGCAGCTGAGCGACGCTTTGGCTCATCACGCCATCGACAATCAACCCTTCTTCGGCACACGCTTCAAACACGCTCATTGCTGTATCCAGCACTTCATCATTGAGCGCTTCAAATTCTAGCAAGACATAAAACGGTGTTTCGCTCTCAAAGGGTGCTTTGGTATGACCTGCTTCGATGACTTTGGTCACGGCAATGTGGTCAAAAAATTCAAAGGCGGTTAAGTTTAATGCCTTGCCAAATTTATCAAGCAGTCCTGTAATGCTGTTAAAATCAGGTACGCCAAGCACCATCGCAGTCAGATTGACCGGTTGTTTTTCAAGTTTAATCAGTGCTTTGGTGACAAAGCCAAGCGTACCTTCAGCACCGATGAATAGATGGCGAAAATCATAGCCGGTGGCATTTTTTAGCATACCGCCGTTTAGCTCAAGAATATCGCCTTTGCCGGTGACGACAGTGAGTCCTAGGATTTGGTTGCGAGTCATGCCGTAGCGGATGACCTTGATGCCGCCAGCATTGGTGCCGATATTGCCACCGATTTGGCTTGAGCCACTCGATGCAAAATCCACCGCATAATATAGGTCTTTTGATTCGGCGAACTCTTGTAGGGCTTTGGTGACAACGCCTGCTTCGACTTCGACCATGCGGTCAGCTTCATAAAATGTACCGATTTGGTTCATCTTATCAAAGCTCACCACCACTTCACCATGTGCTGCCACTGCACCTGCTGACAGACCGGTGCGACCACCACTTGGCACCAGTGCTGTGCCGTGTTCATTGGCTAGGCGGACGATGGTGGCGACTTCTTCGGTGGTCTTCGGGAAAAGCACAGCGGTGCAATCGACCGAAAAATGCACGGTCCAATCACGACCCCAATGGGCAGTGCTGTCGGTATCTGTTTTGATGGCAAGCGATGGCAATTCGCTGCTTAGGGCGGTCAAAAAAGCTTGTGTGCTCATGGGGCTTCCTATGTGATGGCGTGAAAATTTAGTAATTATACCTGATATGATGGCATTGGAGTAGCGTTAATTTTATCAAGATTTATCTCAAAACAAAAGGCAGGCTTGGGCTGAACTTTACTTTTGTGATCACAAATGGACATTCATTTGTGGGCAGATGTGGACAAGCGTCTTGAGAATTTGGATCATCACCCCAAAGTAATCCATAACTTAGATTAAAACAAAGGAAAAAAACATGTCCCAATCGACCAAACTCTCCATCCTAAACCTAGCACCTGTCCGCCAAGGCCAGTCCAATAAAGACGCCATCGACAGCATGGTAGCGCTTGCCAAGTTCGCTGATCAAGCAGGCTATCATCGTTATTGGATCGCCGAGCATCACAACACCCGCTCGCTGGTCAGCTCAGCCACCCAAGTGCTGATCGGCCATACATTGTCGCAGACTGACCGCATCCGTGTCGGTAGCGGTGGGGTGATGCTACCCAATCACAGCCCATTGATGGTCGCTGAACAATACGGGACACTTGCAACGATGTATCCAAACCGTGTGGATCTGGGGCTTGGGCGAGCACCGGGTACTGATCCCAAGACCGCAGCGGCACTCAGACGCCATGCGCATGATATTTCGCATCAATTTCCACAGGATATCGCTGATTTGCAGCGGTATTTTGGCGGTGATGATGTGCAGAGTGATGTCAAGGCAATCCCCGCCATCGGCACCCAAGTCCCACTGTATATCCTAGGCTCGAGTACAGATAGTGCGTATTTGGCAGCCAAGCTTGGTCTGCCTTATGCCTTTGCCAGTCATTTTGCACCAAGCCTGATGCCTGAAGCGTTGCACATTTACCGCACCAACTTTATGCCATCAGATGTACTGGATGCGCCTTATGTCATTATCGGCTGTAATGCCATCATCGCCGATACCGACCGTGAAGCCCAGTATCTTGCCACCACGCAGCAGCAGTCATTTTTGAATGTCGTGCGTGGTCGTGGTCAGCCGATGCAGCCGCCTGTCGATGATATGAACGCCATTTGGCTGCCGCACGAAAAAGCTGCCGTCATGCACATGACCGCTTGCTCGTTCGTCGGCGGTCGAGATACTGTACACCAGCAACTACAAGCCTTCCAGTCACGCTATCAAGCCGATGAGCTGATGGTGATGAGTCATATTTTTGACGAAAACTTACAACAAAACAGCTATCAGATGCTGTATGATATCGTCCAAGATCTCAATCAGTCAGCAAGCTTAATCTGATTTGATGGATTGCTATGAAAACGATTTTAAAATCTTTACTCCATAAGCCCAAATTATTTTTATGATGAATTAACAAGAGAAACCCATGCCGACATTTCGCCATTTACACACGCCATTTAGCCTAAAAAATTTGACACTCAAAAACCGCATCGTCATGCCGCCGATGTGCCAATACCAAGCCACAGACGGGATGCCAAATGACTGGCATTATGTGCATTATGTCAGCCGAGCCATCGGTGGTGTGGGGCTGATTATCGTTGAGATGACCAATGTTGCACCCAATGGTCGTATCTCGCCACGCTGTCTTGGACTTTGGAATGATGAACAGGCTGATGCCTTTGGGCGTATCGTCGATGGCGTACACGCCCAAGGTGCCAAAATCGGTATCCAAATCGCCCATGCAGGGCGTAAGGCGCAAGACTGCCCTGATGCCATCGCCCCAAGTGCCATCCACTATGGCAAGCTTGATTTTGATGGTCAAAATCTCATCACCCCAAGAGCAATGAGCGTACAAGAGATTGATGATACCATCGCTGCCTTTGCGGCATCTGCTCACCGTGCGGTGGCGGCAGGCTTTGATGCGATTGAGCTGCACGGTGCGCATGGCTATTTGATTCATCAATTTAGCTCACCCAAGTCCAATGTGCGTGATGATGAATACGGTCAGGATAAATTTTTGTTTGGCGAAAAAGTCATCCAAGCGGTTAAAGCCGTCATGCCTGATGATATGCCGCTCATCATCCGTATCAGCGCCCAAGAATATGGCGAAAACGGCTATGACAGCGACTATGGCGTACTGATGGCACAGCGTTTTGCCAAGGCAGGCGTGGATATGATTCATGTCAGCGGTGGTGGCGATGGCGTCCTTGCCAAGGGGCATCATCCTGCTTTTGGTGCAGGTTATCAAGTGGGTCTGGCAAATACAATCAAGCAAGCCACAGGTTTGCCCGTCATTGCTGTGGGTATGCTTGATAATCCGTTGGTTGCCGATTTTGTGCTTGAGTCTGATCAAGCGGACTTGGTGGCGGTCGGTCGTGGGCTGCTGCGTGATCCGCATTGGTGGCTGAATGCTCAGCGTGATTTGGGACAAACAGCTCAACAGATGCAAGATTTACCATCATCTTATGCTCGTGGATACTGAGCATCACGGATAATCAAAGGATAATACAAGGTAATGTTCCCAAAGCTTATCAGCACATGATGGGTTTTGGGAATTTTATGACTTTTGGTAATCCTTAGTGGCATACTAGGAATTTTTTGGTATAATAAGAAGAATTTTCCCAATACATTTCTTATTTTTCTAAAAAAGAACCAAACAGGCAGCCAAGATGAGCCAAACCGCCAATCAACCTACCCAGCCAACCAAAAAAGCCGAACTACTTTGCCCAGCAGGGACATTCAAAAATATGCAATACGCCTTCGCCTATGGTGCGGATGCTGTCTATGCAGGGCAGGCGCGCTATAGCTTGCGTGTGCGTAATAATGACTTTGATGAAGATAACCTACGCCGTGGCATCGAGTATGCGCACAGCTTGGGCAAGCAGTTTTATGTGGTGGTCAATATCCAAGCGCATAATGCTAAGCTTAAGACCTTTATCGAAGACATTCGCCCTGTAATTGAGATGAAGCCAGATGCGCTCATCATGTCGGATGCTGGTATGATTATGATGGTGCGTGAAGCCTTTCCTGAACAGGCGATTCATCTGTCGGTACAAGCCAATGCGGTGAACTGGGCGACGGTGAAATTTTGGAAACAAATGGGTGTCAGCCGTGTCATCGTCAGCCGTGAGCTATCGATGAAAGAGATTGAGCAGATCATCGCTGAAGTGCCTGATATGGAAATCGAAGTATTCGTCCATGGCGCACTGTGCATGGCGTATTCGGGTCGCTGCCTGCTATCTGGCTATATCAATAAGCGAGATGCCAACCAAGGCACCTGCACCAATGCCTGTCGCTGGTCGTACAACACCTACAAAGCCACCGAAAACGAAACTGGCGACATCGTGCCAGTCACCCAAGGCACGGACATCGCTCAAGTCTTTGTACCAAATCAAGCTACCAATAGTAATGCCATCGGCACTGTGAATCTAAACGGTGATATGGTGATGGGTGATGACTATGTCGAACAGCCGAGCGATGAAGTGGTACTGATCGAAGAGCAGGGTCGCCCAGGCGAGCTGATGGCGATGTATGAAGATGAGCATGGTACTTATATCATGAACTCCAAGGATTTGCGTGCGGTGGAGCTTGTGCCTGATTTGGTCAATATGGGCGTGCATTCACTCAAGATCGAAGGGCGTACCAAGTCGCACTACTATGTGGCACGCACCGCTCAAGTCTATCGCCGTGCCATTGATGATGCGGTGGCAGGCAAGCCATTTGACACAAGTCTCATTACTGCACTGGACGGGCTTGCCAACCGTGGCTATACCGAAGGTTTCTTACGCCGTCATGTACACAGCGACTACCAAAACTACGAGTACGGCTCATCCAAGACCGACCATCAGCAGTTCGTCGCTGAAGTCTCTGCCATTAGTGATGAGCGTCTCACGCTAGAAGTCAAAAACAAGCTGATGGTTGGCGACACCATCGAAATCATGACGCCAAAAGGCAATATCACCTACACACTCACCGAGATGTGGGACAAAAAAGGCGAGCCAATTGATGGTGCACTGGGTTCTGGTTGGATTTGCCAAATCGCCAATCCGTTTAAGGATATGGATCATGAAGTGCTAAAGTTCGCCTTGGTGATGAAAAGTGTGAGTGAGGCGATTTATACGTGAGTGATGAATCAAGTGCACAATGAATGATAAGAAAGTTGCCTTATTAATTGATATCAATCAATGTAGCCATCATAAACTGCCAGAGATTATTGTACAAGCTTCGCAATTTGGTGAGCTGACACAAATCCGCGCTTATGGTAATTGGACGGCAGAAAACATGATGGCATGGCATCGCTGGACTGATACTTTTAGTATTGAATTGATTGATAATAGTATTTATATTGATAAAAATACAACGACACATACTTTGAGCATTGATGCTGTGAGCTTATTTTATGAACACGGCATCAATGTTTTTTATTTGTGTATTAGTAGTATGCTTTATGCACCATTGCTTGAATTTCTAAAAATGCAATGGGTGCAAGTACAGCTGATGCATAGCCAAAATATCAGTGAAGAATTTGTAAATCTTGTGGCAAAACTATCAGGCAATAACGATAGCGTTCAGATTGCCGAGCTTGCACCATGCGCCGATGATTCGACATGCGTAATTGACGACACGATACTTTCCCAAGTGGTTGATGATTGTATTGATGTGCTAGGTTGGGCGAGATTGAAAAAGATTCATCGGCAGATTGTACCGAGTCATCCGTCGCTAAAATCAAAAACGTTGTTGGCACTACTGCAAATGGCTGGATTTAACATCTGTAAAACTAAAGAGTTAATTTGGATCAAATCAAAAAATAATAATCATTTAAGAAATGCTATCTTGGATGATTTTGATGCGCAGTTGCATATATTGCAGTGTGTTTGGGCTTTGCAATCAGATGGGCAGTTTGTTTCTTTAACTAACCTTGCAACGCTACTGCATCATAATGCTCAAGTCCTACCAGAAAATTATGGATATGATAATTATTTGGATTTGTTGATTAATCTGCCTTATTTTCAAAGAAAGGTGGGTAATAGTGCTGTATAAATCCAATATACCAAATCAGATAAATTCCATGAAAAAGTGGTGAATTTTATATTAGATGGTGGTCTAATTCCACCGCTTGCCGTTCGCAGTCTTGATGAATTGGAGTTTATATCTGGTTTAAGAGTGCTAAATAATAGGTATATTGAATTCTTAAAGCTTTATGTCAAAGAATTTATCGTACCAGATAAAGGGCTGGCAGCTTATGTCATTTTATATCCGATTTTAAACAACCATCCCGATATTGATAGTTATGACTTTGGCTGCAAAAAATGGCTAGATGTCTTTAGACAAAGTTCAGAATTTGTAGTGGTGGAGCAGGATAATCAATTTTGGGTTGGTTGCAAATAAATTGCTCAAAATCCAATTTGGGTTTGTGTTACAATGATGAACTAAAGATATTAATCAATATAAAACCATGGCACTAAAAATCACCACCGACTGTATTAACTGCGATATCTGCGAGCCAGAATGTCCCAACGATGCCATCAGCTATGACCAAAAAGGTCAAAAAACCTATGTCATCAACCCTGACCTATGTACCGAGTGCATCGGCTTTTATGATGAGCCGACCTGTGATAAGGTCTGTCCGATAGACTGTATCATCAAAGATCCTGAGCGCATCGAGTCGCCTGATGAGCTGATGGCTAAATACAAAGCCATTTGGAATAAATGATGACTTTGCCAAAATCCGAAAGTTAAGCTAAAAAACGCGCCAGTGGACAAACAGTGGCGCGTTTTTTAGGGAATTAGGCACTGAGAGCTTGTTTAACAAGTACTGAGATCACGGCAGGATCGGCGCGACCGACGGTTTTTTCTTTGACGGCATTCATCACTCGACCCATGTCTTTCATGCTGCTGGCAGACAGCTCGGTGATGGTGGCACCGATAAGATCCTTGAGGGCGGCTTCGTCAAGCTGTGGTGGCAAAAACTGGCTGATGACCTCAATCTCAAGCTGTTCTTTGGCAGCCAGATCTTCACGGCCATTGGCTTGATAAATATCCAATGACTCTTGACGCTGCTTGATCTGTTTTTGTAGTAGCTCAAGCACGGCAGTGTCATCAAGTTCGGTTTGGCTGTCGATTTCCACTTTTTTGATGGCGGCTTGCACATTGCGCAGGATTTTCACCACTTCCATTTCACGCGCTTTCATCGCAGACTTGACGGCTTCGGTGAGAGAGTTTTTTAGTGTCATGATATGCTCCAGTTAAACGATTAAAAATTAATTGACCTATCAATTGACCTGTTGTAGCGCCAAAAGACGATCGTAGATGGCAGATTTTTTGAGTCCTGTGACATCAGCGACGATGGCGGCAGCTTTTTTGGGTGGCAGCTCTTTGGCGATGGCGATGAGCCAATCATCATAAGCCATCTGTTCGGCAGGCGCGCGCTCATTGCCAGCCACGACAAGTACGATCTCGCCTTTTTGTTGGTTGCTGTCATTTTTGACGAACTCAAGCAGCTCACCCAATGGCAGCTTTTTGATGGTCTCAAAAGTCTTGGTCAGCTCACGGCACAGTGTTGCCTCGCGCTGTGCGCCGAATACAGCCACCATATCCGTCAGGCTATCGATGATACGATGCGGCGCTTCATAAAAAATCAGGGTCTCGCTACGGTCTTGCCAGTCTTGCAGCGCCTTGATACGGCCGTGAGTCTTGGCAGGCAAAAAGCCAATAAAACTGAATTTATCCGATGCCAATCCTGCTGCTGACAAGGCTGCTACCATCGCGCATGCACCGACGATCGGCACGACCGTGATGTCATTTTCGTGCGCTGCTTTGACCAAGCGAAAGCCAGGGTCTGACACCAAAGGCGTACCAGCATCACTGATGAGCGCCACCGAATCGCCTGCAGCCATCCGCTCAATGATCTTTGTTGTCTGTGTATCGGCATTATGCTCGTGATAAGCGATGGTGGGTGTGGCGATGTTAAAATAATTTAATAATTTGCCTGATGTGCGCGTATCTTCACAGGCGATGAGATCGACTGACTTAAGCGTACTGATGGCGCGCTCGGTGATGTCTGACAAGTTACCGATTGGCGTGGCGACAATATACAGCAGCCCCTTAGTCATTGGCAGTCACCGCTTGAGTGCCATCGAAACTGGCATCTGTATCATCAGCGATGGCATCTGTAGCGATATTATCATCAAGCTCAGCCAAATGCAGCCAATCGCCCAATACCGCAGCCAGATCATGCACGCCTTCTTTTTTGAGTGCAGAAAATAGCTGGATGCTAAATGGCAAATCCAGCGCCTCTAGCTGTTTTTTGGTGGCAAGCAGAGCAGCTTTTTGGGCGCCGCGCTTGAGCTTGTCGGCCTTAGTCAGCAGCACATGCACAGGTAGGCCGCCATCTTTTGCCCAGTGAAGCATCTGTTCATCGAAGTATTTGAGTGGATGACGAATGTCTGTCATCAGCACCAATCCCACCAAGGACTGACGCGACACCAGATACTCTTCAAGCTCTTTTTGCCATTTGATTTTCATGCTTTCGGGTACGGCGGCATAGCCATAGCCTGGCAAATCAACAATGCGCGCATTTTCATTACCAACGGTAAAAAAGTTGATCATCTGCGTGCGGCCTGGTGTCTTTGATGAGCGCGCCAGCTGTTTTTGGTGGGTGATGGTATTGATGGCTGAGGACTTGCCGGCATTGGAGCGTCCAGCAAAAGCGACCTCATAGCCAGTGTCAGCAGGGCAGAGTTTGAAGGTTGGTGCGGATAATAAAAATTGCGTTTGATGGATTTTTTTTAAAAAATCTTGGCTAGTCATGTCGGTTAATCATCTTAAAATATGTGCTAAGTTTACCATGAAAGCAGCATGCTTTAAAAGGCAAAGTTATGCATTATCATCCATCTGATGCACTGTCATGCAGTGGATGCGGCTTTGGTTACCAAAATCTGCTTGTAATTGCCTAAAAATCCCTCATAATAATACCTATGTGTACGCTTGTACGAAACCTAAGCCACCATCTTAAGATGGCAGCACTCACAACCATAATAAGATAAAATTATGAAAACATTGATAAAAACATCGCTTATCGCCATGCTTGGATTGGCATCCACAAGTTTGGTGCATGCCGACATCGCCCAAACCTACAACAAAAGCTGTGCCACTTGCCACGACAGTGGTGCTTTAAATGCGCCCAAAAAAGGCGACAGCGCAACATGGCAAAAGCTCACCCAACAAAAAGGTCAAGCTGCACTTGTAAAAGCTGCGCACGATGGCAAGCATCAAATGCCTGCGATGGGTCTGTGCCAAAGCTGTAGCGATGAGGATTTGGCCAATTTGATCGATTATATGAGTAAATAACCTTCAAATTAGCGTTTTTTGGGGTGAATTTGGCTGGGTTTTGGATCTGTGATGGCTTAAAATCACGGAATTTTTACTAAAAATGCCACTTTTTTAAAAAAAATGTTACCAAAACCACAATTTTTGTAGGAAAATTGGCCCAACTCTTGCTATAATAGCAAAAGTTATTCCAGTATGATTGGTTTTAATCGATAAAAAGATGCGCTGGATTTAAACATTCAGCCACAACATCACCCAAGACTTAGCCAAGTTAGTAGGAAATTGTTATGAAACCTGCAAAAAAAGCAACTTTAGCCAAATTCGCTCTCGCCTCAGGGATTGGTATCGCCAGCCTGTCAGCCTATGCCGTTTCTTATCCTGTGCCTGCCTATGACATCGAAGCTGGCAAGGCCATCGTGGAAGCGAACTGTGCTGCTTGTCACGGTACGAATGGTGTCAGCCCAGTGCCTGCACAGCCAAACCTTGGCGGTCAGAATATCAAATATCTCTACAAGCAGCTGGTGGATTATAAGACCAAAGCACGCCGCAATGGTATCATGGAAGCACAGCTGGCGGGTCTAACGCAGCAAGATTTGGCGAACTTGGCAGGTTATTATGCTAGCCAAGCGCCTTGGACTCCAGGTTATGGCAACAAGGCAACTGTCGCAGAAGCCACCAAGCTGTACTTAGGTGGCGATAAGACGCGTGGTGTTATCCCATGCGCAGGCTGTCATGATCCAAAAGGCGCAGGCAATGCCTATGCAGCATTCCCACGCTTAGGTGGTCAGCATGCAGGCTATTTGGCAACCCAGCTAAAGCTCTTCCGTGCTGCGGGCCGTGAAGATGAAGTGGCATCTGATATGGAAGTTCGTACCAACGACTCTGCCAAAAAAGGCGAGAAAGGCATGATGCAGATGGTTGCAGCGCGTCTGTCTGATCGCGACATCAAGATTTTGTCTGAATTCTTGGCAGCTGTTCACTGATCACAAGATGATTACAAGTGGTCTTTTGATTTAAGATTGCATCATTTAACACACCCCAAAAGCCTGTGCTTTTGGGGTGTGTGCATTTGCAGGGACTTTTGTGGTAGAATAGTTCAAATTTTTAATGGTAAAGATTATGCTCCATCGATATACGGTATTTTTTGTGGCGTGCGCCTTGCCTTTATTATTCATCGGTCAAGTCGCACCAAACATGGCGCGCGAGTTGGATTTTTGGCTGTTGTGGGTGGCGGCGATGGCACTGGTTGGATTGCCTGTGCTATTTGCTGAATTTGCGCTCTCAGCGCGTTCAGCGGACATGCCGTGGCAAGGCATGCAAAAACTGACCCGTGAAGCAGATGCCAGTATCGCATGGCGTGGCTTTGCATTGTTGTCGGTGGTGGTGGCCATTCTAATCTCGGCCAATATCTCAGGGCGTATTGCTTTGGGTGCTGCCGCTCAGTTTCCATCAGTGCTTCAGTCATCTGGCATACCGATGGCAGGCATCGCTGCAGGTCTGAGCGTGATCGCTGTGATTTTAAGCTTGTTAAAGACGCGACTGCTCTTGGTCGGAGTGCTGCTGATTTTGTTAGGCTCATTGCTTTCGTTATTTGATAGCTCGGTGAGCGTGCCTGTGATGACTGAGGTAAGTCTAGGCGAATGGTCGCGCGCGGTGATCTTGGCGTTGCTATGCGTCGGTGTGGGTACAGGTCTGTATTGGTTTGGTGGTATGGCAACAGCGCCCACTGTGATGCAAACCAAAAAATCTTTGGCAGGTTATATCCTTCCTGTCTGGATGACGCAGCTGATCTTTGGTTCATTGGCGATTTTGGCAGGCAGTTCGATGGTCACCATCCCATCATTTGTGGTGACTAGCCTAGGCATGCTGCTGATTTCAGCGTTTTTATTGCATTATGCATCCGTGCAGTTGATGGCGCGCTTTGGCATCGTCGCTGCGGCTGTGGTGTTGGTTTTGGCGATCTTATTTAGTATCGTGCCTGTGCAGATGACCTTGATTGTCATCATCTGTTTGAGTCTGGCGGCGGTATTGATGTTGTCAATTTTCTCAGGATTTGTGATGAAAATCAGCCATCTGCGTAAGACGCTAAACCTAAGCAGTGAGATGCGCTATAATCTTTGGCGCGTATTGGTGCGCATCGTGGTGCCTATCGCCATCATCATCGCGGTTGTTGGCTTGGTCATCGAATGGCTGGCATGATTGCAATCGCCATCGCTGCCGTACCTGACTCGGGTCGGCAGTATTATACAGAACTGATGCTGCCTTTGGGTGCAAGTGTGTTTGAGGCGCTGATGGCATCGGGCTGGATGGAGGATCCTGATTTTGTTAAGTTTTGGGCTTGGGCGCAAGATAATAAACACAGCGAGCCTCGACATTCAGCTTGGTATGTCGGCATATTTAGTCAAAAAACGCGGCTTGATGCACCTTTAAAATCTGGGGATCGCGTGGAGATTTATCGGCCGCTGATCATTGATCCGATGACTAAGCGCAAAAATCTATCCAAAAAATCCTCAAAAAAGCACAGCAGATGACCAATAAAAAAGATGCTTAACATAGCATCTTTTTTTATTGCTTGAATTGTCAAACCAAGTGCAACGATTTTTTGAAGTAAACTTCATAAGGTGTTTTCCAACCTAAACATTTACGTGGTCGTAAATTCAGTTTATTGATCACCTGTTGAATATCAACTTCGCTCCACTGATTGATGTCTTGGTGCTTC